>JAFMDF010000446.1 GCA_017857395.1 Bacteroidota bacterium | reverse complement strand
ATGTATTTATGTCAAAGAACTATGCTTTTTAAAAAGATGTGGGGTGTCGTTAGAGCTTAAAATGGCTAACAACTTAATGGGTTAGAACATTCGTAATTGAAGATTCTATTTAAACATTAAATCATCAAAATTTGACCTTTAATATTTTTCGAGAGAATGATATTTAAATAAAAATTAGTAACAAATTTTCGGGAAGATTAAACATCTATGAGTATGCAGTTAAAAAATTTTACACCAATTAACTTTCTGATTAGCAGGCGTTTACTAAGTCTCCTGTTTTTTGTATTTTTCTTTACTTTTCACAGTTATGGACAATGTTCTATGTCTTGTGATGATGAAATTCAAGTTTCTTTAAACAATGAATGTGAGGCAGAGATTACCTATCGGATGATTTTGCGAGACCCTGATAATTCTAATATTTGTAGTCCCAATGGTCCATCTGCTTATAAGGTAGTGATAATGGATGAGGAAGGCATAGAAATTCCATCAAGTCCAGTTATCACTTGTGAATATGTCGGGCGTACTTTATTGGTCAAGGTAAAGCATTGGTATTCTGGAAATAGCTGTTGGTCTAAGGTTGTAGTAGAAGATAAAATAGCACCACGAATTAGTTGTGAATCAGGTGAATTATGGTGTAATCAAAATACGGCTCCTGTCTCCGAGGGCGGAAGTGTTCCTAATCCAATTTTGATGGATGTATGCTCAGCTGATTGTTCAGGGGTAACTTATGACTATGAAGATAAAACCGTATTAAATGTTTGCGGAGATGAAGGATATCTTAATGGAATAGCAGGGACAATTTACCGAACTTGGACAAGCTGTGATGATAACGGTAATTGTAATACTTGTGTACAAACCATAATTTTAAGATTAGCGGAATTAGGAGACATTCATTTTCCACCAAATTATATCGGCGAAAATGCTTTTTCTTGTATTGGTTTTGATTCAGCCGATTTAAGTTTAACAGGCGTTCCTAATTTACACGACTTAGGTATTCCGTATGATATTTGTCAAATCACTACTCATCATAAAGATGTTATTATGCCAAAATGTGATGGTGCTTTTACCATCGAGCGGACGTGGACATTACTTAACACATGCACAGAAGAAACACTGCAACACGTTCAAATCATCGAAGTTGTGGACAGGGCAGCACCTATAATTGCATGCGACAACGGTATAATTACCGTTGTTGCTTCGGCAAAGGTGACGCCGTTTTCTTGTTTAGCGAATGTGATGATTCCATCAGCTATTATTACAGATGACTGTAGTCAAGCCGAAAATATTCATGTAATTACAAAAATCTACGGAACAGATAAAGAAACAGGCCAAAAGAAAGTAGTCGCTAGGGTAGAAGATGCGAATGGCGGATTTATGCAGGAGTTAGAATATGGTATTTATGAAATTTATTATCAAGCAACAGATGCTTGTGGAAATATTAGTAATAATTTAGACAATGCTTGTATTATTGAAATAAAAGATGACATCGCACCAACTCCAGTTTGTAACGGGTTAACCAAACTGTCTTTAGATAAAAATGGAGAAGGAATTATCTATGCCGCATCTTTTGATAATGGGAGTTATGATAATTGCTGTATTGAAAAATTCCAAGTAAGAAGAATGGATATTGATTCAGCGGAATTTATGGATTATGTAGCTTTTAGTTGTGAAGATGCTCGAATAGATGACCCTTTAATGGTCATGTTACAGATTACAGATTGTTATGGAAATAGTGCTATCTGTATGATAGAAGTATTGATTGACGATAAAACCCCGCCAACTATTATTAGCTGTGCAGACCCAGTTAGCATAATATGTAATAGTGGCCTAAGTTTGGCTGAAATTAGAGATAGTTTATTGACGCCGCCAACTGCTGTGGATGATTGTATCGGAGGACTTACTTATCAAGCGATGTTAAAAGAAGATTTTAGAAATGATTGTGGCGTAGGTGCAGTTATATATACTTGGGAAGTATATGATTCGGCAGGAAATGGCCCAGTAACTTGTGAGCAATTAGTATCATTTATAGATGATACGCCTGTAACGATTAACTTTCCAGCAGATTATTTGGATACGACTTGTGTAACAGATGTTAGTGAATTAACGCCTGATAGAACAGGAAAATTAGAAATTATTGGAGCTGATTGTGAAATGGTAGAATTTTTCTACGAGGATTCAACTATTCATGGCGATGCTCCATCTTGTATGACCTTCTATCGAACTTGGTTTGTTAAGAACCTTTGTACGGATTCTATTTATGAGCAGGTGCAAATGATAAAGGTAATGGACTTAGAGGCGCCTATACTTGATTGCAATGGAGAATTTTTTGATATATGTTTGGATGGAGGTGCTTGTACACGTTCTTTTGAGGTAGGAGGCGTAACGGCTTTGGACTGTAGTAGCGAAGTAGCTATCCGAGCAATATGGACTTTTACTCCAGCAGATATATGCCCTGGTGAAGTAACCACAGGTATTATTGAGGATGCAGGAAATGGCTTTATGAGCCCAGAAGTAGGACAAGGACAATTATGGGTTGATTTTTATGCAACCGATGCTTGTGGGAATGAAACAATTTGTAGAAGAGACTACACGGTTAAAGACTGTCAAGCACCAGAAATAATTTGTATTCCTGGCTTAACCTTAAATCTAGATGATGCAGGAGAAATAGAGGTTTGGGCAAATGATTTCCATCAAGAAATTATTGACAACTGTGAAGATTGCGGAAATGACTATGTTTTTTCTTTTTCTCAAGATACGAGTGAAACGGTAAGATTTTATGGATGCGATGATTTAGGACTCAAATCTGTACAGGCTTGGGTAACAGATGCTTCCGGTAACCAAAATTTCTGTCCCGTTACTTTTGTCATCAAAGGCGCAGATATATGTGCTGGATTGGGGCAAGATACAACTGTTACGGTCGATACGATTGGTGGCATGACAGGTATAATTGGACAGATTTTTAAAGAATCTGGAGAAGCAATAGAAGCAGTAGAAGTAACAGCGGAAAATCATTTATTGGAGATGATTGATAGGTCGTTGACGGATACTGATGGACAGTATAATTTTGAATTTGCCAGAAGCTCCAATGTGAATATTAATCCTAAAAAAGAAGACGATGTCTTAAATGGCGTTACTACTTTCGATATTTTACAACTGAGAAGGCATATTCTAGGATTTGTGGAATTAGATTCTCCTTATAAAATGATAGCAGCGGATGTGAACCATAGTAATACTATTACTACAGCGGACATTGTCGCATTAAGAAAGGTCATTTTACAAGTAGATGAGACATTTGAAAATAATACTTCTTGGCGCTTTATCAGGGCAGACTATGAATTTGCTAATTCTGCCAATCCATTTGCAGAAGCAATACCAGAATACGCAACGATACCAGAATTACAAGCAGCTATGGAAGTAGACTTTATAGCCATTAAAGTTGGTGATTTAAATGGCAATGCGGTAGGTCAAAAAGCATTGCCAATAGCAGCAAAATCTAGAAATCAACATCAAATTGACTTTACCTTACGGGACAGGCAAATTAATAAGAACACTATTGAAACGCTTATTTTTAATTTAAACAAAGCAGACATTCAAGCACTCCAAATGACGCTTAGTTTTGACCCAAGTTTAGTAGAACTAATAGATATTCCTGCAACGAGCCAAGTTAGCGATGCTAATTTTGGTACGCGTTTCTTGAATAGAGGGGCTTTAACTATGAGTTGGGATGCACCAACGAATACCAATGAACAATTAAGTTTTCAACTAAAGGTGAAAACGAATAAGACCGTGGCAGTAAGCGAATTATTTACCATTAATTCTGCTTTCACCCCTGCCGAAGCTTATGATGGACTAGGAACGGTTTATCAAATGGGATTAGCGTTTTTGGATAATAAATATGATTACATATTATTCCAAAACCAACCAAATCCGTTTAAGCAAGCGACCACTATTCGATTCACTTTACCTGCGAAAAGCCAGGGCAAATTGACCATTCTAGACAGCACAGGACGAACACTAAAATCCGTCGAGCAAATCTTTGAAAAAGGTATTAATGAATTAGAAATGAACGATGTACAACAAAAAGGATTGTTGTTCTATCAATTAGAAACTGCATTTGGTACACGGACTCAGAAGATGCTTCGATTGGAGTAAGCGTTAACAATATCGCCTATTGATTAACGAAATTTTACAGATTACAACATTTAAGAATTGCCTATTAAGCAAAAAAAACTAACCAATCGTTTCCTTGGGTGAGGAGGCGATTGGCTTTTTTTATGTCTTAATCCACAATCTTAAAAGTAGTCCGCCGATTCGCCTGATGTTCTTCTTCCGTACATCGAGAACAAACACAATCCACCGCAGGGGAAGATTCTCCATAACCACGAGAAGACAATCGAGTATCTTCAATACCAGCAGATATTAAATAATCTACCGCAGATTTTGCTCGTCGAGCAGATAAATCTTGGTTATAATTAGTAGGACCTTGGCAATCGGTATGTGCTGCTAATTCTATTTTAATAGTTGGATTTTGACTCAATAAATCAGCCAATTCATTTAAGGTCGGTTTGGCATCATTTCGAATATCTGCCTTATCGAATTCATAATAAATATTGTCTAAAACAATCTCTTGGTTTTTGAAGATTTTATCTAAGACAATTTCTATTTCAAACAACCTATCGGGATCGGCAGGGTCTTTACTAATGTCTTTGGTAGAGAAGCGTTCGTCATTATTCAAATAGCCTTCATAGGAAGCAAAAAAGTCATAGTTTGTATCTTCGGCTAATGCCAATTCAAATAGACCATTTGCACCAACTTTTACCGTTTCACTTTTGCCATTGATATTGATTTGTACACTTGCACCATCTAACGGTTTTCGACCCAAAACTCGACTGTTTGGATTATTAGGATCTTCATATATCTTTTCTAAAACATAGCCATTTAAAGTCATTGAATAAACGACTGGCGGCTCTTCTTTAGTGGTATCTTTCGGTGGGGGAGGAGGAGGGACTAATTTTTCAAAAGTATAAATATCATCCAAGCCACTACCTTCATCGCGGGTGGAGGTAAAATATCCTTTATGAATTACTTTAGGGTTGACAATCGGCGCTCGATAATCTACTACATAATTAAAATCATCTGCGCCAGAATTAATTGGTGCTTTTAAATTAAATGGCGAAGACCATTCGCCGTTATCTCTTTTATAAACCCTAAAAATATCTAATCCGCCCATACCCGCATGAAAATCGGAAGAAAAGTAAAGCGTATCTGCATCAACTGTTGGAAATTTTTCATGGCCAATAGTATTGACGTTTCTGCTCAGAATTTTGGGAATATCCCAACCTGCGGGTGTTCGTTTACTTTCATAAATATCAAAGCCGCCCCAACCATCATCAGGATGATTGGCAGAAAAATATAGCGTATTCCCATCATCAGAAAGGGCAGGGCTAATGTAATTTACTGCTGGTTCTGTGAAGTCAACAACTTGTGGTACCGTCCAGCTATTGCCATCTTTTTCACTCCTCATAATTTTACAAAAAGCTTGATTGTCTTCATCTCCAAAACAACGGATAAAATACATCTCCCCAAAGTCTTTAGTGAAAACAGCCGAACCTTCATTATGCACCGTATTAATTGGAGATTCAAAAGAAGTAACCTCATTCGTATTCAAATCAACTATAAATAAATCCATGAAGTCTTTTCCTGTCCAACTGTATTCTTCTTCCCCCATACTTTCCGCTCGATCAGAACTAAAAACCAAGGCATTGCCCAAATAAATAGCAGGAGAAAAATCAGCTGCTCGATTATTGAATCGTGTTTTTCCAACGGTATATTCTTCATAAGCGCCGACGGTTAACCATTTCATAGCAATCTCACAATTCCGAATTTCTCGCTTATACTCATAAGGGCTACCAATCTCATTCCCTAAATCCTTAAAAGCCTGAATAGCTTCTGCATATTGCTGCGTTCGTTTTAGTGCATAAGCATATTCTTCCAAAGCATCTGTACCATAAGAATAATCATAAGCAGTCAAATACCACTCGATTGCTTCATCAGACTGGTTGGTCAACTTATAACTTTCTCCAACCAAAAAAGCTAGTTTCCCTTGGTCAACTCGACTTTTAGCTCGCTTATATTCTGATTTGAGCATCGGAATAGCTCTTTTGAATTGTTTGCGCTCAAAAGCGGTCGTGCCATCTTTAATCTTCTGAACATAAGTACAACTACCGATGAGACAGAGTAAGGAAAAAGACAGGAGTATATATTTGAACATATTGGGTGAATTTAATTGCACTCAAAAAAATTGAATTAAAGCGAAAATTAGTGATTGTTTATCAAAAAAACGTTTGGAGCTACTTTTTTGTTGTTAATTTTTTGAGCGTAGTACCGACATTCTAGGTTAGCCTTCCCAAAAAAAAACCAAAAATGATTAAATGTGAAATAAACTTGGTGCTGAATCGCTAATTTTTAGCATGCTATCCCACATTTGTTCACTTACGCCTTACTACTGGACATTTTGATTCTAGATACTGGATTTTTGATATTAGATAAATC
>JAFMDF010000445.1 GCA_017857395.1 Bacteroidota bacterium | reverse complement strand
GCTAATATCATATCCGATGGAATGTAATCTTGTACTTTTACTGTATTCGCATCCGCATTTAATGTTCCTTGATTATATACATAAATTCGGAAGGTTGCTGTATCGCCTGCTACATAAGGCGTGCCTTTATCTACCAATACTTTGGTTAAGGCTAAATCGTAAGTTTGTGTTAAATTAACGGTTTCAAAATCATGATCATCTTCATCCTCATTCACTCCATTTATGGCATCACCAGTTATATCATCATTAACAGAGTTGGTTTCTCCATTAAAAGCATCTGGATAGGAATCTATATCTGTCGGAGGTGTATTGCCCCCATTATTATCATTATCCGCTGATGTAATTTCTGCATTATTTGTTAGGCTAGTGCCCATAAAATCTAATGGAATATAATAAGATATAGTCGTTGACATAGAATCACCAGCAGCAATTGGTCCAGCAAAGAATAAAGCTGCATTAGAACCCACATCTATCCAATTAGGACTAAATCCATTATTAATAACTAAAGAATCGACTGGTGAATAATCAACTAAATTTAAATTATAAGCTGGCTGAGTTCCTTGGTTATATACCCAAATCTGGAAATTAACGGTATCGCCAGGGCTAACATTTTCGGATTGACCTGCTGCTAACGTTTTTCTTAAAGCAAGGTCAAATACTTGTTCTACATTTACTAAAGCAGGATCATGATCATCTTCATCATTATTTGAACCATCGGTTACATTATCTGTAATTCCTCCAGCTTCGCCTCCAGTATCATTGGTTCTATCTGTATCTTCGTTTGAATCGGAATCAACTAAATCATTTCCTAAAATATCTGTTTGATTTGCTATTTCTGCATAATTAACCAAACTAGTCCCTTTAAAATCAAAAGGAATAACTGCTCGAATAGCTACAGAGACAGAATCCATTGGTGCTAAGCCTCCTGCCATTAAATCACTATCCGCTACGGTTAATAATTTGGTAGCCGTCGTATCTCCTGTTCCTGTTAAAGTCCAACCATTCTCTACCACTAAATTTAAACTATCAGGTAGATAATCGTATAATTGAATACTGTCCGTATAAATATCTCCTTGGTTATATACTTTGACTAAAAATTCAACGGTGTCTCCAGGGATAACAGTTCCTGTTGTAGCTAATGTCTTAGTTAAGGCTAAATCCATACAAGCTGGTTCAACCATTACGGGACAACAATTTCCCGCTTGACAACTACCTAAATCTGCTGTGAAATAATAAATACCAATTGAATCAAGAGAAATACTACCTCCTACAGTTAGCGCCATTGTATCTCCTATTCCAATACTACCATCTCCCCCAAAATCATAAATCCGATACCACTGAACATTCGTGGCACCGGTTGGGGCAGAAACTAGTATTGAATCCTGATTAGCGGTACACAGTTTTATTGGAACCGACACGCAGGCGGCCGCTATATCATCCTCTAAATAATTTTGATTGTTAGCATCCGAATCCGAATCATTCGGAGAGGTCGTTATTTCTGCTATGTTAAAAAATATACCCTCTCCTGTGACTTCTCCTGTAAAGGTTAATGAAGTATCCCCACTAGATATAGGGTCAAGCATCCAAGTAATTTTTCCTGTTCCACTATCATAAGAAGCAGATCCACTACCTGGGGGGACGACCATAATATTAATCAGCCCGCTCGAAATAGAATCTGTCACCACTATGCCAGATGCGACATCACCCGCTTCATGATCTACCACGATAGTAAAGGTTACGACATCGCCAATCCCAACACTATCCTTATCGACAGATTGAGATAGATTTAAATCATAAACTTGGGCATTACTTTGAGTATTCCCAAACACAAAAAGGGCTAAGACTAATAGTCCTGCCTTTAACCATTGAAAAGTGGTAGAATGGAATTGTTGCATGTGTTCTGTCCTAAAATATTCGTAAATCTCGGGAGGTGACTCATTTCGAGGCATGATTGCCTTGTGAGATGGTCGCATCTTTTGTTCTTTACCGGGAAAAAGTACAAGTCTTTTCATAGCATTAAAGCAATTAATTCAAAAGCACTTACTAAGGAATTGAGTGTCTGATAAATTCCTAATAAATGTTGTTGTTTTTTACAAGTAACTAATAATCAATACTTCGCAAGGAAGCTTGCAAGGAAATGTAATATTCTCTTTAATAGATGGTAAGTAGTTATAGCAGTTGATAATTTTTGAAATTTCAAGAGGGGAAAGAAATATCAAGCATAAACTTTTATTGGTAGCTTTTATAAAACTATTTTGGGGTATGTTGGCCTTTAAATTTTCTTTTTAATGGGGAACTAGAAATAAGGAGGTTAAGATAGGGGAATTGTAATATTGGGAGGAAGACTATTATTACAACATGCTGCAAGTACGGATTTATCAGCTTGTCCTTCAACACAAATTATACTAATTTGTGACATATTTAATTTTGTAATTATTCTGTCTTATATTCCTAAACAACTAATTATCAATTAAAAAAATATCAAAAATGCAGATTAAAATACCTCTATATTTTTTTAACTAAAGTATTGTGACAGAAATTCCAGTCATTATTATTTTAAGGATAAAGCATTTTTAATAAAATTATTACCCACAATTTTACTATTTTGGGGGCTTGTTTTATAATTCAAGTTTAAAAAATATCATTTATTTAGGGTATAGTCTTTTTATTTTCAAATAATAACAAGCCTAAAAATCCTTTTACGACCTAATATCATATAATGAAGAATCTACCACTACATTGGAAAATAATTATTGGGATGATACTTGGCATGATTGCTGGGTGGATAGCGATTCAGTTCGCTGGCGGGAAAGAATTAATTGTCAATTGGGTCAAACCTTTTGGAACTATTTTCATCAAAGCTTTAAAATTGATTGCAGTTCCTTTAATTTTAGCCTCTTTAATTAAAGGAATTACCGATTTAAAAGATATTTCTAAGCTTTCGCAAATGGGTGGTCGAACTATTGGCACTTATATCATCACTACCGTTGTTGCGGTGGTCTTAGGCTTAGGACTCGTGAATCTCATACAACCAGGGGCGGGCATCACAGAAGAAACAAGAGAACAGTTAAAAGCAGATTATAAAGGAGCTGCGGCTAGTAAAATTGAACTGGCTACCAGTCAAAAAGAAGCAGGTCCTTTGCAAGCTTTAATAGATTTAGTGCCAGATAATATTTTTGGTGCTGCTGCTGATAATGGCAATATGTTACAGGTCATTTTCTTTGCCATCTTCTTTGCTATAGGGCTTATTTTAATTGAACCAGAAAAATCTAAACCTGTTAAAGATTTCTTTGATAGTTTAAATGAGGTCATTCTCAAAATGATTGACTTATTGATGCTTTATTCTCCAATTGGGGTATTTGGATTACTCGCCGCCTTGGTAGCAGAAGCCCCCAATAGAGACCTTTTTATCGCATTGTTGCAATATTCTTTTACGCTTTTACTAGGACTAGGCATTTTGATTTTGGTCTTCTATCCGATGCTAGTAAAGATTTATACGGGTCGATCTTATCGTTCCTTTTTTGAGGGTATTGCCCCCGCTCAACTGTTAGCATTTTCAACAAGTTCTAGTGCCGCTACGCTCCCAGTTACTATGGAAAGAGTGCAAGAACATTTGGGAGTAGATGAAGAAGTAGCAAGTTTTGTCTTACCTATTGGCGCAACTGTCAATATGGATGGAACAAGTTGCTATCAAGCAGTAGCTGCCGTTTTTATCGCTCAAGCTTATGGCTTAGACTTAGATTTATCCACCCAATTAGGTATTGTCATGACTGCCTCTTTAGCTTCTATTGGAGCTGCGGCTGTTCCTAGTGCTGGATTAGTGATGTTGGTTATTGTCTTGGGTCAAGCGGGTATTCCAGTAGAAGGATTGGCTTTGATTATTGCTGTTGATAGACCACTTGATATGGTCAGAACAATTACCAATGTAACTGGAGATGCAGCAGTTTCAATGTTAGTCGCTCAAAAACTAGGTAAATTAGGGACTCCTAAAGAGAAAAAATGGGATGACTATTATGACCAAGTAGCATAATTGAAAGTTGTGAGGAGTTATGATTGAAGTAATTGAAACTAATATCAAAAATAAAAAGCATTAGCCATCAAAAATAATTTTGCTCCTCCTCAAAATAAAGTAAAAAATAAAACGGCTTGTTAATCCCCTATTAAAACTTGATTAACAATCTGTGTTACTTCTACACTATGGACCTGAGCAAATAATTCAGTTAAAAAAACTTTATTAATCCGATTAAAATACAGAATTAAAAACCTGATAGTCTAAAACCTATGAGTAAAAGAATTAAAATAGCCAATAACGGTCCAACCTTCTCTCGTATTATTTTTGGTACGATGAAATGGGGCGCATGGGGCTGGAAACTAAGAACTAGAGCAATTACCCAATTAATCGAAGAATCTATTGAAGCAGGGATTACCACCTTTGATCATGCGGATATTTATGGTCATTATACGACTGAAGGCGATTTTGGGAAGGCTTTAAAAGTTAGGCCTGATTTAAGGAAAAAAATGGAAATTATCACCAAATGTGGTATTAATCTAATCACACCAAATCGACCCCACCATAAAATAAAATCTTATAGCACCAGCAAAGAACATATCATTACTTCCGCAGAAAATTCATTAAAAGAGCTGAATACGGACTATATTGATATGTTATTAATTCATCGACCTAGCCCTTTAATGCACCCCGATGAAATTGCAGAAGCTTTTAATCAATTAAGAGCACAGGGGAAAGTCAAGTATTTTGGCGTCTCTAATTTTAGCGTTTCTCAATTCGAGATGTTACAATCTCGAATTACCTTAATGACCAATCAAGTGGAGGCCTCTATTTTGCATTTACCTCCTTTTCTAGATGGTACTTTTGACCAATGTATTAAAAAGCGGGTTTCGCCAATGGCTTGGTCACCACTTGGTGGCGGCAACTTATTTACGGAACAAGGAGAAATCCGAACACAACGCATTCAAAAAGTAGCTCAAGGCATTTGTAACCGCTGCGGTAATGTAGGTTTAGATAGAATTTATTTGGCCTGGTTATTAAAACATCCTGCTAAAATTTTACCTATTTTAGGTACGGCGAGAATTGATCGAGCCAAAGCAGCATTGGCCGCCGTAGATATAGAAATGACCGATGAAGAATGGTTTGCGCTTTGGGAAGCTTCTACAGGAAAAGAAGTAGCGTAAAGATAAAGATTGGGGCTTGAAGGGTACGCTCATTATCGGGTAACCTTCAATATTTATAAGTAATCAGACAAAAATAAGCTAATAGTAGAAAATTATTCCCTAAGCACCTTTATCCTTTTCCCTGAAATAGGGTGAAAATTAAACTGCACTCGTCAAAAAACGCCGTGTTCTCCAAGTTCTCTGTGGTAAAAAAATTGTTAGCTCATTTTTGTCGCACTACTTACACTATGGTTTCTTATCAAATTTAGTCGTTGTCGTAAAACTATCACTTGGATAAAAAGTTAAATCCAATATTCGCAATCGTCGATTTCTTCCTTCCCCAAACCTTATTTTCTTAGGTGGGATTAAACGCATTAGCGACCCTAATAAAAAAGAACCTGCAGCAATATAGCCTGTAGCTATCCAAGATCGCTTCCGCTCTTCAGGAGCTGGTGGATTGACTAAATCAAAAACGCCTTGATAAGCAACGGGTACCACCCAAGACCACTGCATCGCTTTTCCTGCACCATTCAGCCCACTTTTTTTTCGAAATTTAATAGCCGTAATATCTTTAATTTGGATGATTCTATCGTAAAAGACAAGCGCTTGCGCATCTGGCAATAAATCTTCAAGCACGCCTTCAAACCAATCTGGATTTAATTCCGTTTGGATAAAAATAGATTCGCCTACGTATAACTTTTCGGTCTTTGCTTTTCCTATCTTTTCAATTTGTAATACTTTTTGTGCCGTCAAATTTCCAATAAAAAAGAATAGGAATAGGCTATAAAAAAGACGTATCTTCATATTTTTTTATATTTTCGGGTAAATCAAACTCGCTGTAAGAAACGAATTAAACCTATTTCTGCCACATAATAGTGATTAATTAACATATTTTTATGGTATAGCGTAGCGCAAAGGACAAAGCTCGAAGTGTTGCTTTGCGCTATAAATATAGTGCTTTATAAATTATCTACCTACACAACCCTTTTCCTATTATAAAGACTCTTTGATTAAAACCCGATTCTATAACTATTAAATCATTTCGTATGCGCCAGACTGTTATATTTCTTTTCTGTTGTTTTTTCAGCACCATGCTTATGGCTACTCATAACCGAGCAGGTGAAATCATTTATAAACAAATCGCTCCTTTAACCATTGAAGCCACCATTATTACTTATACCCAAACTAGCAGTATTCCAGCCGATCGAGATAGTTTAACGATTTGTTGGGGAGATGGTACTTGTGAAACCTTACTTCGAAGTAATGGTAATGGCAGTGGAGAACCGATTGAAAATGATTATAAAGTGAATGCTTATACGGGAGTTCATCGTTACTCTGAACTAGTGGTTTACGCATGAAGTTCTAAATAGTATTTATTGTAACTTTGCGGTT
>JAFMDF010000094.1 GCA_017857395.1 Bacteroidota bacterium | reverse complement strand
CAAAATTTCAAAGAACTTCAGTACGTGTACTTCCTACTTGTGTGGTTACGGTAGCCGTAATGAATACATCAACTTTGAGAAAGCGATTTGATGTGGTTACTGCACAACCAGTACGAGACTTACTTTATCAAATGGAAAGACTTCAAGAAAATTAGCCATCCGTTTTATTCGATACAATGGTGAAGATTCCTTAACGCCCATTTTTACACCAATCTCTTTAATACCCTTATAAGGGCATTTTAAAAAACATGAAAACCCGACAAGTTTTTTTAGAAAATCCCCAGCATCGTATCCGATTTGCCTATACCCCAAAACATTGTTCTTGGTTAAACCCTATTGAAAATTGGTTTGCTAAGTTACAACGACATGTAATTACCAATAGCAGTTTCTCTTCTGTCAAAGAACTAGAAGCTCAAATTAGAGCTTACATTGATTTTTATAATCGGTGTTTAGTCAAACCTTTAAAATGGAAATTCAAGGGGTTTGTAAAAGCTAAAAAATTGAAAAATATTAACTGTTAGAAACTTTATTCTTGAACCACTAGTTTATCTATATTTGGCGTTTTTAATTCGGTCGAACCGTAAACACCTACATCGCCATAACCTAAATCGTCTAGATAGATAAAAACAATATTGGGTTGTTTTTTTGAATCAGTTGCTACTGCATTT
This sequence comes from Bacteroidota bacterium, assembly GCA_017857395.1. Classification (GTDB taxonomy): domain Bacteria; phylum Bacteroidota; class Bacteroidia; order Chitinophagales; family Saprospiraceae; genus JAFMDF01. Next base: position 28,877 of record JAFMDF010000094.1, on the reverse strand, counting down.
TTTTCCTCCTGTTCCTTAGGAGAACAAGCAATTAGTAGCGTAAAACTTATTAATAAAAAAAGGTATCGCATCGTTATTTCGTTTTTTTAATTTATGTTATGGATAATCGGTAAAGCCTCATTGAAATTAAGTGAATTTCTTGCTGTTCTTGCCTAAATTAATTGTACAGATTAGGATTTATGATTTGCTCTAATTACAAATCACAATCTGCATATTTGGTGGTTATTTAATTTATTTCCCTTCATTAATAAAATCAGCTCTTCGATTCACCAAATCACTGGGTTTAGCAACCCATTCTTTTGGGAACATGGATTTAGGAATGTCAATGGAAAAATCAGGCTGCATGGTTTTAATCAAAGCCACTGAATTGAGTAATAAATTAGCTTCCGTTTTTGATTTTGCGTTTTTTAATAAGTTTATAATTTCTTGTTTATCAACGGTTCGTTGATTTAAGGCTAAAAATTCAATCGCTCGCATTTTTACGATACCTTCCTTTTCTTTCTGGCTTATCTTTTGCGCTTTTTTATAAAATTTATTAGCTTGTTTACCAAAAGAACTACAGACAATTAAGCCCCAATACCGTTGCCAAGGATTATAGGATTTTAAAGCTTTTTTGATGCCTTTCTTAGCTTTTTTATAGGGTAATAGACTTAAATCAGCTACATCTACTAACGCTGCAATTTCTGCTTTTTGTTGTTGTCCAAATTGCACAGGATTGGCTAAGCCGTTTTCTAAAAAATAGGGTTCAGGATAAAAGCTCAAGTCAGGCATCCCTTTGACTTGTTGTTGTACCATTCCCCTCAATTCTTTTAAAATGATTTGATGGGTTGGATTCGCTGCTAAATTGTTTACTTCGTACGGGTCTTTTTCAATATCATACAAAGCCTCAGCCGTTCTTGGCTGAAAGAATTGTTGCTGCGCTTCATTTAATTGACCCGATTTATATAAGGATTCCCACTCTTTGTAAGCCAACATTTTATAGCGATAAAAATTAAAAAGGGCATCAATATTAAAGGGTTGATAATTGCGGATATATTTATACTTTCCTTTGCGAATAGCCCTCACTAAATCGTATTTTTCATCAAATCGGTCGGCATAGGAGAATGCGGTATTTCTTTTGCAGTAATTCAGAACGAATCATAAATAATTGGAAATCAAAAGGGTGAAACAACCAAAAAAAATAATTTTACGGTTATTTCACCTAATAAAATTTCAATTATGGCTGCAAAATCGTCAAAAAAAAGAGAAGATCGGAGAAAAACCGCAAGAAAAAACACGAAAATCGCCAGAGTAAGTCAAAAACACGGAACAACCTAATTTATGAGTTGCATAAAGCGATAGTTCATCACTTTCCAGAGTTGTATGAAGAGCTGAGCAAGATACCAGACTTTAGGCGGAAAAGTGAGTATGATATGACGGCGATATTACTGGGAGCAATTAGCTTATTCTTATTCAAAGAGGAGTCTAGAAATAGTTTTAATTTAGACAGGACATCCGAGCAGTTTGCGAAAAATTATGAACAAGTTTTTGGTAATTGTCTGCCCCACATGGATACAGTTAATCGGGTATTAGCAAGGTTGGATGAGGAACATTTGGAAAAACTCAAGGAACTATTGGTTCGCCGTTTAATAGAGAATCGAGTATTCCATAAGTTTCGAGTATTTAAGCAATATTTCAAGATTTCCATAGATGCTACGGGCTTATATAGTTTTGACAAAGAACCCTACGATGGTTGCCCATTTCGTCAGTATAAAAAGAAAAAGGTATGGATACAACCAGTATTGGAAGCTAAGTTAGTAACAGAAAATGGTTTTAGTATATCCATAGCAACGGAATGGATATTGAATGGGAAAAAATATGACAAACAAGACTGTGAACGTAAAGCATTTGTAAGGATAGCGAAAAAAATCAAGGCTAGTTTTCCTAGGTTACCAATCTGCATTTTAGCGGATGGATTATATCCAAATCAAACCTTTTTTGAGGTCTGTAAGCAAAATAAATGGCAATTCATTATCACTTTCAAGGATACCTGTTTAAAAAGTGTGTGGAAAACTATTGGTCTTGAGTTGCCCAAATATCCAGATAATAAAACTAGTCGCTACGAGGCGATTAATACTAAATCGGCACGAAACTACGAATATACTTGGCTCAATGCTATTGATTACAGAGGGTATGAGATACATTGGCTAGAAACAAAGGAAACGATTAAAAATCTACAGACGGGAACAGAGGTGGAACGTAGATTTGTGCATTTGACTTCCTTGAAAGTAAATTCAAAAAATGCGGCTGGTATCTGTCATCACGGTAGACAGCGATGGAAAATAGAAAATGAGGGTTTCAAGAACCAGAAAAAAGAAGGTTATGCTTTACAGCATAAATATGCCCGTAAAAACCTTAAAGCCATCAAAAATTTTTATCAAGCATTACAAATTGCTCATTTGTTCCACCAACTAGCCACTTTAGCCAAAACCGTTAAGCAGTATTGGCAACAGGGAACTAAATTAACCTTAAAACAGATGTTTAAAGAGATATCGGCTTTAATGTTAGAAGGTTCAATTGACCATCAAATAATCCAATTCAATCATAAACATACGTTTCAATTTCGCTACTAAAAATGTAGCATCTGGGGTAATATTGCCCATTAATTTTTGGAAAGAACAAAGGAGGTTTTTATGCCCTTTTTAAGGCGGGAATTATCCAATCGCAATTGCGAAATAATAAGCTATTGCTCAATTTAATTTGTGACTTTTTGAAAAAGCATTTATTTTCTTTGTTCGGAATTACTGTTCTTTTGGCTAAATCAGCAGAACTCACCCCTTTTCCTAAAAAAGGTTTCCCATCCATTTGGGAAGGAATATCCACTCCAGCTAAATTCAAAACGGTTGGTGCAAAGTCAATGAATTGTACAAAAGCATCGTTGCGAGTTCCTGCTTTAATAGGGGTCAAATGCTTCCATTTTTCTGGAACATAAACCACTAAAGGCACATGCAAACCACTTTCATAAATATAGCCTTTACTGCGTGGCAAAACGCCGCCATGGTCTCCATAAAAGAAAATGATGGTGTTGTCCATTAAACCATCTGCTTCCAATTTTTCTAGGAATTTACCAATTGCTACATCTGCATTTTGGTGCAAATCTCGATACCATGCATTCGTATAACGATAAGTTGGTGTATTGGGATGATAAGGGAAAGGTTTCATCTGGTCGACTGACGCCTCAGTAGTCGTTTTATCCATTTTTTCTTTTGAAAAATGAAGTCTCCCTTCATGCGTAATCCCAAAATTTTGCACATGGAAAAAAGGTTGCCCTTTTTTTCGGTTTTGATAAGTAGCTTTTTTGGAAGATTCATCCCAAACTTCCTCCGATTTAATGAAATTATAATCTTCTTTGGCATTATTGCTGGTATAATAACCAGCTCTTCGCAAATAAGAAGGAAACATTTCCAAACCATCTGGCATGGGCGCTTTTTTCATTCTCCGATGATACTGCACTCCTGTTCGAGGAGCATAACAGCCTGAAATTAAAGTGCTTCTAGCCACCGAACAAACAGGCGCATTGGAAAAGGCATGATTAAAAACAATCCCTTTTTTGGCTAAGGCTTCTACATTTGGCATAACTGCCCCGCCTTCTTCGTATAAGTTTAAATAATGCTTGGAATTGTCCTCGGTGACTATCCAAAGGATATTGGGTTTTTCTATATTGCTTTGTGCAAATAGGCCATTCCATCCTAATAATAGGATGAAAAAAAGTAATAGCCAATTTTTAAAATTTGGCATATCTCCTACGCTGATGTTTTCTGTCTCCTGACAGGAAACCGTTATCCGCAGGTCTCCTGACCTGCATTGAGTGCTTACTAAAACAATAAAACAGTTTAACAATTTAACCATCTCTTCAAATTTATTCATCTATTTTTTCTTTTTCAAAGTCACTAGGATTAACCCATCCTGCTTTCATTTCCTCTCCATTAGTAAATCGTTCATAAAAATTTTCGGAAGATGGATGTGCATATTGGTAATTATCAAAAATATCGCCTTGTCCTAAAATACGGGGGTCGCCTTGCTTTTTAAGTTCGGCGACTAATAATGCTTTTAATTCCGATTTTTTAGCAGCTAAATCCGTTGTTGCTGCCAGATTATTAACACACCAAGGGTCTTCTCGAATATTATACAATTCCTCAGCAGGTCTTTTGCCAAAATTTAAATCCCAAAATTCACTTGTTCGGTTTTGCCTTCTTTCATTTAGAATAACCGTTTTCGTAGGACTACCATCGGTATTTAAATAACCCGTTTCTGGGTTGCCAACGGGCCAACGATTGGGTTCAAAATTGAGCGTTAGTGCATAATCTCCTCGAATAATCCCTCTAACAGGGTAGCCTTCATCATTAGGCCGACCTACATCATGGCGCTCTTTGCCAATCAAGACAAAATTTCGATGGTCGGTAATTTTTCCTGCTTGCTCACTTTTGAAAAATTCATTTAGACTTTTTCCTGTTATCGCTTGCATCCCACTTGCGACAGGTGCAACTCCTGCCACTTCCAAAAAGGTAGGTGCAAAATCAATAAAATTGACATAATCTTCTATTTTTCGACCAGGATTTTTGATACCTTTTCCCCATCGTATCGCTAAAGGCAAATGATTATCATAGGCATACATTTGCCCTTTAATTCTAGGAAAAGGCATTCCATTATCCGCCGTCACCACCACAATGGTATTTTCTAGCTCTCCTTTTTCTTCCAATAGGGCTAACATCTTTTCTAAATGTTGGTCAAAATGCTCGACTTCAAAAGCGTAATCCAACATATCCGTTCGGACACTATCAGTATCTGGCCAAAAAGCGGGAACTTCGGTAATATCACTTAGCTTTTTTCCCCCTTTGTTGATACCTGCTTGATATTCATAGCGCCGATGTGGTTCAATCGCACCGTACCAAAAAAAGAAGGGTTTATTTTGTTCCTTTGCCGTTAGAAAGGCTTTAAAGTTGGCCGCATAATCATTATCGGAAATATATTTTGCAGGTGGTGTAAGTTTATGTGCTATATAGTTTTTGCCAATTAAATCTCTTGGTTGTCCATTTTTTTCAGCGACGCCAGGTGCCCAACCTTTGCCTGTTCTGCCGACAAAATAGCCTTGTTCCCCAAGTGCTTCTGGGAAGGTTTTAAAATGCTCAGGGAAAAAAGGGACATGGTTGGTTGCTTCTTCTAATTGCCAGCTATTTCTGCCTGTAAGAATACAAGCTCTTGAAGGTGAACATTTGGCATTAGGCGTAAAAGCCTGATTGAATAAAAGACCTTCTTTGGCAACTCTATCAAAGGCAGGCGTTTTTACCCAAGTACAGCCATAAGCACCTGCATGGGGAAAGGATTGGTCGTCGGAAATAGCGAACAAGATATTAGGGCGCTGCACTTCCTTTACTTCGGATTCATTTTTACAAGCCGTAAATATTGCTATAAACCCTAGGCATAATATAAATAGGTGATTTTTCATTTCATGTTGCATTTATTAGTAGTCGCCCAATTTATTTGGGCGACTACTTTCCGATTATTTCTTACCCTGTAAATACCCATTAGAGCTAAAAGTAAATACCTCAGAAGGGGTGCGAACATTAGCGAGAATGGTCTCCATTTCTTGAATAATCTCTGGGTGTTGTGTACTCACATTGGTAGTTTCTCCAATATCCGTTTTTAGATTATACAGTTCCAGCGGACTAGTAGGGTTTTTTAATACATCGTACCGAACGCCTTTCCAATCTCCTTTTCTAATGCCAATTCTTCCACCTCGTTCATGAAATTCCCAATAGAGGTATTCATGCTGTTGTTGTTGCGTAGATTTATTTAACAATTCGGGTAAAAAAGAAATACCATCTATATTTGTTGGTGGCGAACTGCCAACAATCTCTGCGAAAGTTGGAAATATATCCCAAAAAGCAGAAATATGATTAGATACGGCGCCTGCCTCAATTTTCCCTGGCCATTTAGCAATCATAGGTACTCTAATTCCTCCTTCATACAAGTCTCTTTTAAATCCTTTTAGCGGTCCATTACTATTAAAATAAACAGGGTCAGCACCCCCTTCTTTATGAGGTCCATTATCGGAAGTAAAAATAATAAGGGTATTTTCTGCTAAGCCTAAATCTTCCACTTTTTTCATGATTTCTCCCACTTGTTCATCCAATAGGGCTATCATAGCAGCAAAAGCAGCGTGACTTTCTGTTTGTGATTGATAAGGACCGCTTCTGAAATTTTCATGATTAGGGTCATCCGTTCCTTTATATTCTTTTTCAGGAAGGAATTTACCCCGATATTTTTGCATATATTTTTCAGGCGCAACCAACTCCGCATGGGGAATGATAGAAGGAACAAACAAGAAGAATGGCTGGTCTTTATTTTTTTCTATGAAAGCCAAGGTTTTTTCGTGAATCAGGTTTGGCGCATAGGTGCCTTTTGCCGTCCCTTTATTTTTTTCTAGTGGAATGGAATCTAGATTAGACCGTAAGAAATGTGGGTAATAATGATGACCATATCTTTGGCAATTATAGCCATAAAAAGTATCAAATCCCTGTTTTGTAGGGTCTCCCGAAGAATTGGGATAGCCTAAACCCCATTTGCCATAAGCCCCTGTCGCATACCCTGCTGCTTTAAGTGTTTCCGCAATAGTTTGTATACTATCAGGCATTGGATGTTGTCCTTCGGGTCTGACTTCTTTATTCCCTCGAATATAAGTATGACCTGTATGTTGTCCAGTCATCAAAGCGGAACGAGACGGGGCACAGACCGTACTTCCTGAATAATGTTGGGTAAATAGCATCCCTTCTTTTGCCAAGCGATCTATATTGGGCGTAGTAAATTTTTTCTGACCATAACAACTTAAATCACCATAGCCTAAATCGTCCGCCAATATATAGATGATATTAGGTTGTTTCGATTTTTTGGCCGTAGTATTTGTATCGCTAGGGGCTGTATTTGGTTCACACGAAAAAAGCAGGCTTAGCAAAATGAATCCTAATAGTTTATAACAATCCATATAGATTTTTAATCAAGTTTTTAAAAAAAATTGTTACGAGATGCGAGTTACGGGTTGGGTGATTGGAATGTTTATGGATACTTCAATCAGTTATTAAAATAATCCAATTTCAGTTTACCGATTCTATTTTTTCAACTCGCAACTATTTAAAAAGTGTCGATTAGTTCTGTCTCATTACTTACTTATCCATCCCAACCAAAATTTTAGCCGCACCTTTCCTTGCCTTTTCTTGCATTGGCCAATATGGATTGGGGGTATGTTCTCTTTCCATTATCTCGGCTATTTTTGCGACAACGTCAGGATGCTCTTGAGCTACATTATTTTGCTCTTTTAAGTCAACCGTCAAATCAAATAAATGAATTTTTTCTGCTGTACCTAAACGGATACCTTTCCAATTATCTATTCTAACTGCCTGTTGAAAAGGACTATGATATTCCCAATACAAAAATTCATGTGCTTGTTGCGTTTGTCCTAATAGGGTAGGGACAACCGAAATCCCATCTGTTTCTTTTGGTGGTTCAAGCCCTGCCAATTCCGCTAAGGTAGGCATTACATCCCAAAATGCCCAAACAAAATCGCTAACTGTTCCAGCCTTAATTTTTTCAGGCCATCTAACTATCATTGGTACTCTTAATCCACCTTCTAATACTTGTCTTTTGATGCCTCGAAATGGTTTATTACTTTCTAAATCTTTTAAAAAAGGTGGATTCGGTCCATGGTCAGAAGTAAAGAATACAATGGTATTTTTATCTAAATTCAGGTCTTTTAAAAGGGCAAATAATTCCCCAATATCTTCGTCCATTCGGCTAATCATCGCCGCATAGCTTTTTATTTTTTCTTCCCAAGGTTGGTCTGCATATAGTGAATGGTCAGGCACTTCATATTTGCCATGTGGAGTCGTATAAGGCAAGTATAGAAAGAAAGGTTTTTCTTGATTCTTTTGGATAAATTGTAAAGCTTTATCAGCAACTAAATCATGAGCATAGACTTCTTTTTGTCCATTTTTATTTTCAGGTATTGGAATCGTATCCGTATTATGCATTAAGAAATCGGTGTAATAATTGTGGGCATGCACTTGGTCTATATAGCCATAAAAGTCATCAAATCCTTGTTGGTCGGGTGTTCCAGTTGTGCCTGGATTCCCCAATCCCCATTTGCCATAAGCGCCTGTTTTATACCCTGCCGCTTGCATCATTTCACCAAAGGTATAATCTGCTGATTTTAAAGAAATCAACTTCCGTTTCATAAAAGGTTTGTCAATATCATCTGTCGTTCGGTTATCTCTTCGGGTGATATGTCCACTATGCTTGCCTGTCAGCAATACGCAGCGAGTTGGTGCACAAACGGGACTACCTGCATATACTTGGGTAAAGCGCATACCTTCCGCTGCCATTTGGTCTAAATAAGGTGTTTTGACAAACTCACTACCATAACATCCTAGGTCAGCATAGCCTTGGTCATCCGACATAATGAAGATGATATTCGGTTTATCTATCTTTTGGCTTGCTTTATTTGCTTGCTTTAATGTTGTCGTGCAAGCAATGAAAAGAAGGAGTAGAAATAGGTAGAAATATTTCATATAATAAAGTTCAAGTTCAAGTGTCAAGCCTAAGTTCAATTACTCTAAACTAAATGCAGGCCAGGAGACCTGCGGATCTTTATTCGTTACTGTCCAAATATTTCCTTGGACATCTTCAATTATTCGAATAACTTTTCTTTTTTCTAAATAGCGACTGAAAACATTTTTTGTTTCCTTGTATAAATTAACACCATTATTAAAGGTGCCAAACCATCTTCTATTTTTACTATCTACGAAAATGGAGACAATTCTATTTTGACTCAATGACTGCTCATTCTTAGGGTCATACTGATAATTAGTAAATACTTCTTTTGTCTGGTCATAACGACTTAGCCCACCTGATTTGGTGCCTATCCATAAATAGTTCCCATCACTATATAGGCATTCGATTGAATTATTAACCAACGAATTAGTATCGCTTATCTTACTTTTATATTGAACGTATTGGTAACCATCGTAGCGATTTAAGCCTCCTCGGGTGCCTATCCATATAAACCCATATTTGTCCTGTACAATTGCAGTCACTTCATTGTTGGATAGCCCCGATTCAACATTTAAATAATCGAAATAAGTGCCCACCTCTTGTCCAAACAAGAATGGAGGATATACCAATAGCCAAATAAAAAGACCCGAAATTTTCACAAATATGTTGGACATTTATTGTGTCTTGAATGTACAAGTGCAATATAAAATTTAAATCTTAAATCTAAGAATTTTGCCTAACAATAATCCGTTGCTGATTCAAAAGTTATTTTTAGTTAAAAATAGATTATTGAAAATGAGTTTAGGATTCAATTAGTTAATATTTGGGTCAACGACGCTAAATTTTCTATTTTTACCCTATATTTAGCCATTATTGATTATTTCTGGTTAAAATATGCCTAGTCTTGGGTAATTTATGTTTATCTATTTTAAAATTGCATAGCTATTTTTTGGAAAAATAACCGTAACACAACTCTCTGAGTTGTGCCATGTCTAGTTTGTGCACAACTCAGAGAGTTGTGTTAAAGTCGCTCTAGCCTTCATCTAAAAAACTCGAATTTTTACATTCATTATGAAAGGATTATCAAAAACGCTCTATTCGTTACTATTCACGATTATTCTATTCGCTGCTTGTCAAGCCGATAGACCTAACATCAAAGTAAAAGATAATACAGCAGCTAAAGTAATTAGCGATTCATTACATCAAGATTTAGGCTGGCCAGCTGACATCCAATTAGATTTTTTTGCAGACCCTACCATAACACCTAGCCCAGCTTGTTTAGCCACATCCGTTACAGGAGAGGTCTTTGTAGGCGTAGATATGATAGGTTCTTTGGGAAAAGACCCAGGCAAAGGGCGAATTGTGAAATTAATAGATGTCAATAAAGATGGTTTAGCGGATACCAGTAGCGTATTTGCTACCCTAGATAATCCTCGCGGACTGTTACCTATTGGGGATAAATTATATGTGTTGTATACCACTTTTTCAGAAACAGAAGATATTGCCTCAGGCATGGATTTAGTCGTTTTTGAAGATGTAAATCAAGATGGTATTGCCGATGGTCCACCACAGCCACTTATTCAAAATATTAGCTCTCCTAAATTTCTACAAAGTAGAGGCACAGACCATTCGACGAATGGCATTCGGATGGGTATTGATGGTTGGATTTATATAGCAGTTGGTGATTTTGGCTTTCACGATGCGATTGACCAAAGTGGCAAAAAGATGACCATGTTAGGAGGCGGAATTGTCAGAGTTCGTCCTGATGGAACAGAAATGGAAGTTTATACTCATGGCACTCGAAATATTTATGATGTGGCAATTGACCCTTTTATGAATATTTATACCCGTGGCAATACCAACGATGGCGGCGGTTGGGATATCCGATTTTTACACCATATTCAATCTGGAGAATATGGCTACCCCGTTTTGTTCAAACATTTTACGGATGAAATTTTGCCTGCTTTGGCGGATGTCGGAGGTGGTTCTGGAGTTGGTGCGCTGTTTATGGATGAACCTACTTGGCCAGCCAAATATAATAAAGTGCCGATGATGGGAGATTGGGGCAGGAATGAGTTGTTTATTCATCGAGTAAATAAAGATGGGGCTAGTTTTACCCAAGCGCATGAAGATTTTTTAACCCTACCCCAAATCACAGATGTAGATGTGGACGGTTCAGGACAATTATTCCTTTCTGCTTGGGATGGTGCAGGTTATCGGGGGAATGACAGTAAAGGATTTGTGGTTCGAGCAACGCCGAAAGATTGGAAATATAAAGCATTCCCCAATTTAAAAACACTTTCTAATGGGGAATTGGTCAATTTACTAAAATCAGAAAGTGCTACTGCCCGATTACATGCGCAACAAGCATTAATAAGTAGCGCAGATAAAAGCAATCATTCAACCATTTTAGCAATCGCCAAAGACGCAAATAATACATTGGAAGTAAGAGTCGCCGCTATTTTTACGTATGCTCAATTAGCAAAAGAAAATGGAGTGGGTGATTTAGTGGATTTAACCAAAGATAAAGCCTTAAAAGAATTTGCCCTTAGAGCCTTGGCCGACCGAAAAGCTTATGCAGCTAAAGTTCCAATCGAGCCTTTTTTTGAAGCTTTAAAAGCCGATGACCGAGTGAGGATAGCAGCTATGATAGGACTTGGAAGAATTGGAAAAATAGCAGCAGCCAATCATTTGCTAAAAACAAAAGTTCCTATTTCTGCCATCGCCCCCGCTAAAGGAACTATTGGACTACATGCAAAACCCAATTCGGCCATAATTCCAGCACATATTGCTGTCCAATCCTTAGTAAAACTAAATGCAGTTGATGCTTGTGTGCAAGCCATTGGTGGCGAAAATTCGGATTTAGCCTTATGGGCAATACGATATATGCATGATAAAAAAGCAGTAGAAGGATTAATTACTGCTTATGAGGCCAATCAATCCAAAGAAATCAATTCACCAAAAGCTAAAAATTTAAACAAAAAAATATTGACGACCTTGTCCCGACTTTATCAAAAAGAAGCGCCTTATGATGGTTCTTGGTGGTGGAGTACTCGACCTGATAGCAGAGGACCATTTTATAAAGGGATAAAATGGGAAGGTTCTGCGCTCATCGAACAATTTTTGACCAAAGCATGGGAGCAATCCAGCCCCAAAGAAAAAAGCTTATTTGCCGATTTGAATGGGCGACATAGAATGGGCATTTCCAAATTTGGCGGCGAAGAAGAAAAGACCGTCAAAGAAGATAATCGAGTTAATCTAGGGCGAATTGCCAATAAAAAAGGGCAGGTAGAAAGAGCATCTATTGAAGATATCATGTTAGCCATTGCAGATATAAAAGGAGACCCTAAAATTGGTGCAAAATTATATAAAAAACAAGGATGTCCTGTTTGCCATAGTATTAAATCTACCGAACCATTAAAGGGGTCTTATTTAGGTCAAATTGGAGCAATTATGACTAGAGACCAAATTGCGGAATCTATTCTAAAACCCAATGCTTCCATTGCCCAAGGTTTCAGAACCATGTTAATCATGGCAAAAGAAGATAAAAGTTATGTCGGTTTTATTACAAAAGAAACGGCAGACCAATTGGTCATTCAAAATATTGCAGGACATGTATTTACCGTAAAAACAGCCGATATTATTTCTAAAGAAGAATTGGAAACCTCCTCTATGCCTTTAGGCTTAACGAATCCGCTAACTTTTGAGGAATTTGCTGCGCTGGTTACCTATTTGGCTGATTTGAAACAATAGTGATTGGAGACTGGTGATTGGTGTTAGGCAACCAATCACCAGTTACTAATCACCAATCACTTTATTATGAAGCTAAAATACAAACAAGTAGAAAAAAATACCTTTAGTTCTATTTCCACCAAGAATTTGAACTAATCTATTTTTTAAAGGGGCAAGGCATGCGTATTGTAGGAGACCATCTCTCTAATTTTAATGAAGGGGAATTAGTATTGGTAGGGGTTGTTTCTTTAATGAATTCAACTGCTTTTTGGGTATATCTTTGTAGAAGATTTTTCATGATTTATGATTTTTTTATTGTATCTAAACGCCGCCCTTGATATTTCTCTAAAACACCTTTCAATAACTCATAATCCGCTTTTGCTTTGCCTTTAAGTTGATTTAGGTTTAAAGGATGCTCTTCCAAAAATTAAAGGAGGCTCAAAAAGAGTTGAAAAAAGAAAAAATGAAGACCCGTGGTCTGGAATTATTAATTCAAATAGCCGAAGTGGATCATCAGTTGAAAATAAAAAAAAATGGACAGAAAGCCTCCAAGAATTAAAGAAAGATTACCCTGAGAGCAGCATGGAAGACTAAATTGTCCTGAAAATAAATTTCTACCAAAATTACTGTTAGCCAAGAGGTGGCTTGGTGATAATTATCATAATAGCAATTGAAATTAATCATCCCTAAAGAGTATTATAGCTTATAGCTTGCTACTACTATTTTTTGTGCCCCATTAAATTCGATTGTCCCAAAATTGGTTAAGAAAATTGTAATTTTTTTTTATCTTGGGTAATATAAGAATTTGAGTATTTTCACCCCAAAATCTAGCAGATAAAATCGCATTTTTATGAATTATGCCTATCTGAGCGTTTCGACTGATAAGCAAGATGCTGAAAACCAACATACCAATGAGAAATCTAAGTTTAACAATTAAAGGTACTAAGCCATATCATTTGGCATTATTCGTATTAATTTTAATGGCTTCCTGTCAATCCGACCAAGAAGTGCCAAGTCTCGTTGTAGGACATGCTACAGCAACAGACTTTGAAGAAGCTAAACAAGTTTCTCCAATTTTAGCAAATGGACTTCAATTAGACTTATGGGCACCAGGCACCTTATTATCCAATGCCGTTGCTTTAACTTTTGATAATAATGGCATTGCCTATGTAGCAGAAACTTCTAGAAGAAAGAGTTCAGATTTGGACATCCGAGCACATCAAGAATGGATGTTGGAGGACATTGGTTTGCAAACCATAGAAGATACGCGCGCTTTTCATTTAAAAAAATTAGCCACTCCCCTGAGTGAAAAAAACACCTGGCAAAAAGACTTTAATAAAGATGGGCTACACGACTATCGAGATTTGGAGGTGCAAAGTGAATATATTAGGCGAGTTTGGGATAGTAACGGAGATGGTCGGGCAGATACTTCACATCTTTATGCAGCGGGTTTTAATGATATGCTGACAGGAGTAGCCGCAGGTATTTTAAGTGTTGATGATGCTATTTATTTAACCGCTGCCCCTGATGTATATCGCTTAAAAGATACGGATAAGGATGGAATAGCAAATGAACGGAAGGTCATTAGTCATGGTTATGGCATTCATATTGCTTTTGCAGGACACGATATGTCGGGGTTAACCATGGGACCAGACGGCCGAATCTATTGGTCTATTGGAGATATTGGGGTAAATGTAGTGGATGCCAATGGTAAACGTTGGGCCTATCCCAATCAAGGGGCGGTGATGCGATGTAATCCAGATGGTTCCGATTTTGAAGTCTTTGCACATGGATTAAGAAATCCCCAAGAGTTGGCTTTTGATGATTTTGGCAATCTACTAAGTGTGGACAATGATGGCGATCATGCAGGAGAACATGAACGTTATGTTCACATTGTAGAAGGCTCAGATACAGGGTGGCGCATCAACTGGCAATTTGGCAAATACCGACAACCGAATGAAGCGTACAGGGTTTGGGTGGATGAAAAATTACATTTGCCGCATTTTCCAGGGCAAGCAGCCTATTTATTACCTCCATTAGGCTTGGCCTATGATGGGCCTGCTGGTTTTGCTTATAATCCAGGTACAGGTTTGAGTGAAGGGTGGAAAGAATATTTTTTTGTGTCTTATTTTACAGCTTCTTCCGCCAATTCTAAAATTCAAGCCTTTAAATTAAAGTCAAAAGGTGCATCTTTTGAACCTACGAACATTAAAGAGGTAGTTGGTGGGATTGTTCCTACTGGTATTTCTTTTGCTGCTGATGGTGCTTTATATATCAATGATTGGAAAGATAGTTATGCTAAAAAACCAGCGGGTCGGATTTGGAAATTAACGGCACCTAAGGCAACTATTAAAGCCTTGCAAAAAGAAACTCAAACCCTCTTGGAAGAAGGAATGGAGAAAAAATCAGCAGCCGAATTAGCTATCTTAATCGCTCATGCTGACCAACGGGTAAGAATGGCAGCCCAATTTGAATTAGTCAAAAGAAAAGCCACTTCTCCCCTATTATCAGTAGCAAAATCAGCCCCTAATTTACTAGGCAGAATACATGCCATTTGGGGAATAGGACAACTGGCCAGACAGGATAGTAATTATGCTATTCCGCTGACCTCCTTTCTGAATGATGTGAATGAAAATATTCGAGCGCAAACAGCAAAAGTTATTGGAGATGCAAAATTTGCACCTGCCCTCGATTCCTTAATTTTTTTATTGAAAGACGCTTCTGCCAAAGTTCAGTTTTTTGCGGCGGAGGCCTTAGGTAAAATAGGAGATGAAAAAGCATTCCAACCATTAGTGGAATTATTGGCACAAGTAGAAGAAAAAGATCCCCATCTAAGACATGCGATAGTATACGGCCTTTCTAGATTAAATAAGCCCATTTTATTAGCGGAATTAGCTAATCATCCTTCTAAATTTGTTAGAATTGGAGCAGTAGTAGCGCTCCGAATTATAGCGTCTCCAAAAGTAGCCGATTTTTTAGGAGATACTGAACCATTAGTGTTGACCGAGGCTGCAAGGGCAATTAATGACGACTTTTCCATCCCCGATGCCTTACCTGCTTTAGCAAAGGCTTTAGAGCGAGTAGATATTCAAAATGAAGCATTTATTAGAAGAGCAATCAATGCCAATTTAAGGGTGGCCACCGCTGAAGCGGCGCTAAGATTAGCCAACTATGCCCTGTCAGATAAAGCTCCCGAAGAAATGCGTCAGGATGCTTTATGGGCATTGGGTTATTGGAGCGATCCGCCCCTTTTAGATCGAGTGGATAATCGGTATCGAAAATTAGAAGGGCATCGAATTTCGGATGCACACAAAGCAATAGCTATTGTTTTTCCGCAATTAATTAACGGTAAAAATGCCAATCTAAAAGTGGCTATGATTACAGCAGCAAATAGAACAAATTATAAAGCCGCCAATACCGAAGTATTATCAATTTTTGAAAATGAAAAAGAGCCATTAACCTATAGAATAGCTGCGCTGAATACTTTGGTCAACTTAAAAAGCAAAGATTTAATCCCTGCTATTAATCGGGCTTTAGTTGATGAACAGCTAACATTGAGAAAAGCTGCCCAAAGTTTATTGGACAAGGTAGATTTACCAAAAGAAACCTTAGTGATTCTCTATAAAAAGATTCTGGAACAAAATACTATCGAAGAAAAACAGGATGCCTTGGCTAGTTTAGCCAAAATAAACGATCGAAAGGCAGTGGAAATTTTACAAAAATACTGGCAGCAATTAACAACTAAAGCATTAGATCCTGCTTTACATTTAGATGTTTTATTAGCCATTGAGCAAAGTGCTTTTGAAGAGCTGAAAGCCTTAAAAAAGGCTTATGAAAATAAAATTCCTGCGGATGATTTATTAGCCATTTATGAACCTACTTTATATGGTGGGAATAAAGACCAAGGAAGCCATATTTTATCCAATAACAACGCTGCTCAATGTCTTCGTTGTCATGCGTTCAATGGTAAAGGTAGTAGGGTTGGTCCCGATTTAGACCATATCGCAGACAAACTGGATAGGGAAAATTTATTGTTATCTCTCATTGACCCGAATGCTCGAATCGCCGAGGGATATGGAACGGTTATCTTGAAATTAAAGAACGGTGAGGAAAAGGCGGGTATATTAATGGGAGAAACCAAGCATGACCTTCAACTAAAAATCGGTAATGCCCCCATTCAAACTTTTTTAAAAAAGAATATACAGGAAAGAGAAACTTTGCCTTCAGGCATGTTAAATATGAGCAAGGTGCTTAACAAAAGTCAAATTCGAGATTTAGTAGCTTATTTGGTCACTTTAAAAAGTCAAGGGTAATTGGTTTGATCAAATAGGCCTCCCCAACAACTGCTTCAACCAATAAATCCAAATCGGGTAATAGTGGCTTTCTTCAATAAGTTCACCGCCAAAACAATCCTTGAATTTATTAATGCCCATCATCGTTTTGTCATTGGTATTCAAGGCATAGCCGCCGAGGTCAAATATTTCAAAACCTGCCTCTTTGGCTAATAAGAAATTACTGTAAATATGGAGTCGGTTAGCCCGACCAATCATTCTTCTTTTTTTAGTTTCCATATTGTCCTCAACCAAAGAGGAGGTAAACAAACCTCTTGCCCTTTTTAAGTTCTTGTCCAGCAAGAGAATATTAATACCTGTAATCTGTTCATAGGCAGGAGAATAAGCTTTTGTAACTTGTAAATGGTCACCGTAAGTCTTTAAATGATTGAGGGACAAAGGGCTTAAATTTCTGGCGGCTGCAAATTCTTGATGATAGTCAATAATCAGCCCCCAATCTGTTTCTGGTTCAATCTGAATCAGGTCTCTTTTAGTAGCTCGATTGATTTCGTATTTGGTTGTTTTTTCCAATTGTTCCCAAAGTTCTGTTTCACTTTGCTTCAGATCAATGTGTTTCGTATAAAAGGGAACTTTCTTTAACCACCAATATTGTTTGGACAATTGGGCTTGTCTGTAAACAGTGTGCAATGACATAGAAGGCTCATTGCTAAACCATAGATGGTCTATCCATTTTCCTTTTTGTAATACCATGTTAAATCAGTTATATCGCTAAAGGTCGATTGTTTCTATAATAAATAATTAAGGTACACTAACTTCTTGATAACCAACAGGTAGTGCCTTTTTGTCAGGTAATTTAGTATTTGGCGAAACTGTAGTAATGATTATTTGTAGCATAGTATCTGCCAAAATCCGTCGGTCAAAATCTTTGGACAATCGTTGGCAACCTAATTGTAAAGCTGCATATAATTTTCTATTATTTTTTAACTGATGCAGTTTTTCTAAAAAGTCTTTTTTATGCTCAGGCTCAAAAAATAATCCAGCTTGATAGCTTTCTATAATCCCCCTAGATTCTCCGTCAACACCCAATAAAATAGGTTTTAGCATGGCTGCATTTTCGAATATCTTAGAAGGGATAACACTTTTAAACGTATCACATTTTTTAAGATTGACCAGCGCCACATCGATAATATCTATATAGTTCGGTATTTCCTCTTTGGAGACAGCAGACAAAAAAGTTGCGTTATCAATTTGTTCTCGTCGATGTTTTTTTAACAACTTTTCTTTTTCTGCTCCTTCCCCAAGAAATAAAAAATGAACATCTTTATTAGCGGATGACGCACAATCTAAAATAAATGCTAATTGATGAGCCATTCCATGTGTCCCAATGTACCCAACTACAAATTTACCTTCCAAGTGAAGTGATTTCAGCAAATTTTTCTTCTGTCCATTAGGTCTAAAATGCTTTAGATTTACCCCATTTTTAACAACTTTTATCTTTCTAGCAGCTATGCCTTTTTGTATTATTTTTTTCTTGAAAGCATCCGTTAGCACGACCAATGTGTTCGCATTTCTATAAAGGAATAACTCTACCCATTCCAAACAACTCAGCAAAAAACCAGGTTTCATTGCTCCAACTGCAACAATTGATTCTGGCCACATATCTCGCACTTCCATAATCCAAGGTTTTCTTTTACAAAAAGCGGCAAAACAACCCGAAACGGCTGTAAAAAATTGTGGAGAAGTCGCAATGATAATATCTGTTTTTATAAAAAGACTTGCAATAAAAGAGGTAATAGCAAAGCTGATGAAATCCAAAATCCTAATAAAAGACCCCTTATTGGCCGCTATGAAACTCCATACCCTGATTACCTTTATGCCCTTCATATACTCTACCTGATACCACTTATTGGTATATCCCTTAAATACTTTTCCAACAGGAAAATTGGGCGCACAGGTAACGACGGTGACCTCCATCCCTTTTTTTACCCATTCCTGACAATGGTCAAAAGTTCGGGTGGCTGGTGCATTTACTTCGGGTGGAAAATTATCGGTTATAAATAGGATTTTCATAGTGAAATTTGGTTAGGAGGTTTTTTTGAAAAGTAATAATTGCTTTTTGAGCGGGAATTAAACGATTAAATTCTGGTGCGTAATCATAGCTTGCTAATACTATTTTTTGTGCCCCTTTAAATTCGATTGTCCCAAAATTGGTTTGAATACTTTGGTTAGCTATAGTTACCGCTGCAGTTGGGTGAAAGTGATAAATAGCTTTTGCCATTTGTTTAGCTTCTACCCTATCTTCAATTATTATGGATTTTGTTGCAAATTGAAATGTTCTATGATGCCAGACATCCTGTGTAGCATACTTTAATTTGGCTGCAATCTTGGTTTCAGAATCGACTATAATTTGTGGGTATGCCCTGCGGGCAACCCTAAAACTTGCCCATGTTTCTGACTGTTCCCAATTACCAATTTGCACGGTATTGTGGGCAGCAGTAGAACGCTCCAATTGTCGCCTTGCAGTTGGATTGTAGGTAGAGGTGCCCGTATCAACAATGAAGGGTTGTTGGTCAACATATAGCACGAAATTAAAGGTGTCACTATGCGCATGACCTGGAATATAATCTGGCCCTATCTGCCCTATGTCTATAATTATTTCGTAGTTCTTTTTATTAATTTTTCGGTAACCGCTTTCTTTTAAGCTTATTATTTTTTTTGTAATCCCCAATTTTTCTGCGTAGGCTCTTAAGGCTTTAGTCGTAGGGCTGACCTTGAAAGCAGCATCATTCAACAAGGGAATATCGCCATTTTGAAAAGTAATTTGCAACAACCACCCAAGCATGATTTCCGCTTTCTCTTTCAATAAATTCAATAATTTTGAATCCAATGGAGGATTGTTTTTCACTAAATTATAGCAATCTAATACCCGAAATAATAATAGCTGGTGATACATAGGAGATAACTCATAATGTCCGCCATCGGGTAATATTTGCTCTTTTAGTTCCTGATTTAACAAGGATGTTGCTTGATCTAATAAAGATTGGTCTTTAAAAAAATAAGCACTAAATAATAAGGCAAAACTATTTTCCAATAAGTGATTTCCCTTTAAATCCCATTCTAGATTATTACTTAAAAAATCATATTGAACGCAAATACTATTTGTTATTTTGCCTCTAAAATCTTCGGTAAAATGGTCACCGACCAAGTTAAAAACTTTAATCCATGCCATGCATCTCAAAGAAATGGCATAGCTATTCCAATTATCTTTATAATAAGCGGGCGTGCCAAAAGGGTTTTGGTCGCACCAATTACTAATATGTTGTTGAATATATTGCAAGTACCGCTGCTGTCCACTTTTCTCGTAAATTCGAGCAACATCAATGAGGTATTCGTGATAATTCAAGTTCAATTTCCACAATCGAGTCCCCACATTTAGCGCTGGATTCTGCCAGTTGATAGTTGCCTCAAATTCAAATTTTTGGTTAAGGAAAGTGATTTTATTGTTCAGTAAATCTTCTATATCCCCTTGATAATGGGGAATACCGCTTTCTTGAAAAAGAATCGGGCGTACTTGAATATCTAATTTGGTAGTTTTCAATTGCTGGTTAATACGGTCTGGTTTCCAAGTATAAAATTTTCTTTTTAATTGATAATACACTCGGTAAGCAACCTGTTGAAAAGTCAGGTATCGAATGGTATGCAGTAATAGTTTGAATTTGTTAAGCGTGAAATTCATCACTTTGTTTTTTGGGTATTAAGGTATGATCAGGCTTTTTGATAACCTGGTCAATCAATAACTGTTTTAATTTAGCGTGCATCACAAAAAATTGCTTGCCTTCGGATTTTGATTGATTTTTTGCTCTTTTTTTATAATACTCAAAATTGTTAATTACCTTATTGAATAACTCTATATTATGGACCGTAGCAGTTCCCCGCATTTTATACAAATCTGTATGATATGGGATAGGCTCAGTATATAATATTTTTCCTGTATCAATCCCAGCATCAATAAAATGAATGGTCGTATGAGGTGGAAATTTGAGCAGTAGGCTCCACTCTATGACATTCATCCCTCTAAAAAAAGGCAACCAACCAGAATGGGCATTCAGTACGCCCTCCGAAGGTGCTTGTATTATTCCTTTTCGTAGAATGCCACCTCCTGAATAGATTAAAAGGTCAATCTTATGTTTTTTTACAAAATTAATGGCCTTTTCGTCATTCAATGAATTTACCTTCAGGTGGGCTAAGTCATTTTTTTTACAAAAAAAATCAATGGTTTTTGCTTCGATTCCTAATTGGTATAGATAGGATTTAATTGGCTTCGTTTCATTGGCTAAATAGGTGTCTTCCTGCTTTAAAAAGTGGGATTGAAATTTTGCTTTGACCGTTTTCCAACCATATTGTTGGAGATAAGTTTTCAACCTTTTAAACTGGAATGTTTTTACTTGTAAGCAACCCACTACTTGATGCCCGTTTGCTCTTAATGTGTGCATTAGCGCAATGGAATGGAGGCTTTTGGAATGACCTGCGGTAACTGCTATTTTCATATTCTTTGATTTATAACTCCCTCTAAACTTTTATCAAAAATTCCATCTAATTGTTGATGTTCAATCCAATGGTAGGTTTTCTCCTCCGCTAATAAAGCATCTAGAAAAAATTTGGTGGCCCAATTTGGTTGCCGAAAAGCCATATATCTTCCAAAATAGGGATGCGACCCTTTTAAGCCGCCTGCTTTTAAGAATAGACCATTCTTCATTGGTTGCGTGGCACAAAGTTCGTCTAGTAATTTGGAAGCAGTATTAACAAATCGGATATCGCTAGTTTGTCCAAATATTTTCAACCAGATGATTCCCATCTGCGCTTCTCCTGTCAAACAACGATACCAGTTTATTTCTTTAAAATTTGAATAATAGGCACCCGCCAATCGTTTCTTAAGCTCATATTTTCTTAGCAGTTTGTAAGCTAAATTATAGCCCGCTTCCCAATAATCATCCCGATTTGCTAAAATAGCGCCTTCTAAAAAGCCTCGAATCGTATAGGCTATAGTATGTAAAAAAGCGTAGGAATCAGGCTGAAAACCAGCATCTTTAATGAATTTATTACTTTGGACTTTTGTTAATAAAGTATCATAAGTTTTTAGTGCTGCTTTTTCTAGTTTTTCATCTCCTGTCAACTGTGCGATCTGCAGTAAAGGCCAAGCTACTCGCGTATAATAACTAGGAAAAAATCCTTTATGGTAATGATATTTGGTCCAAGTCCCATTTGTTTCCTGTGTATCCATTAGCCATACGCCAGCCCGATGGGCAGCAGTCAGGTAATCGTTTTCTTTAGTAAAATTGGCCGCTGCCACCAATCCAATCAGCATTTGAGCCGTATTGAATATACTTTTTTCCATTTCCTTCCCTGCTCTATACAAACCACCTGGTAATCCCCCTTCTTTAGTCTGCATGCTACAAATCCAATTGGCCATCTCCGTAGCTGGTGTTTTCAAATGGGCATATTTTGTCCTTGATGCCAAATCTAGAAAAGTAGCAATAAGATACCCTGTTGTCTCTGGATAAGGTGCTGACCAACCTTTAAAAGGGTATAATATTCTTGAATAAGAAGCGGTACTTCCTTTCGTTTTTTGGTCAATGCTTGCCAATAAAAAATCAATGGCTTTCTCAATGTTTAACTGTCGGTCCATTACCTACTAATTTTAATCCATTGCCCTGTTTTAAGGGAATCTACAGCAGCTATAGCTGTTCTGGATGTATTCACAACCTGTTCAAAAGGAATGGTCGGTTTCCCATTTTTTTGTAAATTTTCTAAGAATAATTTGAATTGATTATTATGCCCCTTGTCTTGTGACATAGACAGGCCTGATTTTTTAAAACCATAGTATTTTGACTTTCTGAAATTATCAATAATCATAGTTCGTCCTTGTGCATAAATTTCTATTCGCTCTTTACTGTATGCTTTATGTCCATTGGCAAAATAGTTGATAACCCCATTGGTGCCATTTTTATATTTTAATAAAATAGACCCGTTGTCTGTCCCCGAGTCAGGATGTGTACCCAAAGCATTCATAATGACTTTTTCTACTACACTATCTGCTAAATAGGTAATCAAATCAATCAAGTGGCAGGCTTCTCCAATGATACGTCCACCCCCCAAGGCATTGTCTTGTAACCAATGTTGGGCGGGCACAAATCCAGCATTCATAGTAGCAATCACATGAATAGGTGAGTCAGAAGTATTTCCTAATTGCTGTTTAGCATCTATCATAAAAGGAGAAAACCGACGGTTGAATCCTACCGAAATGGAAGGAGTCGTTTGTTGATACACTTGAATAATTTCATTTAGTTCCGTATTGGTTATTGCCAGCGGTTTTTCGACAAAAACGTGTTTGCCAGCTTTTAGGCAATCTATGACCTGCTGGGCATGCGCATGATGTTGGGTAGTAATTAAAACGGCATCGACCGATTCGTCTAACAAAATATCTTGATAATCAGTAGTTGAATAGGCGATTAGATGCTTTTTGGCGGTGGTGGTACCCGATAATCCTTCGGAACTAGCAATGTATTTAATATTGGCATTTAGCTTTTTAAGGGTCGGAACAATAACTGCTTTCGTAAAATTTCCTGCACCGATAATACCTAATATTCCCTTAGTAGCCTGAAAAATTTTAGGCGTTACCGCAATGGAAGTATCCTTTATAGAAATCTCCCCTTTATACTTTATAATAGTAGCAATAGACTGGGAATTAGCCATATTATCATAGACTTTATGATAATCTTCCAGTTCGACAATTTCTGTAATTAGGGGTTCAACCTTCAATTTTTTGTCAGCCATTGCTTTTAAAATGGCTTCAAAATTTCTTTTTTGAGTCCAACGTACATAAGGTAAGGGATAATCATTTCCTTTTTTTTCATATTCGGTATCATAACGACCTGGGCCATAGGAGCAAGAAACTTGAAAAGACAATTCTTTTTCATAAAAATCTGCCCGCATAATGTTCAAACCGACCACTCCAACCAATACAATTCGTCCCCTTTTTCTGCTCATTTGAGCAGCTTGAGCAATCACCTCATTACTTTTAGTTGAAGCGGTTATCAATACCGCATCTGCGCCCGTTTGGTTGGTTAAATCGGCTACCAATCGAACCACGTCAGTTGCTGCAACATTATAAGCTTTGACGCCCCAAGATTTGGCCAATTCGACTTTATTTTGGTCAAAATCTAAGCCAATAACCTGACAACCATTCGCTACCAAAATTTGCGAAGCTAACAACCCAATCAAACCTAATCCTGTTACAACCACCGTTTCGCCAAAAGTGGGCTTAATTAATCGAATTCCTTGTAAAGCAATTGCTCCAATCACCGTAAAAGCCGCTGCTTCATAGGGCACTCCATCAGGAATTTTAGCTACTAGATTTTTAGGCATATTAACCACTTCGGCATGATGGCCATTGGACACTACTCTATCTCCTATTTTGAATTCCGTGACGTCCTCCCCCACTCCAATTACCTCTCCAGCATTGCAATAACCCAAAGGCATTGGCTCTCCTAATTTCCTGAATACGGCATCCAAGGTTGGGCGAAGTCCGTCAGACTGTATTTTCTGGAATACCTGTTTGACTTTGTCGGGCTGCTGCCGAGCCTTGTCAAGGAAATTGGCTTTTCCAAAATTGACTAACATCCGCTCTGTTCCCAAAGAGACCAAAGAACATTGAGTTTTAATTAACACATGACCATATTTGACTTGAGGTACGGGCAGTTTTGCCAATACCGTATCGCCAGAGCTTAAATCTTGAATAATTTGTTTCATGTAAATAAAAGATGTCTATATTTGAAGTCTTGCTCCTTTTTGGATTTCAATTATGCAGCAGAGCGTTCCTGAATCGAACGATTTATTTGTTCGCCAATTATACCCCCTAATCGTCCATATTTTTTAACAATAATGGAAGCTATCCTATCCGCAGCCTGTCCATCCCAGAAAGGTGGGATTATTCCCTTTTTAGCTTTGCCTTTTAAGATGGCCTCCATTTGAATGCGAACGGTTTCGGGATTCAAATCTTCCATCAAAAAATTAGTTCCCAATTCTACGGTAATGGGCCTTTCTGTAGTATCTCTAAAAGTTAGGCAAGGCACACCGAGAAAAGTCGTTTCTTCTTGAATGCCACCAGAATCAGTAATAATCAAGGTAGCATTATCCATCAATTTTAAAAATTGTAAATATCCTTGTGGTGGTAATAAGATTAGCCCTTCTATGCTTGCCAAATTAGCCCATAATCCAGCCTTTTTAAAATTATTTAACGTACGGGGATGAATAGCAAATACCACCTTTTTATGTACAGTAGCATTGGCAATAATGCTCAAAATAGCCTGTAAACCCTCTTTGCGATCGACATTATGTGGGCGATGCATAGTCATCAGGATGTACTCTTTACTGGCAATATGCATATCTGTAGGTTTATTTAATGGCTGATTCATAATTGATGAAAAGGCAAATTGGTTCGCTTTTTTACGAAAATGAAGCAATGAATCTATCATCACATTGCCCACAAAAGAAACCCGATTAGAAGGAATACCTTCTTTAGCTAAATTGATAAGCCCACTATGCTCTGTAACAAATAGGTGGTCACAAATAGAATCGGTTAGAATTCGGTTGATTTCCTCGGGCATGCTTCGGTCTTCACTACGTAGTCCTGCCTCTACATGTACCGTCGGAATACCCATTTTAACGGATACAATGCTACAAGCAGCTGTTGCATTGACGTCACCCACTACTAAAACAATATTGGGTTGTTCTTCCTTCAATACTTGCTCAAATTTTAGCATCACATTTGCCTTTTGGAACGTATGTGATCCACCACCTACACCAAGGTGGTAATGAGGCTGAGGCAAACCTAATTGGTCAAAAAAGATATCGCTCATTTTTTGATCATAATGCTGTCCTGTATGGACAATTTTTGATTCCAATTGAGGCTTTTTTTGGAAAGCCCGATGCAGCGGTGCTATTTTCATAAAGTTGGGCCTCGCACCAACAACGTTTACTATTTTTGTCATTTTCTAGGGGTCTAGGTGAAAAAAACAGGTGATAAGTATAGGGTGTTATCTAATCTGAAAACTGCCTCATCCAAGATTCAATAGCCAACAAGCCCCAAATAGCATAAGAAGCATCAATCTGTCCTGCTTTATTATCTGCTATTAATTTGGTTACATTTTTTGCATTAAAAATGCCTCTATTCTTGATACTTGTTGGTGATAAATAATCGTGAATTCGCTCATCCAAATCATTGTTAATCCATTTTCTGACAGGTGCGCCAAATCCAGTCTTTGGGCGATAAATAATCTCTTTTGGCAAGTATTTTTCAGCTACTTTTTTAAGAATATATTTGGTTGTGCTACCCTTCATTTTTAGATTAGGCGGAATTTTGGTACTTAGATTAACCAGTTCTACATCCAAAAAAGGGACTCTAGCTTCTACACCAACAGCCATACTCATTTTGTCCGTGTAATTTAGGTTATGGTCTGCCAAGAAAAATTTCATATCCCAAAACAAAAGCGTATTCAGATAGTCTTGATTATCAGGAATATTGACCAGAGCGTTCATTAAAATACTGGTTGGATTATAACCGTTTAGCTTTTTCTGAATGGGTTGATGGAACAAGGATTTATTTACCTCCAAAGGCAACCATTCGTAATAACCTACCAGTCTATCCAGTACGGGCTGATGAATATGTTTGGTGATTTTTTGGATTCTCCTGATGGTCGCATTTTTATTAGAAAATTGGGCGGCTAAAGTTTGAATGCCTCTACCAATTACATTAGGTGTCCATTTAAAAAACTTTTCAAAATTTAATGCTTGATGGCGACGATAACCAGAAAAAAGGTCGTCTCCACCAATACCGCCTAACAAAACGACACTACCCTTTTGCCTTGCCCGATTGCATATATTTAAAACATTTAGCGGGGCAGCATCCTCTAATGGTTCATCCAAATGCCAAATCATTTTATCAAAATCTTGTACAATATCTACTTTAGCAGGAACAATTTCCAAATCAACATCTAAGTATTTGGCTACTCTTTTTGCATAATATAAATCATTCGTGTGCCCTTCTATATTGCCTTCCTGAAAATCGGTGTCAATTGTATAGCAGGCTATTTTTTTGCTAGTTAATGTTCTGGCTTTGGCAACAATCATACTGGAATCAAGCCCACCAGATAAAAAGAAACCAATGGGTACATCTGCTAATAATTGTCGTTCCACCGCTTTGCTAAAGGCCGTATCTACGCGTTCAATCCATTCCGCTTCACTTCCAGATTCATATTTTCCAGTAAAAGGAATTTCATAATATTTCTGAAATTGAATGGGTGCTGTTTTTCGCAAATTGATAATTGCAAAATGACCAGGTGGCATTTTTTTTACCAGCTTAAAAGGAGTCTGCTCGCTTGGTGAATACAAATAGTGCAGGTAATTGCTTAGCGCTGCATGATCTATACTTTTGTCCCAACCGGGTATTTTTAAAAAAGATTTTATTTCAGAACCAAAAAACAAATCTGCTCCTTTTTGGTAATAATATAATGGCTTTACGCCAAATTGATCCCTACAAAGAATTAGTAATTGTTGTCGCCTATCATAGATAGCAAAGGCAAAAATACCATTCAATTGCCTAAATAAATCCACCCCATATTCTTGATAAGCATAGAGTAAAGTTTCGGTATCCGAACTTGATTTAAAAGTTGGGTTTCCCGTCAATTTTTTTCTAATTTCCAGATGGTTGTATATTTCTCCATTAAAAATAATTACTAGCGAACCATCTGCTGATTGCATTGGTTGTCGGCCGTTGGAACTCAAATCAAGAATCGAAAGTCGCTGATGCCCAAGGGCTAAGTGGCCTTCTTGATAAATACCATCCGCATCAGGTCCTCGATGCTGAACTTGTCTGTTAGCCTCCATGATGAAAGAAGCATACTTGAGAGAATGAATACCGATAATTCCGCACATTAAGAGGTTAGTTTAAACTACTAATTTGAAAAAGCTGCTTGAATTTGGGAATTGATACTTCTAGCGTATTGTTTTCTAGGATTGTTCTTCGGGCGTTTGCCGCCAGCTTTTTACTTTTTTGGGGATTTTCAAAGGTCAATTTTAATTTTTGACTCAATGCTTCTACTTCCCCTTTTGAAAATAAGTAGCCATTATAACCATCCTGTACAACATCTGGAATAACGCCCACATCTGTTGTTATAACTGTGAGTCCTGAAGCCATTGCCTCCAATAGCGAATTGGGCAAACCCTCAAAATAGGATGGAAGTACATAAACATTAGACATTGCCAGTAAATCTTGTTTTTCTTTCCCATTCACCCAGCCATGAAAGATAAATTGATTCCCTAAACCTTTCTCTTTCACCATCGCTTGACTTGCTGACATCGCCGTTCCATCTCCTGCTATATGGTATTTAACATGCGAAAATTGCAACTTCAAGTTAGCTGCAGCCTTAATCAAATCTAGAATGCCTTTATTTTCATCTACCCAAGATAAAAAAAGTACATTGATTTCTGGTTTATCTATTGATTTATTCGAAGGAAAATATTTTGTTATATCTAACCAGTTTTGAATAATAACAAATTTTTCTTCGTCACTTCCTAACAAGTTATAATAAAAGGTTTTCCAACGAACTCCTTGACAAATCACTACATCTGCTTTTTTTAATACCAAAGGAATGTAGTACCGCATAAAAGCTGAATGCTCAATATCTTTTACAATAATTCCTGAGCGGGGAGCTAACACCGCCTCTTTACCTAACATTTTTGCAATCATTACCATTCCTCCTTTTTCTACAAAACTAAACCTATGTGCCGTAAAAATTAACACTTTATCAATCTTAGAAAACAGGATATGATAGCTAAATAATAGCAGCCTTTTCATGGCATTTCCTGCCCGATTAAAAAAGGAGCGGGTAATATTTGAATCAGCAGTGCTATCAATCAAAACCCATTCAATATCCTTATTAAGCGTGCTACTGATTAAAGATTGGCTGGCATACATTTGTCCACCTATATTACCGTCTTTCCCAGTTTTTTTGAATGCCCCGACAAAAAGTACTCGCTTTTTCAATTGATTAATTTAGCTTTTGAATAGTAGTATAGAAAATGATAGATAGTCAGATAAAAAACTAATAATTATCCGTTGCCAACTGCATGTATTAATTGACAGCGGATTTGACGAGCTAGATGAATTATTGAATAGTTTTCAAATATCAACTTTTTATCTGACGCTCTAGT
>JAFMDF010000093.1 GCA_017857395.1 Bacteroidota bacterium | reverse complement strand
TTATTAGCCCTGTTTTACCAAAATGGAGATTCGTGCATAACCCGAGTAAGAAAATTGACAAAAACTTCTGGGTTTAATGCCACAGTAAATAGAAACCCAAAAACGGCGCCATAAAAATGCACATCATGTGCAATATTGTCATTTGAATTTTTACTCGCCCAAGAAGAATAGAATAAAAATAAAAAAGCCGCAATAAGAGCTGGACAAGGAATGATGAAAAATAATAATAGCTGACTCCAAGGATTGAATAAAATAAAAGAAAATAAAATGCCTGAAGTTGCGCCTGAAGCACCTAAACCTGCATAGTATTGGTTGTCTTTATGCTTGAAATGAGTAGGAATAGAAGAGGCCACAATCGTAAATAAGTACAACATTAAATAGAATAGCCGACCTTTCATTGCCCCAAACATGGATAAAAAGACACTTTCAACATATTCCCCAAAAACAAATAATACATACATATTGATTAATAAATGTGTCCAATTGGCATGTACAAAACCATTGGTTATTAATCGATAATACTCCTTCTGATGATGTTCTAAATAAGGACGTTGGAGTAATTTGTTTTTTAAAGATTGGTCATTGAAGGCTTGGTACGAAATCAAACCAGTTACGATAATAAGAACGAGTGTTATAGACATTTTTTTTAATTTTCAATTTAAAATTTTCTAATACCTCCTTTTCATCCGCCGTAATTCTTCTAATAAATTCAAATCTGATTCATTCTTCATCAAAGCATGAGTATGCGGAGGCATTGCTGCCATTAAATCAAATTCTTCTAAAGCACCCGCTTCAATTTTTTCCATTAAAATCAATTTCAACCAATCAATCAATTCACTCGTAGATGGTTTTTTCTTTAACCCTCGTACTTCTCTAATTTTGTAGAATAAACCAAGTGCATTCCCAACTAATTCTCTTTCAATTTTAGGGAAATGGACATCCACAATATCTTTCATGGTATCCATATCTGGAAATCGGATATAATGAAACAAGCATCTTCTTAGAAAAGCATCAGGTAATTCTTTTTCATTATTGGAGGTAATGATGATAATTGGGCGATGTTTGGCTTTAATGGTTTTCTGTAATTCATAGACATAGAATTCCATTTTATCCAACTCTAATAATAAATCATTCGGAAATTCAATATCTGCTTTATCTATCTCATCAATCAATAACACGACACTTTTATCCGCTTCAAATGCTTCCCATAATTTCCCTTTTTTTACATACTTTGAAATATTGTCGACATCTCCTGTACTCAACTGAGAGTCTCTTAAACGAGATACTGCATCATATTCGTATAAACCTTGTTGTGCTAAAGTCGTAGATTTTACATGCCAAGTATAAATTGGCTTCTTCAAAGATTTAGCGATTTCATGGGCTAATAATGTTTTGCCTGTCCCTGGTTCTCCTTTTACTAACAAAGGTCGTTGTAAGTGAATAGCTGCATTTACAGCGATTTGTAACTCTTTTGTCGCCACGTAATCTTTTGTTCCTTTGAAACTCATGTGCTTATAATATTTTAAAAAAATAAATTTGTATTTACAGTTGCCCGCAAGTTAATATTCTAAACTTTACTAACCATAAAAAAAGCGGCTTGTTTTTATAAGGGAGGCAAAAAAAATAGATTTATCAATTTGATTCAGTTTTTACTCCTTTTAATAGCAATAACAACTTCAACCTAAACTTCAACAGCAACTTCAACCTAAACTTCAAGCACAATATCAATTTTTCAGATAGGAATAGGGAATACCATTTCAGATTTCGTCTCTTGATTGACTAACTATTTGTTGATTTTTAAAATCAACATAAATGCGTTGTACAATCATAGATGACGAACCACTAGCAAGAGAAGGGATGGAATTGAATGTGGAAGAATTGGATTACTTAAATTTGGTCGGGCAATTTAGTACCGAAGTTGATGCGTTGAATTTTTTGAACCACACCCAAGTAGACTTGATATTTTTTGGATATTCAGATGCTCGGATTAACTGGTTTGTAATTCATCACTTATAACTCATCACTCAACGACATTTTTCTAGCTGTGCTTGTACTTGCTTAATCGTCGTATATCCATTATCGTTTCCCCATTCATGGTTGATATAATTAATAATATTGGCAATCTCGACATCGGTTAATTGAGGGACACCAGCCATTGGGGTCGTATATTCTTTGCCATTAACTACTAAGTTTTCAGTAATACCATATCGAATAATACACGCTAGTTTATCTGCATTCGTTGTTAGATAATCTGCTTTAGCCAAAGGCGGAATGTTACCCACCAAACCACTCCCATCTTCCATGTGGCAATTCACACAGAAATTTTCGTACATAATTTTCCCATGTGCATAAGGCTTTTGATTACAATTAACCAAGGAGAAAAAAGTAAGAAAGAAGAAGGTAATAAAAGGTAGTTTATACATGAATTACTGGTTAATATAATTTTAAAACGAAAAACATCCGAGATAAACCCTATCTGTGGCAGTATTCATCCGTGGTAAAAAACATCTGGGATAAACCCTATTTGTAGTAAAATTATCCTTTATCATTGGCTATATTCATCTAATAAAAAATTCGTTGGGAGAAAAAACATTATCCTTTATCTGTTTCCATTTCTACCAACAAATGCTGAATATCCACCATAAATTTATCTACTGACTTAGGATCTGTGCCATCACAAAAAGCTCGAATCCTTCGATTTTTATCCACCAAAATCAATCGGCCACTATGATTATAACCGCCAGGCGCATCACTATCTTCTAAAGCGACATTAAAATAATCTTCTGCAATATCCAGAATAGCTTGTTTTTCCCCTGTTACAAAATGCCATTTATCGGAAGTGACGCCTAGATTAGTGGCATATTTTTTTAACCTTGGAATAGTATCGTACTTGGTATCAATAGAATGGGAGAGTAATAATAAATTTTTATCGGTCTTAAATTTGTCGTGAATGCGTAGCATAGACTTAGATAATTTCGGGCAAATAGTAGGACAAGAAATAAAGAAGTGGTCAGAAATGTAAGCTTTACCAGCAAAAGTCTGATTATTTACTTCCATACTATCTTGATTGACAAAGGAAAAGTCAGGAATCTCGTGATAAATAGTTTTACCGTTGACTTCGTCTTTATTCCCCAGAATAGGCAATGTTTTAGGCCCTTCTTGGCAAGCAGACCATAAAACGCCAATTAATAATAATAAACTAATAGATTGAATATTAGATAATTTCATTGTTGTAAACTTTGTGAATTCCATTTAAATATCGCTTTGCCTTAGGCTAAATTATTGCAGACTTTCCACAAAATCCATCCCTGCTTTAATGCTATTGGTCATATCTGAACCAACCTGCTTAATAATAACATCCTGTTCTGTTAAGTATTTTAAAATGGCTTTGTGGTCTTTTTCTGCTTGTAGTTTTTTAAGTTGCTGAAACCCATTCATCCAATCCATCATGCCTTCATCTGCTTTATCCAAATCGCTAATTAAGGCATTGATTTTAGTAACCGTTTCGCCAGACAAATTTTCCTTCTCTTTGAGGGCTTTTTTTAATTTTTTTCTAACCTTGTTGGTCGTGCCCATCATCGGCATGACCACATCATGGTTCGCCATAACCGCTTCCCATTTAGCATCTTCTAATTTTTGAGCTTCGGTCATCGGTTCGCCACAAGCGAGAATAAATAAGACAAAAAAGAAAATATATCGGTTCATAAAAATTTGATTTTAAATAACGGATAAAAAATAAGTTGAATGAGTTATATTTGATTTGCTATAGTTTGCTCCAATTTATCCGAGGATGTTAATTGTGCCGTTTATTTTTCAGTGTTAATGAATAAAAGCAAAAGTAGGATAAAATAGGTATTTGGTCTATTGATTTGATTAATATTACTTTATTATTACTATTTTTAGCCAAAGAGAAAATGTAATGTTCAGCCAACCTATTAATCAAATAACATTTATGGAAACACCTGAAATTGCTAGAGTTAATAATCCTTCTTAAAAAACTAAAATGAAAAGAATTACCTTTTTTTTGGTCTTTGCATGCCTTATTTTTAGCAATTATGCTTGTCAAAATAAAGCCGAAAATATATCAATTGAAGAACAAATAGCTGCTTTAACCACCCCTGAAAGTCAACGTTTATTTTTGGAAGAGATAAAGGATGTAGACCAACAAGTACGAATAGAGGAAGGGCTGGCGATAGAAAAATTTGGTCATAATAGCCCAGAACATCAGGAAGCGAGGCAAAAGTGGATGGCAGCAGATGAAATTAATTTTGCTAAAATAGAGGCCTATTTGACAAAATATGGTCATCCAACGTTAGCTTTGCATGGTAAAAAAGCAACGGAAACGCCTTGGTTAGTGATTCATCATGGCCCAGATGAAGCTATAAGAGAACGTAATTTTAAGTACTTTTACGGAGCATGGAAAAATAAGGATATTGAAATAGGAACGTTGAATTTTTTCATGGGCAGATGGCATAACATCAAATATGGACATCGAATTAGATGGAATGGCCCATTTACTGCAGAAGAAGAACGAGATACTTTTTTTAAAGCACTAGCCATTGAAGAATTGATTTTAAAGCCATGAAAATATAGGAGTGACGGCTGAAAATTATAAATTGAAAATTGAAAATTACAAAAATGACTTTTCAAGATTGGAAAAACGAAGCCAAGTATTTTACCTATAAAAAGGAACATAAAATTGCCTATTGGGAAGCAGGAACTGGGCCGACTTTATTACTTATTCACGGTTTTCCTACCGCTTCATGGGACTGGCATAAAATGTGGGGCGATTTGACTAGTCGATTTAGGGTGATTGCACCAGATATGATGGGATTTGGCTATTCTGCTAAACCCAAAAAATATGACTATTCCATTACGGATCAAGCTCGGTTACATGAGGCTTTTGTAGCGCATTTGGGCGTTAAAAAAGCCCATTTATTAGTGCATGATTACGGTGTATCGGTTGCGCAAGAAATGCTAGCAGCTTTTGCAGAAAGAGGAACAAAGGGTTTTCAAATACAATCTTGTTGTTTTTTAAATGGCGGCTTATTTCCCGAATTGCATCGAGCAAAATTGGTGCAGAAATTATTGAATAGTCCAATTGGTTCCATATTTAATCGTTTTATAAGTAAAGGTAGTTTGCGCCGAAGCTTTCATGATATTTATGGGGATAAAAAGGCAACGGAAGAAGAAATAGACCAATTTTTTCAATTAGCGGTATATAATGATGGCAAAAATATCATGCATAAATTAATCGGCTACATCAATGATCGTAGGGCAAATGCAGACCGTTGGAAAAGTGCAATAGTCAATGCGGCAATACCTGTTAAAATTATCAATGGGCCATTAGATCCTGTTTCCGGTAGACATTTGGCGGATTATTGTCAAAAAATATTACCGAATCCAAATATTACTATTTTAGAAGGCGTTGGACATTATCCACATGATGAAGCCCCTGAACGAGTGCTGGTAGCTTATTTGGAATTTTATAAAAAGCTTTAACCCTGTAGCTTGGACATCTTGTCCGAGAATGGAAGATTTGCTAAATTTTCATCCACGATAGCTATCGGGATAGTAAATCTCTAAAACCTTGAATTTTAATTGAATTAAGATTTACTAAAATCTACAAGATTTAGCAAATTAGGATTTATTTTAGCCTAAAACCAAGGATTAGATTTCGTGAAATCTTGGAGATTTAGCAAATCTTGCTATTCTCGGTCAGCCTGTATGACTAAAAAAAATCTGCTTTTATAGTTTTGTGTGCAAATAAAAAACACAATTTTGTTTTAAAGAAATGCTCAAAAAGAACTATTTTTGTATAATTACTTAAAATTTCCTTATTTTGTAGATTTTAAAGTAGCATTTATCGATTGGTCGCTTTAAAAATCAAACTTTTATACCACTTTTAAGCTTATTAATTCATGGGATTTGCGGACAAATTAAAGTCATTATTTATTGTTGAAGAAGCAGGAAGTGCTAAAAAGGCAACCACCAAATCAGCGACTAAAGAAGCTACGGGAAAGAAGCCTACGCCAAAATCAAGTCCGACGCCTACTAAAGAAGTAGCGGCAACTGTTTCTAGTCAACCACTAGAAGGAAAACCGACGGCAAAATTTATGGAAATCTTTTTCGGGGCGATGGAAAAGCATAATTTAGATGGCTTTGATTACTTAGAATTTAAGCAATCTTTGAAGTCTTTAGAAAAAATGCCGATGGATGAGCAGACTCGATATCAATCTGCTTTTGCAATGGCTAAAACAATGGGGGCGACACCGCAAAAGTTAATAGATGCCGCCGCACATTATTTGAAGGTTTTATTACATGAGGAAAAAAAATTTGAACAAGCCTTAGAAAATCAAAGAGCGCGTCAAATTGGTGGTAGAGAAAAGCAGATTAAAGATTTAGAGGTTGGTATTCAACAAAAAGCACAGCATATTAAGAAATTAACGCAAGAAATTGAGCAAAGCCAAAAACAATTAGCAGGTATTAAAAGTGAAATTTCTGGAGCTGTTTCTAAAGTAGAAACAACCAAGAATAACTTTATTGCTTCATATAATGTAGTGGTTTCTCAAATTCAAAGCGATGTAGAAAATATGAAAAAGTATTTGAAATAAATTGAGTGTAGGGCTTAGGGCAAAGAGCGCAGGATGAAACCTCTGCTCTTTGCCCTTAGCCCTTCGCAATTCTTAACTAAATCAAAAAATGGAAGACTTTAAACCAAAATCATTTTGGCAAAGACCTGAGGGTGTAACGGGTGCAGTATTTTTAGGCGGACTAGTTTTAGGCGGTGGCTATTTATTGTATAACCTTTTGACATCAGGTTTATTAGCAACAATTTTAGCCAATACTTTGTATTTGGCGGGTACTTTAATGGTTTTAGCGGCGATTGTATATGTGGTGTTAGACCCTAAGGCTAGAGGCTTAGTAAGTTATATGTACAAAAGTGTGATGCGCTGGGTAACTGGTTTGTTCGTGCAAATTGACCCGATTGGTATCTTAAAATCTTATGTAGAAGATTTGAAAGATAATTTACGAAGTATGAATAAGCAGATTAGTAAATTAAGGGGGCAGATGCATAAGTTGCAAGAAATCATTGTGACGAATAAGAAGAACATTAAGTCTAATATGAACATGGCTAGTAAGGCCAAAGCAACTAATAAACAGTCCATGATGATTCTGAAAGCTCGAAAGGCGGGCAGATTAAGAGAATCAAATATGAAATTGGAAGATTTGTACAAAAAAATGGAAGTGCTTTATCGAGTACTAACCAAAATGTATGAAAACTCTGAAGTGTTGATGGAAGATATCAAGGATCAAGTAATGGTTAAAGAGCAAGAAAGAAAAGCCATTCACGCTTCTCATTCTGCGATGCAATCTGCTATGAGTGTCATTTCTGGGGATAAAGATAAGCGATATATGTTTGATATGGCTTTAGAAGCCGTAGCGGATGATGTAAGTAAGAAAGTGGGAGAGATGGAACGTTTTATGGATATGTCTTCTAATTTTATGGATTCTGTAGATTTACAAAACGGTATCTTTGAAGAAGAAGGTATGAAGATGTTAGAGAAGTGGGAAAAAGAAGGTGTTTCTTTAATTTTAGGAGAAGAAAAGTCAAGCTTATTGGTAGAAGCAAATGATGAAGGAAATGTCTTAGATTTGAATGCACCTGTTGCCAAACCGATGCGGGCAGATGGACATAGAAATCAATATGATACTTTATTTGAATAGTAATTGTTCGTTGTCGGTTGACTGTATTTGTTGACCATTTACAACTTATAATTAGCAAAATAAAAATGGTTTAGAGATAAAGAGGTTCAGTTCTGTGAAAAACTAAACTTCCCTTCCCTAAACCATTTTTTATTTAATTGACTAACTTAACATATTATTTAGGTCACAAACATTAGCGTACAATTCATTAATGACTGCGACCAGAAAACAATAACTAACTAATAAAAAATGGCTGGAAAACTCACCACTTTTTCAAAATTATTAATTACAATGCTTATCGTTGGAGCGGTTGTAATTGGTGGAAAATATGTTTTAGATAATACTGAAGCAGGTCAAGATATTAAAAATCAAACGGAAAATGTACAAGGAAGTGGCAATGCTGGTAGTAGTACGACCCCTAAAACAAATAGTAATGCTTCTTCATCAGGTGGCCTTTCCTCCCAAAATATTATCAAGGTTGGCGTTGTAACTTGGGGTGGTTATGCAGGTGGACAATACTTTAATGAAGGATTCGAACCAACCAAAAATTCTCGTTTTTATAAAGATTACGGTTTTGCCTTAGAATTTAAAGTATTGGATGATTTTGTCGCTTCTAGAGAAGCTTGGAAACAAGATGATGTGGATTTATTATGGCAGACAGTGGATGCTTTTCCAACGGAATCAGGCGCTTTAGCTCAGTTTGACCCTGTTATTTTATTTCAAGCGGATTGGTCAAGAGGAGGAGACGCGATTGTGGTTAGAAGAGGTATTAATAATGTATCTGATTTAAGAGGTAAAAAAGTCGCCGTAGCGGAATTAACGCCTTCTCATTCTTTCTTGTTATGGATGTTGGAAGCAGCTGGGATGACTCAAAATGATATTGAAATTATTCCACAAGAAAGTGCTATACAAGCAGCACAAATTTTTAAAAGTGGTCGGGTAGATGCGGCTGTTGTTTGGAGTCCAGATGATATTTTATCGGTAAAAGCAGTGCCAGGTTCTAGAGTATTGGAAAGTACTAAAACTGCTTCTAATATTATTGCCGATGTCTTTTATGCGAAGCGTTCTTTTGTGAATGCTAATCGAGATAGATTGCAGCAATTATACGAAGGTTGGATGAGAGGTGCGGCAGAGATTAATAATTCTGCTAGTGCAAGAAGAAAAGCAGCCACTATTTTAGGACAAGAATTTACCGAAAGAGGAACGGCTTTATCAACAGACGAAGCAGCAGAAATGATTGGTAATGTTCGTTTAGTAACACATGGGGATAACAAAAACTTCTTTGGTCTAAATAGTGCCTACAGAGGCGTAACTGGAGAAAAATTATATACAGAAATGTCCAATGATTATTATGATTTAGGCCATACAGGTGATAAAATGCCACCAACATGGAGTGCAGTTAATTTCCCTAGTCTAGTAATGAACACAACTTTAACGGGTGAAGAACATTTTCCAGAAAAAACGAAGGAATTCGCCACTGTTACTAAAGCGGATGAAACGAAAGCTGCGATTGCGACCAAACGAGTGAGTATTAGTTTCCGAACAGGAGAATTCAAGTTAGATGAAAATAGTAAATACATCATTGACAAAGAATTTGTACCCATTGCAAATGCTTTTTCTAATGCTAGAATTCGAATTGAAGGAAATACAGATTCAAGTGGAAGTAGAGCAACGAATGTGGCTTTATCTAAAAAAAGAGCGCAGTCTGTAGCAGATTACTTGATTGCTGAATACAATATGCCTAGAAATCGTTTTGTGGTAGTAGGAAATGGCCCA
Organism: Bacteroidota bacterium; assembly: GCA_017857395.1. GTDB lineage: Bacteria > Bacteroidota > Bacteroidia > Chitinophagales > Saprospiraceae > JAFMDF01. The sequence continues at coordinate 20,125 of JAFMDF010000093.1, read as the reverse complement.
GACAAGCCTGTTGCTAGTAATAATACCGACAGAGGAAAAGCACAGAATCGACGGACTGATTTTGAGTTGATTTCTGAGTAAATAATTTTGGTTTTTTCTGTTTAAAAATACCTAGCAATCGGTTATCAATTGCTAGGTATTTTTTTGCTTAAATTTAGAAATCCGTTGCTAACAATACTTTAGAGCAGCGGATTATATAAACAACGGATTCTTGTTATTTTATTTTCATTGATTTGATGGCGAGACTTTAGGACTTTAATACGGTTAGAATGGGCTAAATGGCTCAAAAATTTTACCATTGAATTTTAATACGCTTGCATTATGTGTGCCAAGCCAAAGTACCCCTTGGTTATCTTTGTAAATGGAGAAGAGTAATACATCGGTATCCCCATTTTTAATAGGATAATGAATGAGTCTTTCTCCGTTATTTTGATAAACGCCATCATTATAAGTGACCATCCATAAATCACCATTATTGTCTGTTGTCATTGACATAAAATAAGGGAAATCTATTTTACTACCGCCGTTAGAATAACCAATTCCGTCTTCTTTTTCGTAGTTAATATAATTTGTGCCATTTTCTTCTATAGTATTCGATAAAATCTCGTACCGATAGCGGGTATTACAAAACCAAAAATAGCCTTCTTTATCTTCTATAATGGAACGAATACCAAAATCACCACCACTTGGAGTCTCTGTTAATTGCTTTTCGTAGTACCAGTTGATTGATTGTCCATCATAGCGACATAGACCAAGCGATGCGGTGCCAAACCAGATGAACCCTTGACTATCTTTATATATGGTGTAAATACCATAAGGGCTATAGGAGGCATTTGGATAGGTTGAATAGAACGCCTCTACTTGATTCGTTTTTGGAAATTCTAGATAGTATAATAATTTGCCATCATAGCGATAAGGACCATTTTTTCCTCCGCCCATTCTGAACCATAAATCGTCAGCGGTTAATTTCCATTTACTTTTGGAATGTTTGTTATCTATTATGTCTAATGTTGTAAATTTTTGCCCATCAAATTTGCTAACTCCCGTCGAGGTATCGAAGTAAATATTGCCAAATTTATCTTCTTGTATGCCTAAAACAGAATTATTACATAATCCATCTTTCTTTGTAAAAAGAACAAGACTTTTTCCATCATATTTATATACCCCTTTATCATTACCTCCAAACCAAAAATTATTTTTCTTATCTTGGAAAATAACCATCACTTTTTTACCCATTTTTGAAACGGTCGTACCTAATCTTTTTGCTTGTTCAGAAGGAATGATACTTGGTAGGCGTTCGCTATCTGTCGATGTACTCGCTAGATTTTGCCAATTGCAGGAAGGGTTTAAAATTAACATAAAGAAGAGGAAAGCAATTGGTATAATTTTAAATTTTAGCATTTTTAGCTTTTTCAATTTGGAGTAAATTTAATTTAATGCTTACTTTAGTAATATGAGATGATTCACTAATTCTTCCAATAGGAGGACTATTCGTCGTTCGATGAATGAATGGTTGAGCACTAAAATAGAGTTAGCAACTAAGTTAAATCAAAAATTTTGTAAGAATGGAGACTTTAGCTTCATTTAACAGCTCCATAACAAGTATACACCCAAGTAAAGGTTAACTCTAATTTCTCTTTTTAACTCCTTTTGCCACTTCCCGACACATCTATATTTTTATTTATATATGTCCTTTTTTGGTTTGATTTTTGCGACTTTCTTAAGTTATGGTTGTCAGAAAGCAATTGTTTTCTAAATGTATAAGTTGTTAATTTATAATGAATTGTACAGTAGTTAATTATAAATTAATAAAATATATATTTATATTAAAATGCCTTTTATGATATCAAAAAAAACAAAACAAGCACCGATTACAAAAGAATAGAACTATGTTTAACCGAATCTTCCCAAAACTTAACCACGGCTGCCCCCAATTGTCTTTGGGCGTATTAGGGGAAGTTCTGGGTAAATTAACGGTAGTAGGATTACTGTTATTTTTTACTGCGTTTACTGCCTTTGGGCAATCTAATTTAACACTTTCCCTAGGGGAAGAATCTGTTCTGTTGGACCAACTCGTTGTTTGTGGCGCAGCTGATGAGCAAAGGGTTGTCTTTACAATTGCTGGAACAGCGACTAGCCCTCGAACAGATATTACCGCTACCTTAAATTTATTCTCTGGAATTGAATTTGTTAGCTTAAATACTGCAGCTACGACCGCTGGTGTAACGCTTACGAATGATGGGAACGCTAACCAACCAATTTTTACTTTACCAGCTATTGACCCTACTGCCTTAACGCAGGTTGCTATCGTATTTTCTGTAAGTACAGATTGTACTATTTTAGATACTATCGGAACGCCTAATTTGCAAGTCTTTGATACCTGGCAATTGGCTTATCAATTAGATGGACAGCCTTTTACGGAATCTTTTGATGGTGTGGAATACAAAGATGTTATTGCCACTCCTAATTTGAATTTGACTATTACCGATGTAGTAGGTCCATTTAATATCGGGGCGGAAGTTCGTAGAACAGTAACGGTTTCTAATAGCGGTTTAAATAGTTATTTAGCCGCCTTTAATTATCAAGTTAGACAAGAAGTAGGCATGTCTTACCAATTCTTATTAATTAATGGGACACCGATTAATTTTAAAAAGGAAGGGACGACTAATAATGATACTTTAATTAGTGCGTCGATTACTGGAGATTTTTTTATTGGCAATACTAAACAATTAGGCGCAGTAGGAAATAGGGATTTATTATTTGATGTGGATGAAATATTGACCATTGAAGAAGTGATTGTTTTGACCAGTTGTGGGAATGATGGCAATAGCAATTTAGGTACGAGTCATACTATTAATTGGGGCTGTAATAGTAGTATTTGTCAAGAAGAAACAAAATCGACGAACCTACCAATTGGAACGGGTGAAGCCTTGATTGGATTCACTTATAATAATGAACTAACCGTAGATGCAGGATATTGTGAAGGGGGAAATCTATCCATAACAGTGGCTAATAATGGATTTGAATTTGATGAAGGTTTTGGGGCTATCTTAGATATTGCAACAGGAGTAGGTTTTGCTGTTGGTTCAGAATTTTTAACGGCTGACCAAGGTTATACAATCAACTCGGTGACTATCGGAAATAGTTCCCCAATTAATGTACTCAATAGTTTAATTGATTTAAATAATAATCCTGCTTTTGCTACCGATCCAGATGGAGTAGGGGGATTGGAAGATATAGATGGAGATGGTTTTTTTGATGACTTGCGGATTGGGCAAGCGTTTACGATTGCGGCTACTTATGAAATTGATTGTACGCTTGGCAGTCAATTTGATATTGAAAATGATTGTGATAATGATTTTCGAGGTAATTTCGATGGTAAAATTGCGTATATCAATGCTTGCGGAATCGGCGCTGAAAGCCTTTTTGATAATTTCTATCGGAGTGCTAACTCAGGTACGACTCGAGAAATTTGCACTGATCCAGATGCTTTTAATGATAGCGACCAATTTACGGTTATCTATAGTGGAGAACGTCGAATGTCTAATTTTAATCGAACTTGTGCGGGAAATGATGAAGTAAGAATTTCCATCACTTTACCCGATGGTATCGTGCTATCTAACCAGACCAGTATCCAACAAGACACTACACATTATTTTCCAACGGCTGTTAATACTACTAGTGAATCCGTGATGACTTTTGATGCGACGGTATTAAATTTAAATAATGATTATCAAGTAAATTTTGTTTTTGAAACGCAATGTGCGCCCGTTGGCCCAACGACTTTTCCTGTAGAAATCACTTATTTCTGTCCTGAATGTAATTGTAGCCATATTTGGTATTGTGGTATTGTAGAAGGAGCCATCTTACATGCTGCAGGTGAGCCATGTGCAACCTTTGTTTGCGAGACGGGTCTACAAACGACTGATTTTTCGGTCGAGCGAAGTACTTTTGGTTTTACGGATACTGATTTCTCAACCCCTTTTGACCCTGCGCTAGCGAATAAAAAAGTGGCCTTAAGTTGTGATTCTATTTTAATGAACCTGACCACTATTGTCGGGAATCAATCCCTAACAGATAGTGTAGGAATAGCCATCAATTATAATAATGCAGATGAGAGTGATTCAGAGGAGACTTCTTTTCTATTTTCCTTTGCCAATATAACCATTCAATCTGGAGGCAATACTAGAAATTGTGTTTTAGATGCAACTGCTTATACTATCGAAATCGTAGGGAGTAATAAAACGATGTATTTCGATTTAAGTGGTTGTTTGGATGGACTCCCTTTAAATATGGGTGACCAAATCAATTTTGAAGGGCATTTTTCCGTCAACCCAGATGGTCCGATTCCAACGAATACCTTCAAAAAGATTCCGATGTTGAGAGGAAGCGGGTTTGCTATTATAGATGGTCAAATATATGACGATTGTGATTCTTTTGGAGAACTATTTCGATTGGCTAAACTAAATACGACCTTTTCTGGGCCTAGTAATACTACTGCGCCTGAAGGTTGTGCTGCCACTGCCTTGCAATACACTGTTTCAAAAAGTATCAATGCCAATGCGATGCGGGAATTTTTTGGAACAGAACATCGACAAGCAGTAACCGTTGATTCTTTAACATTGACGTATGACCCTGCTATGTTGACCGCTTATGAGGACTTGTCCGTAGAATACAGGATTCAAGGGAGTCAGTGGTTGCCATTGCCTAATTTAACGGAATCAAATCCAGGGCTTTACCAAGCAGGTTTTAGCTTGCTAAATACAGCGAGTACGATTGCTGGAAGTAATCAAGTATTTCAATTTCGAGTTAACCTAACACCATCCTGCTCATCTCAATTTGGAAGCAGTGTGGGGGATGATTTATATGAAATAGAAGCCAACATAAATTATCAAAATCGTGCTTACGCTAATGCTGGTAATAATAATGGTTGTTCCGAAAACAATGAAGTGTTTGACAAACGCTTTTTCCAGTACCAGAACCCACCGACTTTCTCTTTAGAAGCAGTAGTCGGAACGGTCGAATCTGGCGAGGAAACGATTCAATGGATAATAGAACATTGCAATACTTCTTTTGAATCAGATGCAGGCATCACTTTTATTCAACTAGAAAAAAGTGTAGGAGATGCGGCTATTTTATTTATTGAAAATGTAAGCTTCCCAGATGCTATTGATACTTTATTAATACAAACTTTTAATGGAGATACTAGCGTTTTTGCCTTTGCAACGGGTTTAAATAAGAGAGGAACTACTATTAATCCTGAGGACATTTGTAATACCTTTCGGATTACGGCTAGGATGAACAACTGTGGGGAGAATAATGTACTAGCGAAACTCGGTTGGAATTGTGTCCCCCCTGAGGAAGCCAATTGGACGCCTGATTTATACCCACCTTGTGAAGAAGAAACGATTATTCTAAAAGCTTCTACACTAGAACCTTTTTTATCTGCCAGTTTCCAAGAAGAACAATCGACGATTAGCGGGGTACTTTGCGATACAAGTACGATGATTATATTAGTAAGAAACGAAGAAGTAGGGAATACCTTTGATATTCAATCACAAATTATTTTGCCAATAGGGGCTACTTTGGTGCAGAATAGCATTGAATTTAGTTACCCTTCTACTGCGGCATTTCAGCCAATTCTACAAGAACCTAATTTTTTAGGAGATGACCCATTAGGTCGAATTTATCAATACAATGATTTTGAAAATTTAAATACCTTTTTGCATACCAATGGCTTGCCAGGTTTCTCCGTCAATGCACCAGATTCTAGTGAATTTAAACTAAAATATCGATTTATTACCAATTGTTCTTATCAAAATGGTGCCTTAAATCGCTATAGTTTCCAAGGGACAACGGCTTGTGGTACAGCGACTAATAACGCTTTTGCAGAAACAAATCCTATTATCTTTCAAGCAGCTCCCAATGTTGCTAGAAATTTTGAGATTGAATTTGTGAGTGAACAGGTATTAACCGCTAATCAAACGGCTACTTTTCAAGTAGAAGTCAAGAATATAGGGAATAATGTATCTGCGGTGGATAAGATAGAAGTGGCATTATCGGAAGCATTTACTTATCGACCAAACTCTATTCAAGCAACTGCCCCAATTGATTGGACACCAGTAGAACCGACCATTAAAAATGACGTAGGAATTGAGGTCCTTAATTTATTATTGCCAACGGGTTTAGGGCAGAATGAAAGTGCTATTTTTCAATTCGAGGTAATGGTAGGCGCACTGGATTGTGACAGTGTTTATACCGCAAAAGTATCGACTACGAGTACAATTGAATTTACTTGTACCGTTGATGGAGAAACTTGTATGTATGACTTTAATTCCTCTAATGAAGGCGAATTTGCGCTAACTACCAATTGTGAATCTGGCCCTTGTGTATTAAATGTAGGCGTAGAAAATTCGACTATTTTAATGCCAGATTGTGATAGTACTATTTTCTATTGTTTTAATCAATATACCGCAGCCGATATAGAAGCCTATACCGTTTTAGATAATGGGGTGATGGTAGATTCTACTCGTTTTGCTATCTGTGATTTTCAGCAAGTGTGTATTTATACCTACGCTCAAATTAGCAACACTAGTGGAGATATAAGAGTGGATTCTTGGATAGTAGATGGTGTGACTTATAGCGGGACGGTTGCTTCCATAGAAGAATTAGTAGACTCAATGAATGTCTGGGATGAAGGTGGAAATTGGACTATTTTACCTGATGTATTGATTATTGAAGGTGGTCATTTAGGAGGGAATTATAGTCGAATGGAAATCACTTTTCCGCTCAGTGGTATTCGTTCTTTCTTAGGCTATGATACTAGATTAACGCCAATGGGGGTATCTGTGTTTTTAGCAGAAGGGTTTCATCAACTGGTGATTAGTAATCCTTTGGGATGTATGGATACTTTGAATGTGGATGTCATTCGCCAAGACTGTCCAGTTTGTACTTCACCAATTATAGAAAATGTTATTGTAGAAAATACAACTTGTAATCAAGAAACTGGAAGTGCAACTATCAATATTACTCAGAATATAGCCGACTATAATTTTAACTGGTCTCCTAATGTTGGAGAAATGGGAGAAACAGCAAATAGCCGAATCAATTTACCATTGGCTAGTTATTTTGTGCAAATAGTTGATAAAGTTAGCAATGAATGTTTTGAAACTGTATTTGTAAATATTGGAAATTCAGCTGTGCCGAATATTTCTTTTACCAAAACAGATGCTACTTGTGGTATGGCTGATGGGGTAGTGGATTTATTACCAAATAGCTATACTTACATTTGGAGCGATGGTATAATCGGCGCTAGTAGAACCGACTTAGCCGAAGGCCGATATATCATTACGGTAACAGATACGGGTAATCCTAACTGTACAAATTTAGTAACCGTAGCTATTCAAGGGATTAGCGAATTAATGATTAGTCATACTGTTTTTAATACGCCAACCTGTTTGAATAATGATGGGGTAGTCGCTTTAGATGTTACTGGAGGTAGTGGTGGCTATAAATCTTCTTTTCTAGATGGACAATTATCTCAAATAAATTTAGCAAGCGGTGCTTACGAAATCATTATCACAGATACAATTACTGGTTGTAGTTCCCCTTATTTATTTGTGTTAGATAATGAGATTCATCAAGGTGAAATTATTATTACAGAGCCGACTAATTTAATTTGCTCAGGAGATAATAATGGTGCTATCAATTTTGATATTATTTATGAAAATGGATTTAGATTTCCTGCGGATACGATAATTACTGATGGACAATTTCAATATGAAAATGGACAATTACCAGCGGGTAATTATGAGATTCATATTCGAGATGGAAATAATTGTTTAGCAGGAAATACTACTTTTGAAATTAAAGAACCAGCCCCTTTAGCTGCTGTTATCTCTACAACTGGAGATTGTAAAACAAGTCAAGCTATTGGTTTAAGTGTACAAGGTGGTGCTACTCCTTATTTTTTTGATTGGGCGGATGTAGCGGGTGTACAAAATGATAGAGATAGAACAGATTTGCAAGAAGCAACTTATGAAGTGACTATTTCGGATGGAAATGGTTGTCAATTACCTTTGACGATTAATTTGGATACTTGTAGCTGTTTGCCTGCGACGCTTGTAGATACTACTTTTATAGCAGCAGATTGTGGTCAATCAAATGGCGTAGTATCCATCGAAATTGCTGAATCAATCGCCGAATATTCTTTTATTTTTGAACCTAATTTAGGTCAAGAAGGCGCCACTAAAAATACCAGAATGGCGCTACCTGCGGGGGATTATCAAGTATTAATTGCTTATGAAGGAGATACCACTTGTACCACCTCACTTGATATAACCATACCCGAAAATAATATTCGACAAGATTTAATCACTTCTACTAATATTTTACCTGCGGATTGTGGACAATCTAATGGAGTCGTATCTATAGAAATAGCTGAACCAATTGAGGCTTATGTTTTTATGTATGAACCCAACTTGGGACAAGAAGGGGCGACCAAAAATACCAGAATGGCTTTACCCGCAGGGGAATATCAAGTCATTATCGCACTTCAAGACAATCCTAACTGTGCGGTCACTACTAATATTATAGTATCAGAAAATATGCTTACACCAGCATTAGTGGGTTCAACAGTCATTGCTGCTGCAGATTGTGGGGAATCAAATGGCTCGATTTTCTTAAACATTGAAGGGGATGCGACTGATTATAATTATGAATGGAGTGGGAATGCAGGCCAAGTAGGTGCAACGGCTAATAGTCGAACCAATTTATCAGCAGGCACTTATGACGTTATTTTGACTGCTATCAATAGTCCAAATTGTACAACTGTATTTCCTTTTACCATACCAACTGGTGAGATTGGCGAAAGCCCATTGGTAGATACCCTAATTACGCAGGCGAGTTGTGGGCAAGATAATGGACAAGTAGCTTTTGCTTTTACAGATAATACCATTAGCTATAATTTTGAATGGACGCCTAACTTAGGGATTGCTGGAAATTTGCCAAATACTAGAGTTAATTTACCCGCAGGTGATTACCAAATTAATATCATTGACCCAGAAAATGCAGCTTGTAGTTACCCCATTACGTTAAATATTCCCGTTGCTGTGCCTGCTGCGGAGGCGACTGTTTTTCCTTCGGCTTGTGATACGCCGCCATCAGGGGTCGTGGTTTTATCTCCTGCTAATTATATCTATACTTGGCCAGATGGATTTGTCGGAAGTGATAGAAACCAATTAGCCGCAGGAGCTTATGAAATTACCTTTACAGACGCAGACGTGACGGAAGATTGTCGTGGAACGATTACGGTGGTCATTGAAATAGAAAATGTATTAACTGCGGAAGCCACCATTGACCAAGCACCAACTTGTGAACAGGCCAATGGTTTGGTGACCTTAAATGTAACAGGAGGTAGTGGCGATTATTCCTATTCTTGGGCTAGTGAAACTAATAGTACCAATGATTTAGCCGAAGGGATGTATAGCGTAACTGTTTTTGATGCGACTTTGGGTTGCCAAACAACGGTAAATTTTGAATTAACTGCTATTCCAATTGGTGTTGCGACCATTATTATCACGGATACAATGGATGTTTCCTGTAATGAGGATTTGAATGGAAGTATTCAATTTTCGGTGGAGGTGTCTGATAACTTTCAATTTCCAATGGATACGCTCATTACAGATGGGATGGATACCTTTGAAAATGGACAATTACCTGTAGGCGAATATTGCCTACAAATTACAGATGCTTTTGGTTGTTTAACAGGAGAAGCTTGTTTTACAATTGCTGAGTCCCCTGTCTTGATGTTAATGTATGAAGCGATTGCTGCTTGTGCGGATACAGGCGGAATTAACTTGGACATATCTGGTGGAACAGGTCCTTATATGGTTGACTGGTCAGATTTAACAGGAATTGATAATCCAGTTAATAGAACTGCTTTAGATACTGGAACTTATGAGGTGACCATAATGGATGCTAATGGCTGTGCTGAAATGGCGACTATTAGGGTGCCAGCATGTGAAGCATGTAATTTGCCAACCATCAATTCTATTGCGACAACGCCTTCGACCTGCACAGGAAATACAGGGTCGATTTTTATCCAAATGGAAGAAGATGAAAGAGATTATGAGTTTATATATCTGCCAGATTTGGGGCGACCTTTTGTAACGGGCAATATTAGAGCTTCTTTACCTGTAGGCAAATATCGGATTCTCATTGTTTATAAACCGAATCCTACTTGTGTGATGGAAGTAGAAGTAGAAGTGTTCGAAAAGAATTTTGATGATTTATTACCGATTACCAGCCCTTCGGAATGTGGTTTAGCAACTGGTCGTGTATTGCTTTTACCAACCTCGAATAGGTATACTTGGGCGGATGGATTTATCGGAAATTCCCGTTCAGAATTACCAGCAGGTTTTTATCAAGTCAGAGTAAGAGATGAAGAATTTGATTGCGAAACGGGTATTACGGTAGTCGTTGACGAAGATAATTTATTACGCTCAAAGGTTGCCATTGATGCGTCCCCAACTTGTGGGAATTCGGACGGCGCTGTTACCGTTAGTATTAATGGAGGAAGCGGCGATTATGCCTATTCTTGGGAAGGAGGTCTGCCTTCTAGAACCAATTTAAGTAGTGGGACTTATTCCCTCTTAGTAACAGATAACCGAACGGGTTGCAAAACGCCCGTTGTGTTTACGCTGGTAAATGAAGCTAGTCAATTGGCGACTATTGCTATAGAAGAAATGATTCCTGCGAGCTGCCCACTGGTAGCCGATGGAGAAGTGCTTTTTACCACCAATGTTGATAATATACCAACTACTGCTTTAGATACAGTTATTTCAAATGGCTTTACTATTTTCCAAAACGGACAATTGCCACAAGGAGATTACTGCTTATCAATCGTAGATACAATGGGTTGTGTTTATGGACAAGGATGTTTTACCATAACTGCGCCAGACTTTATAGAAATCAGTGCAACGATTATTCCTCAATGCGATGATGGTGGAAGCATTACGATAAATGTGGATGGTGGAACGCCGCCTTACGCTTTTGATTGGGAAGATGCCCAAGGTTTTGCTGACCAAGCAGTTAGAACAAATTTGCCCGCAGGTTTTTATACCGTAACCATTACGGATGATAATGATTGTCAAACGGTACTAGATACGCTTTGGGTGACGGTTTGTGAGCCTTGCCCACTAGTGGTTGGCAGAGATACGATTCGGTATAATATAGGAGATTGTTCGGGGACACAAGATATTTGTTTAGATTATGATTTTGATGTTAGAAATCCTTATATCGTTACCTTAAATGGAGCAGAAATTGATTTATTTGATATTAATTCTTGTGGAACGGATACCATAGAAACCTATTCTCCAGAAACCTTATTTGGGCAGGGTAGGATAGGGGCTTATACCGTGACTTCTTGGCCTGTGAATGACGATGTTTTTTCTTCTGGTAGCTTTAATTCTTTAGAAGAATTGGTAGCTCAGATGAATGCATGGGACCCCCTCGGTAATTGGCAATTTACAGCAGAAGGTACTTTAATTACAGGAGGCGCATCTGGAAGTACTTATGGGCAGATTGATGCCATGGTAGATGGAACACCTATCACTTCTTTTTTAAACCATGAGACGAATATTATTAAGCGAGGTATTTCTACAGAGTTGAGTGTTGGAGTGCATGAAATTATGATTCAAGACCCGATTACTTTTTGTGAAGATACCTTAGTCGTCGCAATTACTTGTACGCAAACGGATACTATGAAATTGGTCACTATACCTAACCAGTTAGATACTTTTTGTTTATCTACTATGGAATTAGCAGGTGCTTTAGATAGGGTTATCTTAGACTGTGTGAGTGATGATTTTGTCATGACTACTATCGAAGAAGAAGTTTGTGTGATAATAGAAGGGGTGAAAATCGGACAAGATACCTTATGTGTTATTTTGTGTGACGAATTAGGTGTTTGTGATACGACCATTTTTGAGATAGCCGTGCATTATGATGTAATAGAAGATACGATTGAGGTCGAAAATTCCAATACTTTTTGTCTAGATACATTAGGGTTTAATTTGATGGGGAATATCACCTCCATGACTGAAGTTTGTCAAGACTCCCTTAGTGGTTTAGCAAACTATGAGTTTGATATAGAAAATTTCTGTATTACCTATACTGGTAATACACTTGGTACAGAGATGGCTTGTATTGAAATTTGCGATGATTTGGGCGTTTGTGATACCTTAGGATTTTTCTTATCTATCAAAAATAACCCACCTGATTTGGTTATTGATACCATTTTTGTCGGTCAGACTATTTTCTATTGTTTCGATTCCATTATTTTTCCACAAGAAATTTCTTTTTTTGAGAATGAATGTCCAGAAGATTCAGGAGAAAAAGTAGATTTTTTCTTAGACCCAATTACTTATTGCGTAGAAATTCGTGGGGTAGAAATTGGCCGAGAAAAAGCTTGCGTAGTTGTTTGTGATGAAGATAATAATTGTGATACGGCTTTTTTCGAGATAGAAGTGATTGAATTTGGAGAACTGCTTACTGCAAATGATGATAGAGATACAACGGATAAAGGGGTACCTGTTATTTTGAATGTGAAAGAAAACGATATCCCTTTTGGGGTAGGAGAGGATGGTCTGCAAATTCTTGAGCAACCAATGTTTGGAAGGGCAATCGCTAATTTGGATGGTTCAGTTACCTATTTTGGTGACGAATTTTGTGAAAGAGCAGATGAATTTAAATATACTTTATGTAATTCTAATGGTTGCGACACAGCAACTGTTACCATCTATTTGGCTTGCGTGGATATCGTTATATTTACTGCCGTATCCCCAAATAGAGATGGCCAAAATGATGTCTTTTATATTGCAGGTATTGAAGAATTTCCTCAAAGTAAATTAACGATTTATAACCGCTGGGGGAATATTGTTTATCAAGTAACCAATTACCAAAATGATTGGACAGGCACTTGGAAAAATAGCCAAGAATTGCCAGATGGTAGTTATTTTTATGAATTAGAATTGAACGAACCAAACGATAATCGGATGTTTAGAGGCTTTTTGGAATTGCATCGATAGGGGCATTTTCGATATTATTTGAAAGGATTAAACTCTTGGTATCTAAAATTCCCCACTAACAAGAAGCTACTGGAAAATAGATTTTTCTTATGGTATAACCTCGCCTCGTTTAGACTTTATTTCCTTTGTAACAACGCTGATATTTTGTAGCTAAACCTTCAAACGTCTTTAAGACCTTGGAGCGTCTAAGTGGCAGATATATTAATTTGCTGCATATTTTTTGATGAACTACGCACGCAGCGTAGCGGAATATGCGATTCCATAAAAATATACGATAAAGGAAATTTTCTCTCCCTTTTTTGCCGACCAATTGCATAAATTGGTCAAAATCTTAGAAAAGGCTAACCGCTTTATCGAAAAAGTGAAGATTTTTATTAAATTTATGCTAGTCTTTATCTATTCTTTTTTAGATATTTGACCTTATTAATTTACTTGCTGCTATTAAAATCTGATAATTTTGTGTTATCACCTCAATTCCCCACATACAAAGCAGGTAAATTTCTAGTAGATAAAACTTATATTTTAGTAATTTCAAAAAAGAATCCCTATGATAAAAAACATACTTTCCTAGTTTTTTTATTGGTATAACAAATTTACACTTAATCTCTTTTTTACATTTCTCGGCATTATTACACTATATATTGGAATTTAGAATTTAGCAATAATCTACGATTTGATACTAAATTATTGGGGTGACTTCATTCGCTTTGGCGGTCTATTTGTTTAGGTGATTATTTGTCCTGTATGGAATTAAAAAGATGCTTTTATATAATTGCTTATGCGTTTTATTTTTCGGCTACGCTGTATAGTAGTGTAGTGATGGAGAAATAGATACATTTTAGACCTTTAGCGCTTTAAAAAATACGCCAGGTGGCGGCAGAAGATGTGTAAAAAATATTTTCAGGTTGATAAAACAAAAATCAAATAAAATATAAATATAAAATGTATTCAATAAAATAAAATATAACAATATTATTTCAAAAAAACACCTCAAAGAATAAATACTTAATTATGAACGAAAGAATTTTTAAATCCTATTTTATTTTTTGGTTTACCTGTTTACTTTTTATGACAGGGAATCTAAAAGCTCAAGATATTCATTATTCGATGTTTAATCGTTCTTCGATGAACCTCAACCCTGGATTGATTGGCGTTTTTGCGGGGGATGTTAGAATAACTGGGAATTATAGGCAACAATGGAAAAATGTTCCTGTCGATTATAAAACTTTTACGACGACTTTAGAATATAAAATTGCTCCTTGTGCAGCTAAAGATGGCTTTTTTACTATTGGGGCCTATTTTAATAATGATGAGGCTGGTGACTTAGCTTTAAGGACAAACCAAATAGGAGGAGCTGTCTCCTACTTGCATAGTATTGGCAGTAAAAGTTATTTATCAGGCGGGCTTCAATTAGGTGGCTCTTTCAGAAAATTTGATGCACAGAATATTCGAGTAGATGCCCAATATCTAGGAGATAGATTCAATGCTGGATTACCACATCAAGAAAATGCGCTTATTGACCAGTTGACCCAAGAGGGAGATGCAAATTTCCTAAGTTTGGCAGCGGGAATAAATTATCGGTATCAAAATACGGATAGAAAAAACGAAGATGATAGAGGGAGACGGACTAGAGTGGATATTGGAGGAGCTATATATCATTTCAATCAACCTCACAATAATTTTAATGACGCGACTAATGGTACTTTGAGTCGTCGTTTTTCTCTTTATGGGATTTCTTCTTTTAAATTATTACCAGATATAGATTTGGGATTTTTAATTTCTGGTCAATTTCAAGGACCTTATCAAGAAGTCGTTGTGGGAGGGAATGGTCGTTTTTATTTAGAGAATAAGCAAAATGTACCCTTGAATTTATTATTAGGCTTGTCTTATCGAGTAGGAGACGCTCTTATTCCAAATATTAGTTTGGATTATCGAAATTTTTCTTTTGGTTTTAGTTATGATTTTAATGTTTCAAAATTTGACGTAACAACCAATTCTATTGGAGGTGCGGAGTTTTCAGTTATTTATACATTAGCCAAAGTTTGTCCAGTAGAAGCACATAAAATTTGCCCTATTTATTAAAATAATAGGATTTAACTGACCTTTCTTTTACTGGTCAGGAAACAGGATTGAGTATGTTCGAAAGTATAAAAACAAAAAATATGAAAACCCTAAAAAAATATAATTTGTTGCCAAAAAAATGGCGACTAAAAATTTACCGACTGTTTTATTCAATTTTAACCTTACCGATTTTTAGTTTATTATTCGCACTCCTTTTCTCTTTTACCCAACAAGGTTTTACCCAAAATTACCATGGTTTTCAATTTGTAAAGGGAGGGCAACCGACTATGAAGGCTTATGAGAAAGCAGGGAAAAGAGCTTTTAATAGGGAAAATTACTCGGAGGCGATGGAGCATTATAGAAATGCACTTAAAATAGATTCCACCAAAATAGAAAATTATTACCAACTTGGTTTAGCAGCTAGGGCGTTTGAGGCTAATTTAGAAGCAAAAGAAGCATTTGCGATGGTGAAAACATTAAACGATTCCCTTAACCCATTTCCTAATTATAAGGATGCCATTTTTTATTATAGTGTAATAGAAAAAGAATTGGGCAATGAAGATAATGCGGACTTATTAAAAGAAGAATTGACGCCTTCCTATATTGCGCCTACATATAAATTTACCAAGATTAATAATATATCCGATTGGAATCAGATAGAAAATATTTGTTATGATGAACTAGCAGATGCCTCTACTGAAATTACAGTCACCCATTTAGATAGTACCGTTAATACCCTCTATTCAGAAGTGAATCCTTTCTGGAGAGATGGAAAACTTCATTATGCTTCTTTAAGGTTTCAAAAAGAAGATGACAAATATCGACCGGCAAGAATATATGCCAAGACCCTTCACAGTGAATTGGGTAGGGAAGGAGATGCTTGGGATGGAATGAATATTCCTAATAAGACTACTGCTCATTTTACTTTTAACCCAGCTGATGATTTGATGTATTTTACGGTCTGTGATTATACAAAAGGTAAAAATTCGACTATTCAATGCGAGCTTTATTATAGAGTAAAAATTGATGGTGTCTGGAGTAATCACAAAAAAGTGAATGGTACAATTAATCAATCGGGATACACGACGACGCATCCATCAATAGGTGTAAATGAATTGGGTGAAAAAACGCTTTTTTATGTATCTGATAGACTTGGCGGAAAAGGAGGATTGGATATTTGGCAAGTACCTATCTTAGGGCCGAATAAATTTGGTGAACCTAAGTGTTTGCCTATTAATACCAGCAAAAATGAGATTACTCCTTTTTATCATCATGATAGTAATACGCTTTACTTTAGTTCGGAAGGTAATAAAACAGTAAAGCATTACGATGTATATAAAATTTCCAATGATGTAGAAACTGCTGCTTGGTCAGCTATTGAACCTTTACCTTATCCAATCAATACCAATGTTGATGATTTTGGTTATTTTTTAGAACCAGAGGGTAAGAGAGGTTTTATGGTTTCTAGCCGAGCAGATTGTAATGAAATAGGGGATGGAGTATGGGCTTGTCACGATATTTTTCAGGTAAATTATAATTGTGCGGCTGAGTTACTTATTGAATTAGCTGATTCAAAAACAGATGTAGCCTTAATGGGTGGAAAGGTAACTTTAGTTGGAGGTGAAGAAGAAATGATGCAAGAAAATCTAGAGGGAAATGATTTTAGATTTACCAATTTAGACACCTCTTTAAATTATACGATTAAAATAGAGAGAGAAGGATATTTTCCCTTTGAAAAAGCATATAAAATAATGGTTTGCGACACGATTAAGGAGCCTATCTCACTAGAGCCAATATGCCAAGATAATAATGTGGTAATAGCCTTGATTAATAGTAAGACTGGACTTCCTATAAATAATAATTCGGCAATAACTATACAATTAGGTGGAAACGCCACTTCCTTCAGTAGCCAAAACGGTAATCAATTTACCTTCGTTAATATTGTTGAAGATGCTGATTATCAAATTTTTATAGTTAATGATGCTTATTTAGATAAAGATACTACTATACTACTTACTCCTTGTGATACTATTGTCATGCGATTGATGCCGACTCCGCCAACAGAGCGATCTGAATACGATACGATTGCTTGTTATTTTGATCATGACCGACCTAGAAGAATAGGAGACAAGCCTTATAGCGGTTTATACAGCGAATACTTAACTCGCTTTGGTCGATACCAACAACGTTTTGCAGGGGTAAGGGGCAAAGGAAACTTTAATACAGCTGTTTGTGGAATGCAAGCTAGTAGTATTTTGGAAGATAGTGTGACTACTTTTTTCTGTGAACAGGTAGACTTTAGTTTTAAACTACTAACAAGGTTTAAGGACGATTTATTGATTGAACTGGCTACGCTTGACAAAAATGGGGATCCATATATTATTAATATCAAAGGCTATACAAGCCCTGTTGGAGATACCGATTATAATATAAGTTTGGCAGATAGAAGAATAGAAAGTATTAAACAGTATTTTTTAAGTATCCCTGAATTGAATCAATACTTTTTTAATAAGAACGATGAAGGAGCTACGAATCCATTATTAATCTTTGAAAACTTGCCATTTGGAGAGGATAGAGAACCACCCATTTTTGAAAAGGAAAATGATTATCGAAATACAATTTATAATCCTCATAGTGCAATAAAAAGAAGAGTCGAAATTATTAGGAGAGCTCCAGATATTGAAAACGGGCAAAAGACCAGTGAAGAATGAGTTAATTACGGGGAGCGTAAAAGGACTATTAAAGACTGAGGATTAAGGTCAATTAATAATTAGACTAGCAGTATTTTTAAATGTTGAAAATCAATACTTTACAAGTTCATCGTTTTCTAATACTGTTTTTAAAGATAAACAAAATGAATATTGATAAATTTTTATATAATATAACTAAACCAATTCTAGGTTTGCTTATATGTTTAATTTTTCTACCGATTGCAGGCTTTTCTATGCTAGAATCGGGAACAGAAAAAAGCCAATTGCAAACAGCAACAGCCTGCGATTTTGACGCTAAATTACTCATCGAACGCTCTCCAAAATGTGGTAGCTTAGGAGGCGTAGTCAGTGTATGGGTAACAGGCAACCAAGAGGCCGTTTCTTATTTTTGGAAGGCAGATGGAGGCCAAATGTTTAGCACAGGTAGTGTCAATACCTTAGAAAATGTGCCTGCAAATGTAACGCATTGGGCGATTATTAGAGATGCATCAGGTTGTGAAATCATGCTAGATTTTGAATTAGCGGAACAACCCTGTATTTGTCCATTAAGGGCTAAAGCGGTTATTAACAAATATCCAGAATGTGGCGGCGCTAATGGGTCAGTTAGGATTGACTATTCGGGCGATCAAGGAAAGGTTAGTTTCGATTCTGATTGGGGAGTTGATGCACAAAGAAATGATTTAGTTGCTGGGCAATATAGTGTAACTGTAACAGATGAACTGGACTGTGAATGGGTCGTTGATTTTGAACTAAGAGAAGGCATTTGTTGCAAAGATTATAGGGCTACTGCTGAAATCAATAAATTACCAGGTTGCGGAGAAAGTAATGGTTCTGTAACCATTAATGTAGAGGGGCAAACTGGACCAATTACTTATAGTTGGGGAGATAGCAATAGCATGGATAATTTAGCAGCGGGGGAATATTGGATAGGTGTAAAAGATGAAACAACGGGTTGCAATGTGACCGTTCATTTTGAAATAGCAGGAGAAAATTGTTGTGTTGATTCAGATTTAGTGGCTATGGCTGATATTCATCAACAACCTGAATGTGGTAAAAATAATGGTTCGGCTTCAATTATTGCTACAGGAGGAGTTGCGCCTTATAAATACAGTTGGGGCGAACTATCTCGTTATGATAACTTGGTGCCTGGTAATTATCGGGTGACCGTCACGGATGCTTTTGGTTGCACCTCGGAGGTGAATTTTGAATTAATAGCACCAGAGAATTGTTGTACCGACCCGAATTTTAGCGCAGAAGCAACCATTAATCGAGAACCAGAGTGTGGTAAAACCAATGGTTCGGTGACACTCAACGCTACTGGAGGTCAAGCTCCTTATGCGTACAGTTGGGGCGGACAACCCCGTTATGATAATTTGATTCCCGGTAATTATATAGTGACCGTTACCGATGCTTTGGGTTGTCCAACTGTAGTGAATTTTACACTAGTACAAGAAGATTGTTGTAAAGATACCGACTTAGCAGTTACCCCAATAATTAATCAACATCCCAAATGTGGTAAAAATGATGGCGCTGTTAGTTTAGACGTAACTGGAGGTCAAGCTCCTTATGCGTACAGTTGGGGCGGGCAACCCAGTTATGATAATTTGATTCCTGGTAATTATACGGTGACCATTACAGATGCCTTCGATTGTTCAACGGTGGTCGTTTTTGACTTAATAGAAGGCCCTTGTTGCCCCAATTTTGCTGTGGAGTTAGCCATCAAAGACCCGACTAATTGTGACCAAAATGATGGAGCAGTAGATTTTATTATAATGGGTACGACAGGGAACCTAACCTATACTTGGGACGATGGATTGGTCAGTACGGATTCATTTAGAACCAATTTAACCAATAGCACTTATCAAGTAACGATTACGGATGATTCATTAGGTTGTGAACATATCCTACGGTTGCCATTTAAAACATTTGCGCCTTGTCCAGACCCAGATACTTGTTTTATAGCAGAGGCTAAGATTATCAAAGAGCCTGACTGTGAAGTATCGAATGGAGCAGTAGATATTTTGATAACAGGCGCAACGAATGCTTTAGCATATCAATGGAGCGATGGCATTTTCACGACTGGAAAAAGGGATAGCTTAGCAGCAGGAAATTATGAAGTAACGATAGTAGAAGTAGGAACGGATTGTAAGCGAATAGTTAATTTTAATTTAGCGGATTCTTGCCCAGATTGTTTTATAGCTGAGGCTAAGATTATCAAAGAGCCTGACTGTGAAGTATCGAATGGAGCAGTAGATATTTTGATAA
>JAFMDF010000444.1 GCA_017857395.1 Bacteroidota bacterium | reverse complement strand
TCTTTTATTAGCTTTTGCGTTAATTACTTAACACACTACAAAGATACGGGCAAAGGAGAGTTATATAAAGTACAAAAAGAGGCTTTTGTGATAATTTAATTGTTGGTTACTAATTGTTTTATGATTGATAATCAAATGGTTAGTTGTGTATTTTGTGATTGATAGTGAATAATAAGTTGATTTTTTGTGCTATTTTTAGTCAAAAAAAAGATTAAAAAAAATAAAAAAGGGCTTGCATTACTGGTTTTGTGCGTTTTGACCCTTAAAAAAGCTTGTCTTGATTTAGTAAAGCGTTGATTATTGATTAGTCGTTGCTAATCTCGATAGCAAGCTATGGTTTAATGCATTCCATCCGTAAACGGTTTATTTGTTTTACGAATGAATGACCTTATCTAATTCGAATTATTTTTCGAACTATCTATCTGTCAATTGTTTGTAAGATGATATAATTCATCCCAATAGGTATCTGTGAAATAGGAATATCCATCTGAAATTCTCCCGCACTTTTTTCTTGCTGAGGTAATAGTTGTTGCAATAGTTTTCCGTTTTGGTCGAATAGCTGAATATTAAGCGTGGTTGGATTGGGTAGTTCAACGTGTATTTCTGTATTAACATTGGTTGGGTTAGGAAAAACGTTCAATTGTAAATCAGCGGATTGAAATGGCTGTGTTTCACTATGGGGTTCAGCCGCACGGTTTTCTAATGTTGTTAGATGGACCTTAAATAATAGTTTCTACCACGCAAAATTACAGTCAAATACGGCTGATTTGTAGAACAAATCCGACGTTGACTAACAGTTTTACGACAGTCTTTGTAGTACAAAACCGACACGACTAGTACATTTCCGACATTTAGTCAGCTGGTTATCATTATTCCATTAGCTTGATGCTGCTTGATAAATTATTCTACCTTAGTACTTAATAATTGGTCACTAATACCTTCTGTATTACCCGTTCTTTTTTGGTCTGCAAGACCACAAAGTACATACCTCGAAGTCCCTGTTCGTTGCGTAGCGTGACCATATATTCACCTGCTGCTCTACTTTGTATTGGAAGAATTGTTTGCACCAAGCGACCCATTTGGTCAAATAGCTGCATGCTAACTGATTGTTCTTCTGGTAGTTGAAAACGGAGTTGTGTTTCAGAGTGAAATGGGTTGGGTTGGGCAATTAAGGTGATATTTTCAATAATGGAAGCCGTTTCCACTTCAGATAATTCCATGCGATATTCCATGTCGTCATTGGTCAATTCTTGAACGGTAAAACAGCTTGGTGTTCCGATAGTCGCTGAAAAGGTTGAGCCTGCTTCTACGGTAAAACCTGCATTGAGGGTAATGTTTTCACCCGCTTGGAAAGTGACATTATTACCAGTTTCGACCGTTCCCGTCGAGGTGATGGTATTGATGGCTTCGTATAAACGGGTAGGGATGGGATCGCCCAATTCGGTGTCGGTTAACAGTTCGGGGCAGTCGTTGGCGGCTTGCGCTGAAATTAGTTCACCGAAGATTTCAAATTCATCATTCACAATTTCTACATTATCATCGCCTGCCCAAACGGTCAAAAAGTTATTATTGAGCGGATTAAAAGCTAACGCAGGAGTAATTCCATCAAATGATGGACTAAAATCAGGGCCTTGCTCGCTGATACGAAAGTCATTGTCGCCAATCTCAGCCCCAGTTGAGTTGATAAATTGCCCATAAATTTCCAACTCGTCTTGGGTTGAAGTATCAAGGAATATGAGATCATATCCCTCCCAAATTACGAGATAATTATTATTAACATCATTGTAAGTAATAGCTGGAGCAGTAGCATCAGTATTAGTGAAACCATCGAACCCCATATCACTTATTCTAAAATCAGCACCGATTTCCGTACCATCCGCTGCGAGTAACTGCCCAAAAATTTCGTCTTCTCCTGCAACGGCATTACCAGAATTAAAATCACCATTCCAGACCACCAAATATTCATTATCCGTACTATTGAAAGCTGCTACGGGATCCTCTGCATCAAAGAGCACATTCCCATCAAATCCCTGATTACTAATCCGAAAATCACTGCCAATTTCTTGTCCCAATCCACTGACCCGTTGACCAAAGATTTCAAATTCACCCTCTACTAAACCACCCGTATTATCATCTCCTTCCCAAACGACGAGATATTCTTTGCTCGTGGAGTTATAGGCAACACTTGGATTAAAGGCATTAAAATCAGAATTACCATCAGGGCCCATGTCGCTGAATCTTATGTTACCAGTAAAAACCAAACCTTCTACCTCATCTACAACTTGTCCAAAGATTTCAAATTCATTATTAACCAATGTCAATCTATTATCATCTCCATGCCAGACGACGAGAAATTCATTGCGGGTGGAATTATAGGCAACATTTGGATTAAAGGCATCAAATTCTGCATCATCAGTAGGCCCATTGAAACTGATACGAAAGTCATCGACACCAATTTCATTCCCACACTCGTCCAAGAATTGTCCGTAGATTTCAAATTCATTATTGGCTCCAAAAGAAACATCATCCGCACTAAAGACTACTAAGTAATTATTATCCGTAGCATTATAAGCAACATCGGGGGTAATCGCATCCTCCATTGTGTTACCACTTACACCTATATCACTAATCCGAAAATCTGCTCCAATCTCTATTCCTTCATCAGAAATCAATTGACCAAAGATTTCAAATTCTTGATTTCCTGGGCTACCAACGGCGAGCCCGCCTGACCATACGACCAAGTAATTACTGTCCTGACTATTGTAAGCGATAGCTGGGTCTACTGCGTCAAAGGCAGCATTATTAGCTGAACCTTGGGTGCTAATTCTAAATTGTCCACTAGGCTTGATGGTGGATATATCCAGAAATTGCCCGAATATCTCAAATTCTTCATTCGTACCCGTATCTTCTCCTGACCAGACGGAGAAGAAAGTACCATCGGTAGAATTAAAAGCCAAGGCATTCACTCTTATTTCGCCCAACTCATTGAAGTTGTCATCGATCGTACTGATGCGGAAGTCATTGGGAGATAGCTCCTTTAAGGAGGCATCAAGCACTTGCCCAAAGGCTTCGACTTGATTACCACCATTATCTCCATCCCAGATGACGAGGTATTTATTCTCGATAGGGCTATAACGCACGGATGGGCTTTCTGCGGAAAAGACAAGCTGACTGTTGCCATTACCAGCCCCATCATCCATATCGCTGATTTGCATGTCATTGTCGCCAATCTCTGCTCCTGCGGCATCCAGTAGTTGGGCATAGATTTGAAAATCGCTGTTATTTTTATCATCGCCCGCCCAAACAACTAGATACTCATTCTGAATAGAATTGTAAGCTACCGCTGGAGCAAGCCCATCAAATAGCCCATTACCATCGTTTCCCATATCGCTGATGCGGAAATCAGTTCCGATCTCAGCTCCTGTATTATTTAATAATTGACCGTATATTTCCACTTCTGACTGAACGAGTTGACCAGCATTATCTTGTCCTTGCCACACGACAAGATATTCATTGTCCTGTATATTGTAGATGACGTCAGGTTGCCCAGCTGGAAAAGCGGTATTTCCGTCAGGTCCTTGTTCACTAATTTGAAAATCATCGGCGACCACGCTGCCTGTACCGCCTAATATTTGCCCGAAAATTTCAGATTCACCACTACCCGCATCTCCTGTCCATACGACTAAAAATTCATCGTCCGTCGCATTGTAGGTAATTGCTGGCCCATTTTTTAATTGGGGGTTTTCGTTGACTACTGCTCCCGTCTCGCTAATCTGAAAGTCACTTTCTACCAGTTGGGTCAGGTTATCAACAAATTGACCCCAGATTTGTAAATCATTCTCTGTGGAATTGTCACCTCTCCATACGACTAAATGTTGATTAGTAACAGGATTGTAGCTGACATCTGGATCTATACCATCAAATTGTGCTTGACCATCTTCCCCCATAGAACTAATGCGAAATCGACCAAGGAATGTAGTGCCATCCGTATTAATATATTGCCCGTAAATTTCATATTCATCGTTGATGACTCCTCCGACCGCCTCGTCTCCATCCCACACCACTAAGTATCGATTTTCTTGGCTATTGTAACTCACCGCAGGTCGCTGGGCATCAAAATTAGAATTTCCATTCGCCCCCATAAAGCTAATCCGAAAGTCATCTGGTCCTATCTCAGGGTCAATCGTTACGGGAAAAGTCGCTGTCGCTAAGGCGTCTTCCTCAATCGTAATAGCAGTATAATCCGCACATACCTCAAAATCAGCGGGGATGGTTGCCCCTGTCGCATCATAGACGTAGAGTTGCCCGAGTTTGACACTACTTTTATCATTCGCCCAGAGCCAGTGATCGTTTTCTTCTCGAAAAGTACCTGCAGTTAGAATATCACCTTCTATCGTCAAATGACCTTCCTCTGGCATTTCATTAATGATAAACTGCTGTTCAATACTAGCACGATGAAAGACATAACGTTCGGTAATGTTACCACGGTCGTAATCAATCAATTCTTTTTGATAGGCATCTCTTAAAAGTGGGCTAACAGGTATCGCTGCTTGTCCATTGATAGATTTGAGTTGCCATTCCCACACTAAATCATTGCCTTTGGGACTCAAAGAGACGGCAGTTTTGGTGAAGTGTGATTTAAAGTTTGGATTAGATAAGTGGACTTCTTCCGCTTTTTGGGTCGCTTGGTTGAGCGCTTTGCTGATTCCTGCTTGGACGACAGGCGGGACGGACGCTAGGTCTATCTTTTCGGTGGTATTGACTGGCTGAGGGGTGCCTTGGGCTGGTAGACCGAAGATGATTAGTAATGCTAAAACTATTGATAAAAATGCCTTTTTTAGGAAGGTCGTTTTTATTGCTGCGAAACAGATGTTAGTAGATGCTCTCATCCTTTTTTATTTTTTTTAATTTAATTTCTGCCTAATTTCCTATCTAGGATTCGTGTCTCTTATTATCCAAATTCGAATTGAGTTTGATTACCTGATTTTGTGCCAATAAAGGAATGTAAAATAGTACTAGACCTATTCCTATCTTGTTTCTAAGTGTGAGAAATCGGTAGCTAAACCTAGTGGTATCCGCATAAATTTTTCCTATTAGAGAAGGTTGTAAGGCTTTTTGAATAGCCGCAAAACAAGTAGTTATTGATGCCATTCATACTTTATATTTTTGTTTATCTTTTTCAAAACAAAGTTACCCGTAAAACCTACTTGAGGGGTAGCACAAAACCGACGATAAGCATAAAGATTCCGACAAGTAGGCTGTGACAAAACCGACACAACTAGTACATTTCCGACAATTCGTCGGGTGGTTATCATAATTCCGACGGTCGAATACCAAATTCCTTTTTAAAAACTTTTGAAAAATAAGAAGGAGTAGTAAATCCAGTTAAGAAGGCAACTTCTGCGATAGTCGCAGACCTTTGGAGTAATAAGGCTTTGGCTCGGTGTAATTAAGCTGAAAATATCATTTAAAATAAAGGGTGGAAAATAACGTGTCTTATTTTCCATGATTTCCTATTGGGATTTTTGCAGTTGCCAGATGTCTTACTGGACACTATTATCTAAAAAATTGAAAGCTATAAAAATGCCTTAACATTCGACCCCTATAACGCAGAAATTCACTACTTTATGGGTATTGCTTTTCAAGAACAAGGAGATATTGCTAATGCTCAATCTTTATTGGAAAAGGCTTATTCGATGGACCCCACTTTAAGAAATAATTGAATCAATAAGCTTGTTATCAAACAAGCATCAAGATAATAGCTCAGATGGACTGATATTAAACTCTTTTTTGAAGCATTTAGAAAAATAAGAAGGATTAGAAAAACCTGTTTGATAAGCGACCTCTGCAATATTATTATTATTATTATTATCGAGTAGCAATTCTTTGGCTCTATGCAAACGAACAGAACGAATTAATTGGTTGGGAGATTTATTGGTAACTGCTTTAAGTTTACGTTGTAATTGTCGCTCGCTGAAGCCGATGTCTCGACATAGCATCTCTACACTAAAATATTCATCACTCAAATTTTCATCAATAGATTGTAGGACGCTTTCCAATACAAATCCATTTTTTTGTAAGGTGTTTTTTGGGTTCGTAGAAAGTGGCAATGATTCTGAATATTTATCTTCTACGATGAATAAATTGGGTAATAAATAAACATTTTGATCATGGCTACTCGCCGTAAATTTTAAGCCTGCATCTGGTAATAAATTTTTAACAGTTTGTGTGACAATAATTTGATTTGCTTGGGCGAGTTGCTTAACTTTTTTAACTTTATTGACAGCTTCTGTTTCTATTATTTTATCGTCCATAATCAGGCATTCCCCAATATGAATTCCCGCTTTTAAGTGCATGTTTACCGCCTGCATGGCATTTTGAAAGTCAAGACAACAATGTATTGCTTTGCTTGGGCCCTCAAAAGTAGCAATCAGGGTATTCTCCCCTAATTCATACAATTTTCCTCTATACTTTTGAATTAACTGTTGATTAACCTGTTCCCCATTTATCGATACCAATGAATTATTACCCATAGATCTTACATTCTCACAAATCTCTACAACCATAATGGTTAATAGTTGCTGTTTACTTTCTAAAATGGGCTCTAATTGTT
>JAFMDF010000443.1 GCA_017857395.1 Bacteroidota bacterium | reverse complement strand
AATCCCCTCATAAAAGTTAGTAAGTAAGTGGTTTTGGTTGTTGGATACCCCCCTCCAATAACTTTTTAAAACTGCTATCAAAATATACTTTTTCCTTTTGATAAAAAGCCTTTTGGTTGTCTTCAACCAAGGGCTTCTTTTTTTTATGCTAAAACAATAATTCTATATTTTTTGCGGTTACTAAGAATAGTTGCTAAATTCGTTGGAAACTAATAACCGAAAACCTCAAAGGATATAACCTATGCATAAAAACGAGCAGCAAATAACAGAAAATATTTTTTTTAAAAAATTGATTGTCAATATTTTAAGTAGTTTTTTTTGGCTATTACCTTGCTGCTTTATTATACAAATGCCATTAATAGCACAACCTGCTCCCGTTTTTATTCCATCCGATTTTGATTTTGAAGCAGAAGAAGCAGGTTGTATTTGCACACCAGGGGTTATTAATAAATCACCTGGTAAAGGATTATTAATAGAATATAAATTAACATCAGGCGGTAATTTTACGCCCGATGAAGTTGCGACAGGTATTAACCCTAGTAAAGTCAGTAGTTTAAGTCGATTGAGATTGCGTTTAAAAATACCTGTTATTATCAAACCCAAAACTAAATTTTTAATAGGCGTAGACCATTTTCAAGAACAATACCAATTAAATTTCATTCAACCAGTTTTTGCCCAACAACTTAACTTAATTGATGGAACAACCCTGAAAAGTTCGAGACTAACCGCTTATTTATTACAGTCCATTAGCGAAAAAAATTATTTGGGTATTCAAGCAAGAGTAGCTTATAATGGCAATTATAGTGGCATAGTTAATACAGATATTTATTATCGACAAATTAGATTATCTGCTATTTGGGGCGTTAAAAAAAGAGAAGATTTAGAGTGGGGAATAGGTGTCCTTTACTCAGATAATTATACTAGAAAAATAGCCATCCCTTTTTTCTTGTACAATCGAACTTATAATGAAAGATGGGGTTTAGAAGCGGCCTTCCCTGTTTCTATTTTGATGCGCTACAATTTTAATCCAAGAAGTTTATTGCTGTTTGGACCTGAATTCTCTAGTGCCGCTTATGCTTTAAGAGGAGAGAACACTTCGGTGAATGAAGATTATTATTTCAGCCATACAGAACTAAACTTTGGGGCTAAATTTGAACGACAAATTCGCCCTTGGATTTGGGCAAATATTCACGCAGGGGTACAAATAAATTTTGATTCCGAATATTTAAATGTCTTGAATTTTGATGATATATTTGAACCAGATTTAAATACAGGCGCATTTTTAAAAATTGGCTTATTTTTGTCCCCACCAAACTAGTTTGCAGTAGCTTAGGCTTCTAGCCTGAGCAGCTTTAAGCATAAAATACACATCCAAGATTTTGCTTCTGCGAAACTCTGTGAGAACTCCGAGTAACTCTGTGTAACAACTATTGAAGAGTTATGCCGCAGAGTTTCACAGAGAAAAACACAGAGTTGCACCGAGAGAATAGGTAAGTATATTACCACAAGAAATTGCTGGCGTAGTTTAAGGAGCGCACAAATAAAATCAATTACTAAACAAAACGTACATTGAGCCAACAAAAAATTAGATTCATTATTAATCCCTTCTCTGGATTAAGTCGTAAAAAAAACGTCCCTGCCTTAATTGAAAAATATATTGATAAAAATAAGTTTGCGTATGATATTGCTTTCACCGAAGCGGCTGGTCATGCCATTGAGTTAACGAAATCCGCAGTAGCTGAAAATTATGATATAGTAGTAGCAGTAGGCGGAGATGGTTCAGTAAATGAAGTAGCAAGTGCATTAATAGGAACAAAAGTCAAATTAGGCATTCTACCAGGTGGTTCAGGCAATGGCTTTGCGATGCATTTAGGTTTGGGTAGAAATATTCGAAAAGCCATTCAAATATTGAATACCGCTAAGCCAATTATAATTGATACTTGTCAATTAAATGGGCGACCTTTTGTTAATTTAGGCGGTACAGGTTTTGATGCTTTAGTTGCTTACAAAGCCAAACAAAGTACCCTAAGAGGCTTGTGGGCATACACCAAGTTTGCGATACTTGAAGCATGGTCTTATCCCATTGAAAAATATCAAATAATTATTGATAATCAAAGGATTACGGCGGAATGTTTAGTCATAGAAGTAGCGAATGCCCAAATGTTTGGCTATAATTTTGTCATTGCTCCACAAGCTAAATTCGATGATGGCCTCTTAGATATTTTATTAGTCAAAAAAGCCCCCAAATGGCGCTATTTATTTAGCCTATGGCGATTTTTTAATGCTTCTTTTCACAAGAGTAGCTTAGTAACCTCTTATACCGGAAAAGACATTAAAATAATCGGTAAAAAACCGATGCCTGTTCATATTGATGGGGAAGGGTATTATTTAGAAGCCGATTTGCATTTTAGGGTTTTGCCTTTGTCTTTAGAGGTTTTAGTGCCTAATTCCGCAGGAATCCATTAACATCTGACTCCCACGCCTCTCATCATTCCGCAGGAATCTATTAACGTCCCATTTTACAAAAAATTCCTATTTTGCGCCATAAGCATAATCAAAAAATAGAAAAATCCCAATATGCAAATAACCGCACAACAAATATTAGAAGACAGCACTCCCAAAGACGAATTAGCCCAATTACTAGGAAACAAAGCAGCAATCATCCAAAACATAGCAGCCTTTGAAGTAGGAAAAAGCGGAGACCTAGTTTTTGCTCCAAACCAATCTTCCTTAACCACAGCACTAAGAAATAAAGTAGCGCTAATTGTCCTACCAAAAAAACTAGTTAAATTTATACCACCAAATACAGCCGAAACAGCATTCATTTTAAGCAATAATATCGGCGTCTCTCACGCCCGTTTAAAACAAAAGTATGGAGACCATGACTACACCCAAGCGGGTTGGAAAACCATTCATGATTCTGCCATTATTCACGAAAGTGTAGTGATTCCCAAAGGAACAAGCATAGGCCCAAATGTAGTAATCGAAAAAGATGTGGTATTAGGAAAAGACTGTAGGATAATGGCAAATGTAGTTATTGAACATGGGGCAAAAATTGGCGATAAGGTAACTATTCACCCAGGCACCATCATTGGCTGGGATTGCGAAATAGGAGAGGAGTGTTTGATTTTATCAAATTCCGTTATTGGTGGAGAAGGATTTGGTTATGCTCAAGATCAATATTTTAACCATCATCGAATACCGCAAACAGGGAAGGTCATTATCGGTAATAAAGTAACCATTGGTGCTTTAAATACGATTGACCGAGGAACATACAGCGCAACCATTATTGGTAACGGCTGCATTTTTGATAATATGTGCCACGTTGCGCATAATGTGAAATTGGGTGAAAATTGCATTATTTTATCAGGTTTTTTGTGTGCAGGCTCAAGTATATTGGGCAATAGGGTAGTGGCGAGTGGTGGAACAATGATAAAAGACCATGTAGAAATTTGCGATAATACGTATTTGGTACATCGAGCAGGCGTGATAAATAATATCACCAAACCTGGAATCTATGCAGGTTCACCCGTTTTGCCGATGCAGGATTATGTAAAGAGTAATGCGATTTATCGAGAGTTGGGGGAATTGCGGAAAATGGTTTTGGAACTATCAAAGCAATTGGACATTAAATAATTTATGGTTTAAATAACTTTAAGAAACCCTTAACCGATATTAACATTTTGAAAGGCAGGTTTTTGAAAAATTTGCTGTCTAATAGGATGTAAACAAATTCTATCATCCAGACAAAATAATTGATTATGAAAAAGTTAATAGTATTATCGTTCTTACTAATGACCACCATTTTTGTAAATGCGCAAAGAAGAGGTGGCCCACCTTCACCAGAAATGCGAGCTGAAAAAATGGTTGCCGAGTTAACGACCGAATTAAATTTATCTACAGCGCAGCAAACTCAGTTAAAAGAAATCTTTGCGGAGCAACAGCAAAATAGAAAAGCGGGTGGCAAAAACATGCGAGACTTAAGTCAAGAAGAAAAAGAAGCTTTTCGAGCAGAACGTAAAGCGGGTAAAGCAGAAATGGATAATAAAATTGCCGCTATTTTAACGCCTGCTCAACTAGAAACTTTTCAAAAATTAGAGACTGAAAAGAAAGCGAATCGTGGACAAAGAGGAGGTGCTCAAGGTAAAGAAGGTCGTGGAAAGGGAAAGGCAAAAAATAAAGGGAAAGGTAAAAAGGGGCAAGGAAAAGGTAAGGGTAAAAACAAAGAAAAAGCTACTCCTGAAATGAGAGCGGAAAAAAGAACCGAAAAATTAACGGAGACCTTAGGGTTAGATGCGAACCAACAAGATGCGGTATATAAGCTGTTTTTGTAGCAAGCACCAAATCAAAAAGTAGATAGAAAGAAATTATCCAAAGAAGAGAAGGAGTTATTAAAAGCGGAGCGCCAGCAAGAAAAAGCAGCTTTTGACGCTGAATTAGCTCAAATTTTAACGCCTGCTCAGTTGGAGCAATTCCAAAGTTTGCCTAAAAAGGAGAAGGGAAAAAAAGGTAAGAAGAAGGGGAAGAAGAATAAGCGATAGAAATCTGTTGCCAGTTGCGAGTTACCAGTTTGTACAACGGGTAACTGGCAACTGACAACTGTTTTAATTAATAAAAGCAGAATCAATATCCAAAGTCAAGCGTTCTTCACTTACTAACCGATCTCGCAAAGCTTGAATTTTCGGTAACTCATACTCAAAATAATATTTCATCGTATGCACTTTTCCTTGGTAGAATAAATAATCATCCCCTTCCGCACCAGCGTCAATCGCTTTTTGAGCAACTTCTCCTTGCTTCAACCATAACCAAGCAACCGTTACAATACCAAAGAATTCTAAATATAAAGTAGCATCTGACAAAAAGACTTCAGGTTTGTTCTTCATCGCTACATCAATCAAATGCATAGTCGTGCTATGTAAAGTTTTGGCAGCAGTCTCTAGTTGACCCGCATAAGATTTTAAGGAGTCGATAGCATTAGCTTTAGCCATCGTTCCTTTCATTTCTTGCAAGATTAATTTTAAGGCTTTTCCTTTTTCCAACATCACTTTTCGACCTAAAATATCCATACCATGAATGGTCGTTGTACCTTCATAAATGGCATTCACTCGTATATCTCGGTAATATTGTTCCAATGGAAAATCATCAGTATAACCCGCACCACCCAATACTTGCATGCCTGCACTAACCGATAAATTCCCCCATTCAGAAGGGAAAGATTTAACCACAGGCGTTAATAATTCCAATAATAAATGGGCATCTTCTTTTTGTTGGCCTGTTGCATTTTCTGCAATATCCGAATAAGCTGCACAAAGTTGAACAATAGCAATGCTGCCTTCCGTAATCGCCTTTTGGAACAACAACATTCGTCGAACATCGGCGTGTTCAATGATTAAAACTTGTGGCTGAGTAGCATCTTTATTAGACGGATGCCGACCTTGTGGACGTTCATTGGCATATTGCAAACTAGCATAATAAGCCGCACTTGCAGTCCCTGCTGCCATTGCGCCCGTTCCAATTCTCGCTTCATTCATCATCTGAAACATATATGGTAAGCCTCGATTAGGCGCACCGACTAAATAGCCCTTACAATCATCCCTTTCCCCCATCATCAAATGTGCAGCGACATAGCCTTTCTGCCCCATTTTACCATATAAACCAGCCGTCGTTACATCATTTTTTACGACACCATCTACTGCTTTTCGATATTTAGGTACCACAAATAAAGAAATCCCTTTTGTTCCAGCAGGAGCGCCATCCATTCTGGCTAAAGTTAAGTGGATGATGTTTTCGGTCGTCTCATAATCTCCACCAGAAATGTAGATTTTTTGTCCTTTGATATTATACGATCCATCTTCATTCGGCGAAGCACTTGTGGTAATATCAGATAAAGAACTTCCTGCTTGTGGTTCAGTCAAACACATCGTTCCTTGCCAATCCCCTGCCATCATTTTAGGCACATACGCATCGTGCAATTCCTGACTGCCAAAGGCTCTAATTAAATTGGATGCACCATCCGTTAATAAGGTATAAGCCGCCGCATTGGCGTTGGCTGCATTCATAATAAGTTTGGCGGTATTAAGTAATAATTGCGGCATTTGTTGCCCGCCTTTTTCATAACTTGTATAAGGGCCTATCCATCCACCATCTCCTAAGGCTTTAATGGCTTTTTGCAGTCCAGGATGGACTTTTACTTCTCCATCTTTTTCCTCATAATAAGCTTTTTTCTTATCCATTTCGGTGAAAATAGGATAGAGATAGGTATCGGATAAATCCTTGATGGTATCTATCGCCATATCATAAGCTTCTGCGTCGTAGTCTTGATATTTTGGTAAACTATTAATGGTATTGAGGTCTAATACCTCATGTAACATGAACTTTAAATTGCGGATACTGATGTATTCTTTTGCCATATTAATTGCTGATTTTATATTGATTTTGGATTTTTATGTGGCTGCAAGATGCGGATTTTTTAGGAAATAATTGTTAGGATGAGGTCATTTTCTGCTTACGGATTTTTGCTTTCCCCACGAATTATGCTTCCCCACGAATTGTTTGTTACTTATTGTTTTGCTTTCCCCACGAATTATGCTTCCCCACGAATTGTTTGTTACTTATTGTTT
>JAFMDF010000442.1 GCA_017857395.1 Bacteroidota bacterium | reverse complement strand
ACGAAAGATATTGTACTAAATATGTTTGCTAAGTAACGGATAAAAAATAAGTTGAACAAGTTCTATTTGATTTGTCACGGGCGCATCTCAAAATGTCGTACAACTCCTGAGTTGTACGACATTTTGAGCACGGATGCATAATGCTAAAGATACTAAATGCATAGTTTAATTTTACACTCTTACTTAGCATTTTTATTAAAAATCTGATAGACTATTCCATCATTTTTTCAAAATCTACCCCTATTTTCAATAGGCGAAATTTTAAAGAATAATATTTTTCACCCCTTGAATTATAGTAAAGCTATCTTTTCTGTTAACTTTGTAGTATTTAAGATACTTAATAGTACAATTATGGCTGTTTCGGTTCAAATAAAAGTGAATTCTAATCTATACCTTCGAGACCCACAGGAAACAAAGTTGGGTAAAAAAATCATTAAGGAAGGCATTATTTTAATTGATAAAATTGGCATTGAGAGTTTTACTTTTAAAAAATTAGCGACTGCGATGAGTTCCACCGAAGCATCTATCTATCGCTATTTTGAAAACAAACATGCCCTATTGGTTTATCTAGTTTCTTGGTATTGGGAATGGGTTCGGTTTCGAATAGACTTTAATTCGATGAATGTCATTGACCCTAGAAGAAGATTAAGAATAACAATAAAAACCATTATAGATACGATTCGCTTAGCCACACCAGCAGAATATATTGACCGAGATTTACTGCATAATATTGTAATTAAAGAAGGCATTAAAGCTTATCATATTAGCGATGTGGATAAAGAAAATAAAATGGGCTTTTTTACGCCTTATAAAGCTTTAGGACAAAAGATTGCAGATATTATTTCTGCCGTCAATCCAGATTTTCCATATCCTAACACCTTGGCAAGTAATCTGTTAGAAATGTCTAATAATCAAATGTATTTTGCCCAACATTTACCTAAATTAACGGATATAAATATGGAAAATGGAAAGACAGAAGAATTGGAAAAGCTACTGGAATTCTTTGTGTTTAAATTAATTGATTAGTGGTTTAACGTATAAGGAAACGATGAAATAGAAATCATAAACGATGAATAATAAATTTGTAAAATATTGACTTTTAAACATTGCATTCTATCATTTATAGGTTAAATTTATATTAATACATCTAATTTTGTATCATCCACCGCCGTTTTTCTTGCGCCAATCGGTAAGCAAATTTAGCAGGCGCAGTTATATTAAAATTCATTTTATTACCACTAATAGGATGCTCAAAAGTCAACTCAACTGCCGCTAAAAACAACCCTTTTCCTTTTAATAATGGAGCATCATTATGGTATAATTTATCTCCTAAAATAGGATGCCCTAAACCAGCTAAATGAATGCGTAGTTGATGCGTTCGA
The DNA here is from genome assembly GCA_017857395.1 of Bacteroidota bacterium. Classification (GTDB taxonomy): domain Bacteria; phylum Bacteroidota; class Bacteroidia; order Chitinophagales; family Saprospiraceae; genus JAFMDF01. The sequence continues at coordinate 5,239 of JAFMDF010000442.1, read as the reverse complement.
CCTGTCAACGGAGACAAATTCAATAAGGATAAATGACCTGTTTTTAAAGAAGGCACTGTCTGGATAACTTCATATTTTGTCATTGCTTCTTTCGTCTCAATTGGCTGATTAATGAAACCTGCTGATTGAGCTAGTTGCCCGATAACGATAGCCTGATACCTTTTCTGAATAGTTTTAATTTTAAATTGTTGACTTAAATAAATATTAGCAGCTGTCGTTTTAGCTATTAATAATAAGCCACTGGTAGCATGGTCTAAGCGATGAACAGGGCGAGGTAATTGGAAAGCATCAACTGCTTTGGAAACCCTTAAATTATGCAATAAAGCATTTTGAATGGTATGAAATTGATTACCGCTAACGATTATACCTGCGGGTTTGTGAATCACTGCTAATTGGTCATCTTCATAAATAACAGGAAGGTCTAATTGGTAAATTTTAGGAGGTTTTTTATCGAGGGCTACCAATTCTATTTTTTGCCCTGTTTCCACCCAAGTACCTGTATTTGCTTTTGTATCATTAATATAAACTTGTCCATTTTTTATCGCCTTTTTCAGCCCTTTTCGAGAAGGTATTTGTGGAAAAATACCAATAGCATAGTCACTTAGGCGAATTTCCTGAATATTTACTGGAACAAGATGGCTGTGGAGAATATGCATGGTCAAGTTTTATTCATCGTTTAGAGTTCATCATTCATCGTTTTTCGATGATGTGGTTATTTAAATTGCTCCAAAAATGTCCCTTTTCGAGCCACTGCTACAGGAATTTCTACTCCGTTTTCCAAAACGACTGACCCGCCTTTCCCTTTTAAATAACGCTTCACATATTCCAAATTTATCAAATAAGAGCGATGCACTCGGCAAAAACGATGAGGGGTCAAGGTATTTTCAAAAAACTTTAATTTGCGACAAATCAAGGATTTTTTATGATTGGTAAAGTAGAAACAAGTAAAGTTATCCTGTGCTTCACAATAGAGTATATTAGATAATTTGACCACTTCAAAACCATCTAGTAAAGGCAATACGACTTTTTGTTGTTGGGTGTTTAAAGCCGCCATATTTTCCAACAAAATTTTAGATTGGTTGATTTTTTGGCTTTTTTCAATACGAGATTTGGCTTTGTCTACTGCGGAGATTAATTCTTCAATGTCCAGCGGTTTTAATAAATAATGTACCGCAGAGAGGTTAAAAGCTTGAACGGCATATTGGTCAAAAGCAGTAATAAAAATGATTTCAAAATCAATGGTTTCTAATTGTTCCAATAAATCAAAAGCATTGCCATAAGGCATTTCAATATCGAGAAAAACTAAATCTGGTTGATGAATACCAATGGCAGTTTGTGCGGTTTGGATGTTTGGACATTCACTCACAATACGCACCTCCTTACAATATTTGCCTACATAATTGCGCAACGTTTCTCGACTATCTAATTCATCTTCTACTATAATGGCGGTTATTTTTTTCATGGCTTTGGGATTAATTTAAAGGGATGCAAATTTCGATTATAGTGCCTGAGTCGATTGAGTCAGTTACTAAATCGTTAATGTTTAACGTATAATTTTTGCCATAAATTTCATTAATCAAAGCAATTCGCTTTTGCACATTATTCAAGCCTGTACTTTTATATTTTTGCTGATTTTTAGTTTTTAAAAGCTTGGATTTGACTCGACCGATTCCATTATCTTGAATGCCTATTATTAAGTTATCCGTTTCTTGTTTAATAGAAAATAGCAATTGACCTTTTTCTTCTTTATACCGCAAGCCATGCCAAATAGCATTTTCTAGGAATGGTTGAATTAGCATCGGAGGAATATCAATATCTACTGCTTTAATAGTGGCATCTTTTTCAATAGTATAGTCAAATTTGTCTCTAAATCGAAGGTGTTCTAACTTGAGATATAATTCAATTAACTGGAATTCTTCCTCAAAACTCACAAAATCCTTTTGAGAATAATCCAGCACCATTCGCATTAATTTTGAAAAATCAGTTAGAAATTTGTTGGCGGCACGTTCATCATTTTTAGCAATGAAATTATTGACACTATTTAAAGCATTAAAAATAAAATGAGGATTCATTTGATTGCGCAAAGACTTTAAATAGAGTAATTGATTGGCTTTTCGACGTGCTTTGACATTTTTCATAATGAAATAAAATGCCGCTATTGCTGCTAATAAAAGCAAAGATAGAAAACCAATGACGAGTTGTTGAATTTGAATTTGATTCCTAAATAGCGCATCTTCTTTTTCTGCTACTTCATAATCTTTTTCTAATAAATCAATGTTCTTTTGGGTTTCTAAAATACTTATTTGCTGATTTAAAGCTTTTTGTTGTTGTTGGAAAGCAACTTCATTTTCAGCAACATATTTTTTATATTCCACCAAAGCCAATTCATATTCTCCTTTTTGACTTTTTAGCTCAGAAGCTTTCTTAAAAACAGCCGCTTTTTGAATAGGATTTACGGCATCATTGATTAAATTTTCTGAGGCAAGAATATAAGACTCTGCGGTTGCTACTTCGCCACGTTCGGCATATAAATCGGCTAATTGTAAATTCTCTTTAATTTGAATATCCCTTGGGAAATCCTGTTTTTTTTGCGCGGCTAAGCTCGTCTGACTTAGCTTGATTTTTACACTATCCGTTACATCATCCGTTTGTAAGGCTTGGTTGGTTTGTTCAATTAATTCATAATCCTTTTTAGAAACTTTCTGGGTTTTATTATTAACTCGATTGATAGAATTTAGGTAGGATGCTTCCGCTTGTGCCCGATTATTTTGCCGTAAAAAAATGCGTGCTTTTTTGGCTTCTATGCGAGCGTAAGTCAGGCTATCCAAAGGCGGACTTTTTTTTGAGGGCACCAATAAGTCATTATACAAGCGCAAGCCTTCGGGTAAATCTCCTGATTGAATGGTTACATCTGCTAATGCTTCTCGACATTGTAAGCGCAAGGCTGCAGATTGAGCCAAACCTAAAGCCGTATTAAAATTTTGATTGGCTAATTTTAAGTTATTCAAGGTTAAATACAACTGCCCCATGCGATAATGATTGGTGGCTGTTAGTTCTGGTAATTTTAATCTAGTTAATAGTTGTTGAGCTTGTTGGTAGCGTTGCAAAGCCAATTTGGTTTGACCAATGTCTTCATAAATATTTCCTAATAAAACATAGGCTTCTGCTTTTGTGGCATTATCGGCGCTTTTTTTTCCTTTCCCCAATACGGATTCCAATAATTTAATGGCTCGTTCTGGGTCGGTTGTTCGGATGGAACGAGCTTGAACTATAGAAGAAACTTGCTTTTTTGATTTATAGGATGCCTTGTCCTTTTGCTGTGCTTGCAGCAACAAACAGGAACCTAAACATAGGAGTAGAAATAAATATTTTTTGATAGTTAACTTCATAAGCAAGACAAATATACAATAGTTTAAATTGCTGTTTTATTGTAAAAATGCCTAAAAAGCCCCGTTTACAAAGTGAACCGACCTACTCACTGTTCTATAGGTAAGGCTTACAAAGTATCGGTTTTTTTTCTTATTTTTTTGATGGATTTTTGAAGTAAGTGAATGAGTATACTAAGGGAATGAGTTGATGAGGTTACTGACTTGAATCTCATCAACTTATCCATCTCATTCACTCATTACCTCATTTTCAAACATTAAAAACCTCGATATGAAAAATTTAAAAGCTTATGAACGAATTGGATTGACGGTTATCTTAATAGCCATGTTTCTCAGTTTTCCAAAACCTCAGAGTATCGCTAAATATTGGATGAATACATACACGTCATTTTCTTTTTTTACCATTCCGACACCCGATAATTTAGACTTGAAAACGACTTCCACCAATACCATTAAAGTGGCTTTATTATTAGATACTAGTAATTCTATGGATGGCTTAATTGAACAAGCTAAATCTCAATTATGGAAAATTATTGGCGAGTTATCGAATGTACAAAAAGGTGAAGATTCTCCTAATTTAGAAATTGCTTTATACGATTATGGAAATGATAATAATTCTATTCTTAAAGGATATGTTCGACAATTGACGCCTTTTACGACTGATATGGATTTAGTCTCTGAAAAATTATTTGGGATGACGACTAAAGGAGGTAATGAATATTGTGGACAAGTTATTTACACTTCTTTGACAGATTTAGATTGGGGAAATAATGAAAATGCTTTGCAGCTCATTTACATTGCTGGAAATGAGCCGTTTGACCAAGGAAATATGCCTTTTGAAAAATCTTGCGGTATGGCAAAGCAAAAGGGAATAATGATTAATACTATTTTTTGTGGAAATAGGAAAGAAGGGTTGAATTCTGGCTGGTTAAAAGGGGCACAAATAACTGGCGGTGAATTTATGAATATAGACCAGGACAAAGCGACGGTTTATGTAACCACGCCTTATGACCAAGATATTTCCCAATTAAATGACCAATTGAACACCACTTATATCCCTTATGGTGAACAAGGGGCTACTTATTCTAGTAACCAAAGAAAACAAGATGCCAATGCAGCAACTTATAGCATAGCCAATAAGGCAGAAAGAGCTGCTTTTAAAAGTTCTAAAAAATATAAAAATGACAAATGGGATTTGGTAGATGCTTATGAAAAAGATAAAAAAGTGTTGAAGAAAGCAAAGGTATTACCAAAGGAATTAGCTGGAAAGAGTGAAGCAGAAATAGCATCCATGATTGCCTTGAAAAAGGCGGAAAGAACAGCTATTCAGGCGAAAATTAAAGAATTGAATGCGCAGCGAAAAACCTATAAAAAAGCGCAAAGTAAAATTAAAAAAGATAGTACTAATCTAGAAAATTCTATCCTTTTGTCTATTAAAAAACAGGCTAAAAAGAAAGGGTATAAGATAGAGGAGTAGCCAAAAAAAAAGCGTTGACCTTTTAGTAGTTAGATAAAAAATTGGTCGTGAATAAATCAACCACTTTAATACACGTCCAAAAAAATGGTAAAAAGAAGGTATTATTTTAAAGCTCTGCTAATGTGTGAAAAATTGTAAATCCGTTGTTGATATAATCCGTTGTTACAAAATGTTTTTCAACAACGGATTATATCAACAACGGATTTCTATCAATTTATTAGGAGATGCTGTATTGGTAAACTTGTCAAAAATTAAGCACCTAAAAATCAGGATTCCCCTTCCATTCTCCGATATTCCAAATAAGAAAACCCAAATAGAATAACGACCATCAACATAATTACCGTCATCATCGCAATAAAAGCTTGTTCATTATCCA
>JAFMDF010000441.1 GCA_017857395.1 Bacteroidota bacterium | reverse complement strand
GTTAGTATTCTCCCCTATTTATATACTTTTTTTCATAAAGTTTATTAACATAAATCGTATTATAGGACAAAATAATATTTTGTAATAATAGCAAAAAAAATCTATAATTTGGTAAATCCTTGTTTCTAAAGTAGCTCCTCCAATACTACGATTTTCAAATACTAGCGCATGAACCAACTTAAATAAACTGTCCTTCACCAAATTTCCAACAAGCCCAATTCTGTATCATCTAAAAATCGCTTTATTTCTAATTGTCTAGTTTCGAGTAATCCGACAACATGCTTGGTCGAAACATTCCCACTTCTTATCCAGATAATTTTTGGTGGAAAACCATTCAATTGTTGAATATGATTAAAATCCGCACCTTTAGTAAGAATGCTTAACTCATTATTGGTAGCATATGCCCACAAGACCAAATCATCTTCCGCATCCAAACCAACACTTGAAACATGTATAATACCTTTGTACGTCGCCTTCAAAATAGACGCTACTCGGTAAGAAAGATTATTATCAACCAAAATCATATCCCATCATTTTATTAAAACCAAGCACTAGGCAGCAGTCTCCAATATGGCTCTATTATTTTGCGCAGCAGCAGCATAAGCCAATGCTGCTAAAATATCCTCCTTCGCTAATTTTGGAAAGTCCGCCAGAATTTCCTCGGTGGACATACCTGATGCTAAATAGCTTAAAATATCCCCCACAGTTATTCTTAGGTCACGAATACAAGGTTGACCATTTCTTTTTCGAGAATCAATTGTAATATATTGCTTATAATCTATCATAATTTTGTATTTGAATGCCAATAGAAAGTACTCAGGCGTAAGTAACCGTTTACTAACTTAGATAAAAACTTTTAATAAAGCAATTAAGTGCTAAAATAAGCATTACTTAAAACACACTATCATTTAGATTGTCCTTACCGCCAGTTTCCAGTCTCGAATACATTTTCTCTCTGCATTTAGTAAATTATTCCGCTCTTCAGACACGTCCATTCCCTTCAATAGACTACTATCACTTAGTTCGTTGTTGTTTATTTAGCATTTCCTCAAAATCGGATTTCAACGGTTTATTGGTGTTTGATGCTATGGTTTTGCAATAATCATACTTTATTTAAACACTACTTAATATTTTGCCTTAAGAAAAAATCCAACTCTATCTTTAGTATCAATTAGTTTCTAATATTTTTTATTAACTTACAGCCAGATACTAAATCAATTAGAAAAAAGAAATAAGTTAAGCAATGGATAAGCTGGAATTTTTATCAGATACTAAAAATAGTAATCTTCGAAATCGGCAGTTAGAACAACAACGAAATATTATACGGCATTTGTCAAAATCCACTTCACCACTTTCTATTCCCGAAATTTCTGAGTTTATCAAAACCAGCGTTCCTACTGGCACTAAATTAACGAAAGAATTATTAAAGAATAACTACATTCTTGCCGAAGGGAAAAAAGAAACAGATAATGGCAGACGACCTACAACTTATGCCTTAAATACCAATAAATTTTATGTAGTAGGAGTTGAAATTTTGGAAAAATTCATTCACGCTAGTATTGTACGTATAGATTTAGAAGCTGTCCATCAAGCAAAAAATCGGCAGTTTGAATTAACAGATACACCAGCATGTCTGAATGAAATCACTCAATTTATCCAGACGACTATTAAAGCATCTGGAATTCAGGCGGAACAAATAATCGGTGTAGGGATTGGAATGACAGGCGGTGTGAATAGGCACACAGGAGAATCTATCAATTATTTTAATTATGATAATGACTCCTTAAAAAAACACCTCGAAAAAGAATTAGCATTGCCTATTGTTTTAGACAATGATACCAGAGCCATTGGCATTGCGGAACAAGTATTGGGCATCGCAAAAGGGGTAGAAAATGTATTAGTGGTTAAAGTGAGTCGAAATTTGGGTTTAAGCATTATTCTCAATCGACAGACCATTATTGGAGGAACAGGCTTAGCAGGAAATTTTGCCCATATTCGTTTTAAAGCAGGAGAACGGCTTTGTAAATGTGGTAAAACAGGTTGTATCGGTACAGAAGTCGCAGGTGATGCGCTAAAAAATGATTTAGCGGAAGCGCTTGAAAATGGAGAGCGGTCTTTACATTTTCAATTAGATAAAATAGATACCTATCAATATCATGATATTCTTGATGCCGTTTTAAAGGGAGATGCCCTTGCTTTTAAAGTCTTGCATGACCAAGGCGATAAATTGGGACAAGCTTTAGGTAATATGGTCAACCTACTCAATCCAGATTTAATAGTCCTTGTAGGTGAATTTGTCATGGTCAAAGATTTTTTAATTGATGCTATTCGAATTGGTATTCGAAAAACAGCACTCCTTGAATCATTAAGGACTTGCAAAATTGAAGCTTCTACTTTAGGACGTTATTTGAGTTCTAAAGCGGGTGCTTGCATGTTATTAAAGGCTTGCGATATGATTGAATATTAAGTAATAAATCATAATATAAAAGAATTCATATTCAAAAATTTAGCTCCAGAGGAGCGATGCTGTTTGTAGAAAATGGTTCAAGAATTCCTCAAAGGTCTGGAAGACCGACCCTGTTTACTTTTCGTCGTTCAACAGGGTCGGTCTTCCAGGCCTTTTTTTTAGAGATTTATCAATATTTTCTACAAACGGAATTGGTCTTCCAGGCCTTTCGCTTATCCAAGAATTATATAAGCATAATGCGCTAAGTTCTATACGACCTCCCCTATCCTAGCCTTCTTTCACAGATATTAGCTTTCCTACCAATATTACCTTACAGGTATAATACCAACCTATCTCTCTTATTTATTTCAATAAAAAACACGCTTAACACAAATATTTTTTACTATAATGTTTTGTTTATAAATTATTTTATTAAATTGCACTTAAATTAGAAATAAATTTATAATAACAATTATATAAAATAATATTTGTTAGTATATGAAAATCACCAAACAGTAATTGTAATGCTGAAATAAAACGCATTTTTTCAGCACTACCTTATAATTAATTAACTCACTATAACGCTAGGTTCGCTCAAATTTTTGATTAATACATAAATTACACGAAATAATATTCTGTATTAAAAGTATTTTTATCTTTAAAACAGTATTTTGTTCGTATTTATTTTTATTAAATAAATATAATTAAAATATTATTTTTAACCCTAAAATAATAACCTGAAAAGAGTTTATTTAAAATAAATAAAATTCTGCATTTTAAACATAAATCAAAATATTATTTTGATAATATTTTATTTTATTAACTAATTTTGGGCGAACCTAGCGCTATAATAGTTTAAAATGAAACTTAAATACTTATCACTCTTAGCATTTTTATGCTTTGCACAAATGGTCATCGCCCAGCGTACCATTAGCGGAGTTATTACAGATGCTGACTCAGGGGAAGCGCTCATCGGAGCCAATGTATTAATTAAAGGTACTTCAACAGGTACTGCAACTGACTTTGATGGTAAATTTTCCCTCGAAGTGCCTAATGACGCAACCCGTTTAATGGTTACCTATACTGGTTACACAGACCAAGAGGCATCAATCGCTGGAGGTATTAGCCAAATCTCTATTGCCTTATCACAAGGTGAGCTTTTGGACGAAGTAGTGGTAACTGCTTTAGGATTGACAAAATCTAAGGAAAGGGTTTCTTATGCTGCCCAAACTTTAAAAGGAAATGACATCAACCAATCTCGGGTGGGTGATGTATCCCAACAGTTGTCTGGTCAAGTTGCAGGATTAAATGTCATTACTAATAATGGTTCTGCGGTTTCTTCTTCTAGAATTGTATTAAGAGGGGAATCTTCTTTGAATCCTAACAAAAATCAACCTTTATTGGTCGTAGATGGAGTTTTAATCTCTAACGAATATATTGGCATTGGAAGTAATCCTGTGTCAAGCGATTTGCCAGTAGATTATGGAAATAGTTTAAATGATTTAAATCCAGATGATTTTGAATCTGTAACTGTTTTGAAAGGACCAAAAGCCGCTGCTTTATACGGTGAACGAGGAACGAATGGTGTTTTAATCATCACGACTAAGTCTGGTAAAGACAAAAAAGGGATGGGCATCGAATTTAATACAGGTATTTCTACCGATGTCGTCAACCGATTCTGGGACGAACAAAATGAATATGGTGGTGGTGGAACCAATGGACCTCTTGCCAACCAATTTAGGTCGAACTGGGGAGGTAATTTCGGCCCTAGAACAGACGGAACACTCATTGCGCAAGCTACACCAGTTGACCCGAATCCTGAAGCTACTCCTTTTGTACAAAAAGCGGATAGAGAAGGCTTTTTCGATACTGGAGTATCTTATAATAATAATTTAGCTTTATCTTTTTCAGAAGGAAATGCTCATGGTCGGATTTCTTTAGGAAGACTTGATAAAACAGGAATTGTTCCAAATACAGAATATAAGCGGTCAAATGTTGGTATTCGATTAGGGATTGATTTGACAGAAAAATTATCTATTGATTTATCAAGCAATTACGTTAATAGTAATTCGGACAATGTACCTGATGTAGGATATGGTAGTGGTGGTTTGATGTATAGTATGTTGTGGACGATGAAGAATTATAGTTTTGATGACTATAGTAACTATTGGTTGCCAAATCAAGAAAATCAAGCACAAGATTATTTTCTTTCTTGGAGTACAAATCCTCACTTGATTGTCAATGAAAATTTAAATGGATTTAACCACAACCGTTTCTTTGGTAATATCAAGGCTAATTATCAATTAAATGACAACCTTTCTGCTTTCGTAAGGGTTGGTGGAGATAGTTTTGAAGATAGAAGACGGTCTAGAAGAGCATCAGGGCAACCTGCTTTCCGACAAGGAATGTACAGAGAACAAGATGTTCGATTACAAGAGTTTAATGTTGATGGCTTATTGTCTTATACTAAGGATATAAGTGAAACTATTAATTTTACCGCCAATGTTGGAGCGAGTTCTTTTAGACAAAGAATATCTAATAAGATTGCTCAAACTAATAATCTAGCAATTCCTGGTGTTTACAGTTTAGGCAATGCAGCTGATTCGCCATTATTGGTACAGAATGATACAGAAAGAAAACTAAATAGTGCTTATGCGACTATGGAAGTTAGCTTTGATGATAAGTTCTTTTTAGATGTATCAGGCAGAAATGATTGGTCGAGTACCCTACCTAGAGATAATCAAAGTTTCTTCTATCCAGCAGTTGGATTTAGTGCCGTTATTTCAAAAATGGTGGACTTACCAGCAGCCATTTCTTATTTGAAATTTAGAGGTAGTTACGCACAAACAGGTAATAGTACAGACCCAGGCATTATTAATAACACCTTCAATTTGGGTGTATTGCCAGGTTCTGTAACTGGCCCAAGTGCTATTACTGACCCTAATATTAAAAGTGAAAATACAGCAGCACTTGAATTCGGTATGGATTTAAGATTATTTAAAAATAGAGTGAAATTAGATGTTGATTTATATGATTATAAGACAACCAATCAAATTTTACGAGCGCCTATTAGTGCAGCATCAGGAACAGGTGTGAGAATTTTTAATGCGGGTGAAATCAAGAGTAAAGGAGCGGAGGTATTGCTAACATTAAGACCTTTACAATCTAAGAAATTAGACTGGACTTCTTCTTTCAATTTTGCGACTAGTCGCTCAGAAGTAGTTGAATTGGCAGACGGAATCGAAACGTTAATTATTGCACAAGGACCTAGTGGCGGAACAATTGAGGCTCGTCCAGGAGGAAGAATGGGAGATATTTACGGTAGAGGTTTTGAAAGAGACCCAAGTGGCAACATTATCTATGAAAATATCGGCGGTTTCATGAGACCAAAATTGGGCAACGAAATTAAAAAATTAGGTAATTATAACCCAGATTGGAGTTTAGGTTTCAATAATAGATTTACTTATAAAAACTTTAGTTTAAATGTATTCTTCGACTATCGTTCTGGAGGTGATTTCTATACGATTACTGGTTCTCAATTATATCGGTCAGGAACTGTAACAGAATCTTTAGAAAATAGAGAAAGTGACTTTGTACCTGAAGGAGTAGTAGAAACTGGAAATGGTACTTTTAGTCCTAATACGCAATCAACAACTGGTTATGACTGGTATCGGTCTTACTTCGATAGAAATAATATTGAGGCGAATACTTACGATGCAACTTTCTTGAAATTAAGAGAAATTTCTATTGGTGTGGACTTAGCGCCTTATATTAGTAATGAAAATATTCAAGGATTTAAAGTATCTATATTTGGTAGAAACTTAGCGACTTGGACAAAGACTGATTTTGTCAGACACTTTGACCCAGAAGTATTAAGTTTCACAGGTAGTTCTTATGTACCAGGTTTTGAAATTGGTCAATTACCAGGAGCAGCTACTTTCGGATTTAATTTAGGAGTTACCTTTTAAGAAAAGAGAAGCGAGAGCAGAGAAAAGAGACTTATTGAGTGGCTAAAACGAATAACTTTAGCCAGAAATAGCAGAATTATTAATCAATTATTCGATTTTTCATCTCTGCTCTCTGCTCTCTGCTCTCTATTCTGTTTAAAATATATCAAAGTTTATAAAATAGAACTAAATTAAACTTAATTATTTTTCACATGTGACTGTAAATCAGTAAGAT
>JAFMDF010000440.1 GCA_017857395.1 Bacteroidota bacterium | reverse complement strand
AAGCCGCTATGCAGCATATTTTTCAGAATATATTATCGAATGCTATCAAATATAATGATAAATTGGTTTGTGAGCTGAATATTGGAGGAAGAAGACAGGATAAAGGTTTTTATCAATTTTATATTTCCGATAATGGACCAGGTATTGCGGAAGCCTATCAGGAAAAGGTATTTGGTATTTTTAAAACATTGCAAGCTAGAGATGTCATAGAAAGTACAGGTGTAGGATTATCTATTGTGCGCAAGCAGGTAGAAAATCTTGGTGGAAAGGTTTGGATAGAATCAACAGAAGGAAAAGGGGCTACATTTATTTTTACTATTAAAAAAAAGAAAAAGGATGAATGAGCATCTTTATAATGATAGCCTTATTATGGCTGTTTGATAAAGATTCAGATACGGCAGAGAAATATGGACTTGAAGCCTCGGCTTTAACAAAATCATTGAGAAATATTTCAAAAGAAACGGAAACATTAAACTAAGTATCTGTCTGACAAGGTGGGGATTTTTTTATTATAACTATTTTTTAAAATACCCTGTCACAAAATTGACAAATTTTTAAAGAATGATTTGTATAAAGTCTCTACATTGCAATTATAATTATTGTAAATATAACTCCCCTACTGTTTAGAGGCATAAAATAATTACTTTCCATAACCTAGAACAATTTTTTATAGAGAATCTATTTTTGGCAATAAAAAGGAAGAACAGTTTTATTAAATATGCTACGCTAAATAGAATAGCATTGATAAAACCTCTGAGTTGTATCTCTCCTCCTAACTACTCTTGTATCCTTCTTTTTAGTATTTCAAACGCATTCAAAAGTCACTAACAATAAAATTCTGTTGATGGTATCCTGTCACAGATAGTTGTTAAGTTTTGCCAAAGATGAATAGAAAAACTACTTTTAAAAAAAAATATTTTTTAAGCATTTTATTATTATTGTTATTTCAATCTATCTATAGTCTTAATACTAAGACGGAGGATTTTAATAACAATGATTTTTCGATAAATGCTATCCAACAATTAAAAACACTAATCTATGCAAATATAGAGCGTGTAAGAATTAGCATTTTAGAAAAAGACCTTACAGCGTCAAAAAATACGCGCTGTCAATAACCAAGGTTGAGGCTACTTGCACAGGAAATGCCGATGGAGTAGATGGCAGTTCCGTAGGCATTGATTATAATACAGGAAATTCCACAGCTGTTACAGGTGCAGCTGATAATGATTATGCCCAATTATATGAAGATAGCGATAGATTGGTATTGGACTTATCCGATATTATTACCGCAGGGGAAACCTATTCGATTACTTGGCGGAGAAAGTCAACTTATACCGCTGGCCCTTTTGCGGATTTAATAATTGAAGAATCTACGGATCTTACCAATTGGACAGAAAATGCTACTCGCCCTTCTACCGACCAACAAACCTTTATCACAACTAATATCACGGCTGGAGTAACTACTCGTTACTTAAGAATTAGGCCAGAAACGGCTTCTAGTGACGATTCGGATATTGATGCTATTTCCTATTCAAGTGTGCTTTGTGGCGTGGCAGGTGGAGGAGGCACACCAACAGGCAATTTTACCTGTTCCGCAGGGGTAACCGAAATCACAGGAACCGTTTTTGAAGATTTTAATTATGTGGTATATATGATTCTGGAGAATATTTGGGCGTAAAAGGAATGCCAGTAACGGTCACAGATTCATTGAATAATAGCTTTAGTGCCGTAACGGATGCAAGTGGGGCCTATACCATTATAGGACTGACGACCAATCGTACTTATAGAGTAGAATTTACCTTTCCAGATTCCCTTTCTTGGGCGAGTCCTACTTTTTATGGCGGGGATAATGGTACTACAGTACAGTTTTTACAACCTGGTAATTGTGCGAATTTAGGAGTGGCAAGCCCTGGAAGTTATTGTCAATCTAATCCGAATGTAATTACTCCTTGTTACATCCCCTCCGATCAAAGCGGGACGGAAGATGTTCTAGTTGGGTTTTCTTATAATTCTACAGGAACATCTACTGCTGGTATTCAACATTTGGCATTGGCTAATGAAGTAGGAAGTACTTGGGGGGTAACTCATAATAGAAGTTCAAATACGATTTATGCTGCGGCATTTATAAAACGCCACGCAGGATTAGGGGGAAGTGGAATTGGAGCCATTTATTCGATTGCCCCAACTGAAGGTAGTGCCCCTTCACTATGGTTGGATGTAGAGACTTTGGCAGGGGTAGATGTAGGAAGTATAGGAAATAATAGTGCAAGAGGACTGACTTCATCTACGACTACTGCTACTAATGACCCGACCGCTTACGCTAAAGTTGGTGCAGAAGGTATTGGTGGTATTGCTATCTCAGAAGATGATTCGACTTTATATGTGGTGAATCTTTTTCAAAAAACGGTATTGGAAATTGATGTAGCATCTAAATCACTAAATGCTGAACATTCTATCCCTGATCCAGGTTGTACGAATGGAACCAACCGCCCGTTTGCTATAAAATATCATAAAGGAGCGGTTTATGTGGGTCAAATTTGCGATGGTTCTTTAAGTGGCACTCCTGCTAATATGGAAGCTTATGTTTATCGCTTGGATAACGGTGTTTTTACAGAAGTACTAAATTTCCCTTTAAATTATCCTAAGGAATTTGCTGCCTCCAATTGTACAGCGAATACGGGATGGTTCGTTTGGGAAAACGCAGGTACGGTAACTGAGTGCTTGAATCAATTTGGAAAAAACTGGGTGGTTCACCCAACACCTGTACTTTCAGATATTGAATTTGATATCAATGGAGATATGGTTATTGGTTTTTTTGATAGAATTGGCCAACAAATGGGATCAGACCAATACCACCTTACAGGTACCACTTTGTATTCCGTATATGGAGGAGGGGATATTTTAAGGGCTACGAAAAATAGTAGTTCTTCTTATACTATTGAAAATATTGTTGCAGCTTCTGATGAATATTATCATGGAGATGAGTTTTTATATGATGATGGGGGTTTTGTATTTGACCACCTAGAAACTTCCTTAGGAGGCTTGGCCTTATTAAATAATTCAGGAGAAGTGGCACTTGTTAGTTATGATCCTTATGTATTTAACTCAGCAGGAATTTATAAATTAGATAATACTACAGGCGCAAAATTGGATGGGTTTCAATTAGTGGTAGGACAAGGCGAAGACGGATTTTTTGGAAAATCAGTTGGACTTGGAGATTTAGAATTACTTTGCGACCCTGCTCCTATTGAAATTGGGAATTACGTGTGGCTAGATACCGATGCAGACGGCATTCAAGACGCAGGCGAATCAGGCATCGAAAATGTAACCGTTGAATTATATGATGCGGTTGGAACACTTCTAGCCACCACCACGACAAATTCCATCGGTCAATACTATTTTTCTGGAAATAATATAGATGCGGCAACTTGGAGTACCGCCAATGATACGTTAAGCCCAAATACGAATTATTACATCGTAGTGGGCAATGGTCAATTTGCGAGTAATGAACTTACTGTAGGTGTTGATACCTACGAATTAACCGTAGATAGCACGAATAGTGGAGCAAATAGATATGCAATTGATAGTGATGGGGAAATAATTACGACAAGCCCTGCGAATGCTTTTGATAATTTACCTGCTACTTTGATTACCACAGGTAATATTGGGGAAATAGACCATACTTTTGATTTTGGCTTTCAGCTACCTTGCGAACCAGAAGTAACGGCTTTTGCCATCATGGCAGCCTGCGTGGATAAGCTGCCTGGCGATGATGGTTATTTACAAATATCAGCTACTACAGGGGATAGAGTCAGTTATTCAATCGGTAGTTCTTTTACAGGAAATACAGATTATAGTTTGGCCACACTTATAGATTCCTTTCCATTTATAGTCGTAGAAAATTTAGATAACCCAACTGGGTCACAAGATTATACCTTGCGTATTTTTAATGGAACAAGTGCTTGTTTTGCGGATGTGGTGGTGACAATGAACGAACAGGATTGTTCTGTAGGCTGTAGTTGTACGGACTACATCTACCTTAATGATGATTTTAATGGTGCAAATCAAATCCATAAATTTGAAATAGATAACACCACCTCGGTGCTAACGGAGATAGGCGCTCCATGGTTAGACAATATTTCGAATCCGCATGGTATGACTACAGATGCAAACGGATATTTATATTTTACATCAGTTTCATCCGGGGCAGCAACGGTAAATTTATATAAAGCAGATTGTGATGGAAATATAGTAGATTCTACTATTATTAGTGATGAGATTTCGAATGGCGAGGTGGGGGTTTTTACGAATATAGTCTCTATTGGTAATATTATTTATGCCATTGATCAGAATGACGGAACAATAAGCGCGATTGATGTTTGTGCTGACACCATACCGGGGACTGTTGAACTTAGTAATTTTAATAGAGCATCATGGGGGCTTGCCTTAGGAAATGATGGATTTCTGTATGCTACTACAGATAGACGAACGACATCTGCTACCCATTCTGTTTATAAAATAAGTCCTGATTTATCAAATTTTACGACTCCATCAACTGTAATCAATCCGTTTTTTAGTGTTGACCATACGGTATTTCCGGAGCAAAGTGCAGGAGGTAGATTAGGAGGAATAACATTGGATGAAAACGGTAATATTTACGTTGTAGCCAATAAGCCAGGTTTTACCTCTTCTACTGTTGCCAAGTTTGACCCGCTCGGGAATCAATTGGCGACCATAAGTGATATTGCTAATGACGGTGCGGGCTTTTACGGTGCAATTGGTGTGACCTATTCAGATATAAGCGGACATCTATACATAAGTAGTAGATTTGAAGATTGTATAGCGGTAATTGACGCAGCCACAATGACTGCAATTCCCTCCTTATCAATTCCGGGAGGAGGCTCCAAAGGAATAAGGGTCGTAAAAGAATGTTGCCCAGTCAATAATAATGTTGTTATTGACACCACGTTATGTGTAGCTTCAATCAATGACAGTCTTTCCCTACAGGAATTAATCAATTGCAACGGTGCGATTTGTGGCGGAACTTGGGGGGCTGATGCAGGTAATTCAGGGTTGACTTATAATGATTGTGATAATTCTGTAAAGATTACTGCTTTAAATGCCTGTGGTACGTTCACTCTTGAATCAGATGGAACGGGGAATAATCCGCAATGTGGGGCTTTTAAAATCACGGTCAATATTGAGGTAGAAAATATTACTGCGCCAGTCATAGACGGCAATCAACTTGTTTGTGGAGGTGGCGACCCCATTGCTTTCACCGAAATAACGCTTGCTACTAGTAGTGCCACTATCGTCTATCAATGGCAAAGTAGCGCTGATTCTTTGTCAGGCTATACAGATATAGTAGGAGCGACGAGTGCTTTGTATGACCCACCAAGTGGCATTTCAGACACCACTTTTTATAGAGTTATTGCGAATACAACTGGTGGCTGTAGTTCTGGAAATTGTGCCGATACGAGTAATATTCTAAAAATTTCAGTTATGAACTGTGCCGTTTATGACTACGGCGATTTACCAGATGTGGCAGATGGCACTACTGGTATCAATGACTATGAAACCTATGATTCGACTGGTGGACCAAGTCATCAAATTATAGTTGGTTTATTTCTTGGCGATACCGTAGATGCAGAATTAGATGGTTATCCAGATTCACTAGCGGTAGGAGATGATACGAAAGACGGCTATGATGATGAAGATGGAATTGCTATTTTTCCTTCCTTAAATATTGCGCCAGGTGGCGCGATTCGATTGCCATTAATCGTTACAAATACAACAGGAGATACGGCCTATATTGAAGCATGGATAGATTGGAATGGAGATGGTGATTTTGATGAACTGAATGAAATAGTCGCCGATTATAAGGACGAAGAAGATGGCGTGTTTCCTGCTTATATGGATATTATGGTACCCGATGATGCGGTAACGGGTAGTCTGTTAGGTTTTAGAGTTCGACTCAGTAATACCGATAATATGACACCTTATGGACGGATTAATTCAGGAGAAGTGGAAGATTATTTATTAGGAATTGATTGTCCACAAGTGATTTGTTTGCCAATTGAAATAGAAGTTATTAAAAAATAAAAAGCTAATTCATTTTTGACAATTTTACCCTTTCTGCCTTAGGGGTGGAAAGGTTTTGTCGAAATAAAAGAAGTAATATTCTTATTAATTTTTTGGTAAGTCTCCGCCTGACAAGGTGGAGATTTTTTACTTTAAAATCAAAGTGATAAAATTATATTATGCTCCCCTAGTAATTCTTAGAATTGAAAAATTTAGTTTCTAACTTGCGGAAAATAAAAATCTTCATTCGGTTAGGACGTGTGTGAAGTGAATACGTCTAACCTGACACCTAATACCTGATATCCGTCACCAATTCCATCAACTATTGACCACTCGTTTTCTTCGTAAACATTTTATGAATAATCGTCCACTTCCCTTCCGTTTTTAGCAACATAAAATAATCAATATAGGGAGTAGTACTTTTAGGATGCGCAATTTCCACCTTTGCTACCGCCGCATTATTTTCATAATCTATGGAAATTATTTTTCCACTTTCTCCTGTTGGTTTTCCTTCTTTGGTATCTAAAATATAATCTTTCCCTGACCAAACTGCGATCTT
>JAFMDF010000439.1 GCA_017857395.1 Bacteroidota bacterium | reverse complement strand
GACTCCCCTAGGCTCCACATTGATAATCAAAGAGTTATGAATTTACTTCGTAACTCTTTTTTATTTGCGTAACTTATTCGTAACACAAAGGGCTTTTTTCCTACCTACTGTAACACAAAAGCACCCTGATTAATCAAGATGCTTTCCTTTATTTTTTATATTCGCTACTATCTGAGCTTGGTCACTAAATCTAATCAATTTACTAAGAATAATCCCTATTTTTAAACTTGCTTTTAAATTCAGCATATACTTTACTTTTATTGGGATTTTTTTTGTTCTGAATGGTCAAATAGTCTCTAATGAGTTCCGATACCCTTGATGCTTTTTTCTTGAATAGATAAAAAAAGCCCTTTTAGAAAAAGGGCTTTAAAAAAGTGTTTCATAGAGAGAGTCTAAATCTCTATTAAAAAATGATTTATTGGATTCAAATTAGTCTTCCAATTTTTCTTTAACCAATATCTTTTAACAATAACATCGGAACTCCCACGACAATGACCTAGAGCATCCCTTTATGGAATAATGGACAGCATTGATGATGATGTAGTGAAGTACGGCATTAGTTCTGACCCAATTAGTAATGATGGTTTGTCCGACCGATTGCGCCGACAACTAGGTTTATTTAATGCCATTGTTGGATGGGCAAGATTCTACGGTAAAATCCTTATTAAAGGCATTAAAGTCAGAAAGAAAGCAGAAGAGGTAGAAAACAAACATATTCCTGCTTATAAAAAAAGTATAAACGAAAGCCTCGGGCGAATCGAAAGTAACGTCTCTTTAAAAAGAAACATTTCCATTCTATTTCCATCCATTTCCCTATCTTAGCCCCAAAACAATTACAAAATGAAAAACCATTTCCACTACCCTACTCTTTTATTACTTTTTGTCTTATTCCAAAGCACGTCCTTCGCACAAACCAAAGTGCTAAAAGCAGCGCAATATTTAGAGGTCCAATCAGGAAAATTAATTAGCCCTGCTGTTTTTGTAATCAAAGACAAGTTGATTGAAGCCATTAATCCAACTGAATTACCAGGTAATGCATCCATTATCGACCTAGGCAATCAAACGATATTACCTGGGTTAATGGATATGCACACGCACATTACTTTTGATTTAGATATGTTGGCAACGGCAGCGGTCAAAGAAAGTGAGGCTGATTTTGCGCTTCGGGGCGCTAATAATGCCAAAAAAACCTTATTGGCTGGTTTTACGACTATTAGAAATTTAGGCTCTGATGGTTTTGCGGATATAGCATTGGATAGAGGGATCAAAAAGGGATTTGTGATAGGACCAGAGATATTTAGTGCAGGACATACGATTGGGATTACGGGCGGACATGCAGACATCACAGGCATGACGCACGGTATTTTAGACCAAGACTATCGAAAAGGGATTGCCGATGGAAAAGATGGGGTGACTAAAGCAGTTCGTTATCAAATTAAACACGGAGCAAGAGTGATAAAAATGTCTGCCACAGCTGGTGTTTTATCCTTTGAAGGGTCTGTTGGCGCACAGCAATTAAGTTTTGAAGAAATGCAAGCTATTGTAGAAGAAGCGAATAGACATGGACTAAAAGTGGCGGCTCATGCACATGGGGCAGAAGGGATTTTAGCGGCGGTAAAAGCAGGCGTTTCGTCTATTGAACATGGCTCTGTTTTAACGGAAGAAATCATTAAGGAAATGGCTAAACGAGGCACTTATTTAACGCCGACTAATTTCCTTAATGAAACCGTTAATTTAGCTAAACTACATCCAATTCTACGCAAAAAAGCAGAATATGTGATTTCTGTCTCTACTAAAAGTTTAGAAGATGCCATAAAAGGAGGTGTTCCTATTGTGTTTGGAACAGATGCGGGCGTTATGAAACATGGCGAAAATGCCAAAGAATTTCAGGTAATGGTCAAAGCTGGGATGACGCCTTTGGCAGCCATAAAGGCAGCGACCATTAATGCTGCTCAGTTATTAGGCATTACAGACCGAGGTGCTTTAGAGGTAGGGAAATTAGCAGATATTATTGGGGTGGCAGGAAATCCTTTGGAAAATATTCGGTTATTAGAACAGGTAAATTTTGTGATGAAAAGAGGGGCCGTTTTTAAACATAACCGACAATTTCAAGCACCGATTGCCCATTCCTTTTTTGTGGCAGGCCCTTCTTTTACAGGGATTATCGGTGAAAACGGCGCAATCATTTGGGATGCCGAAAAACCCGCTGCTAGAGATGGGTATGTTTTAGAAAATGGGCATATTCTTATATGTTGGTCAAAAGAAGTCAGAGAATATGATAGGAATAAAAAAGTGATTTTTTCTTATCAATTAGGTGATTTGAATAAAGAATTGGGTACAGCCGAAAGATTGGCTAATGGAAACACTTTGATTACCGAATTAGGGGAACAACCTAGATTATTAGAAGTGAATACCAAAGGGGAGATTGTTGTAAATGTGCCTTTACAACCAGAAACTGATAATGCGCACATGCAAACAAGAATGGCACGAAAACTGGCTAATGGTAATTATTTAGTCCCTCATTTATTAGCTTTTGCAGTCAAAGAATATACGCCAAACGGAAAAATTGTCCAAACTTTTAAAACCGATTTACCCGCATTAGGGGGCAGAGCAGCAAAAAATTGGCCTTTCACCGCTATCCGATTAGCCAATGGCAATACTTTAATAAATTTAACCAATGGTAATAAAACCATTGAAGTCGATAATACAGGAAAAGTAATCTGGAAAATAAGCAATGAGGATGTTGAAGGCACTCCTTTTGATGATCCTTGTGGTGCACAAAGATTACCGAATGGGCATACGGTAATTGCCAGCTATCATGCGCCAGAAGGCATTAAATTATTTGAAGTGACGCCTCAAAAAGAGATTGTTTGGCAATATGAAGGGCCACATAGAGTCCATCATTTTCAAATATTGACGACTAATGGGCAACCGATAATGGGCAAACCTTTGAAATAAGACTCATGATAAAAATCCGTTGTTCTAAAGTATTTTTTCAACAACGGATTAAGTAAACAACAGATTTACAAACTTCTATAGATTAACATCGCAATAAAAATAATCCTAAAAATAATACCTTCTTTTTATCACTTTTTAATCTGATTATCTTGTATGTTTACTGTTGTAAATAAAATCTATAACCAAAACTAACGGGTATCAATTTTGATTAGATGAGAAAAACTGATTTTTTAATTATAGGCTGTGGCTTTGCTGGAGCTACATTTGCAAATCTGGCAGCAGAAAGGGGCTATACAGTTCGGTTAGTGGATAAACGGAATCATATTGGGGGGAATTGTTATTCTTATAAAGATGACGAATCTCAAGTAGAAGTTCATAAATACGGACCACATATTTTCCATACCAATTCCCTTAAAGTGTGGGGGTATGTTAATCGTTTTTCTAAATTTAATAATTATATCAATCGAGTAAAAGCCAGAACGGGTCAGAAAGTTTATGGAATGCCTATCAATTTACATACGATTAATCAATTTTTTGGAAAAGATTTCTCTCCAGCGGAAGCCAAAAAACACATTGATAGCATTCGATTAAAGGACATAAAACCAAGCAATTTTGAAGAATTTCTGTTACATAATCTTGGGAAGAGTTAAATGAGGCATTTTACAAGTATTATACCATCAAACATTGGGGCGTAAACCCTACCGAAATTCCATCCTCGACGGCAAAACGATTACCGATTCGGTTCAATTATAATGACAACTATTTTAATGACCAATTTCAGGGAATTCCTATAGAAGGCTATACGGAATTAATCCAAAGAATAATTGACCATGAGAATATCCATCTTTCGTTAGAAGAAGATTTTGACACCTATCGAGGTGCGTGGCGGTTGAATTTTAAGCACTTAGTTTTTACGGCATTGAATTTGCAATTCGAATCTTAATTCAAATTCCATCATCAGTTCTACTACATCTAAAGAATCTAACCCCAAATCTTTATAATAAGAAGACTGTCTAGTAAGCGCTTTTGAAGGAATCCCCATTTGTAATAGGATTAATTTGATTTCTGCTATTATTTTCTGCTTTGTCATTTAATTGTTATTTACTACTTTAATAAATCAATTTTTTGCGATAATAGTCCTATACAATTAGTCTTACTTTCTTCTTATTTTTTACGCTTATCTTTCTATTTTTTATGTTTATCTTCCTTTATTTTACACCTATCTTCCTTAGGAATTTTTATTCGGCAGCAATTTTTAATTTTATCAATTGGAGCGTTGTTTAAAACATAAATCCATTATCTATTTTTAAGATTATTACATAAAGAAAGTGGTATCCAGTAAGTCCTTTTTCTTATTGAAAAACTTAGTAGATACCACTATATATGTTTTTTACGACTTCTTGAATAGGCTATTTCAAGCGTAGCCCATTTAATTCTTCAACAACATCAGCTTCTGCACCTCATAATATTCTCCACTCTGCAACACTACAAAGTAAGTCCCACTAACTAATTGATTCGCTTGAAAATTAACTTCATAGCGCCCTTTTTCTTTTAGTAGGCCTTCTTCTAAAGTAACTATTTCCTTACCCATAAAATCAAAAACTTGTAGTGTAACCCTTTCTTTGCTTGGCAGTTCATAAGCAATAGTCGTCGCCTCATAAAATGGGTTGGGGAAAATTTTCATTTCCACCTCATTTGGTTTCACTAAATTAGTAGTAGTATTTGGGCTTATACGAGCTTCCGCTATCGGGTCTGCTATAATAACTGCTGGGCAGTCTTCGATGATTGCAGAAAAAATACCTACTGCTTGGAAGCCTGGTTTTAGGGTAATAGAAGTGCCTGCTTTGAAGACAGTGGTATGACCTGTTGTTAGTGTTCCTGTAGATGTGAGGGTGTTTCGTGCGTGATATAATTCTTGTTCGATAGTGGATACCACTAAGTCCTCTTCGTCGCAGATACCAGATGTATTTCCACTACCATCTCCAATAATCAAAGTATCTATAGCAGTAATAAGTGTTAATTTTGGCGCATTAGGGTTGGTAATAATTGTGAAATAGGCACCTGAATCGGCTGCTTTTAAATTAGTAAAGGTGAACTTATTAACCTCGGAAGTGGCAATAATCGTTGAATCTCTTATCCATTTATAAACATTCGTTGATACGGCAGCGTCAAAATCTAAATCTCTCGTATAATCAGCTCCTACTGCTAACGTTACTTTTTTGTTAGCATCTTTATCAAAAGGATGTTGGGGGGCATAGCCATAGAAGTTGTGAACTTCATCCACTAGGAATAAATCAATATTAGGAATAATATCTTCAAAAGTTAATAAATTACTACTAAGATTAATAGTTGTTAGCGTAGGATGGCCCGTCAAATCAGGGCAATCATCGTGGGAATTATAAGCACCATGAAAAACAATTAAATGATCCAAATGATTAAAGGAAGGAATAGCACCATTAAGTCCTAAATTACTACTCAAAAAAAGTTTCTCAAGTTGTGGTAAATGCGTAAAATTAGGAATTATGCCAAATAATTGATTACCGCTTAAATCCAACATCTTTAAATCAGGTAAATTAATGTCTGGAATTTCTCCATGTAAGTGATTAAAATGCAAATTAATTTCTATTAAATTACAACCTGAAAATTTTAAACCGCCCCAAGTTTTAACTGGCATATTTAAATCCCAACCATGTATCCAGTTAGGTCCATCTAAAGCATTATATAATTCAACTAAGGCTAAAGAATCACTAGCGGCTACCTCACAAAAAAGGGCCACATCATACTCACAACTATTCACGATACTTCCATGCGATGCATTTGGATTAGTTATCGTTGCCTGATAAATCCCATCATCACTTTCTTGGAAATTAGCAATTGTTAAAGTATTGGTATTTGGTGCATTCGCTATTAAGACATCATTCTTATACCATTGATAAATATTAGAAGTAACGGTATCGTCTACCATTAAATCAAGGGTAACCATTTCCCCAAGTTCTGCATTTATAGTAATTGGATTCGGGTCACAAAAAAGGTTTTGCGTGCCTATTAAAAAAGTATCAGCAGGTATTGTTAGATTAGGCAATATATCGTCAAAAGAAAACCCACCAAATTTTACATCTAATTGTACCAAAGCTGGTAAATTAGTGAATTTAGGTAATTGAAGTTGTTTGATACTACGGAATCCTAAATACCATAAATTAGGCAAATTGGAGAAATTAGGTGCTGTACCTGTCAAATTATTTCCAGATAAATAGAGGTAATTTAATTCAGGGATATGAGAAAAATTGGGAATAGCCCCGGATAAATGATTATTATAACTCAAATCTAAGAAAATAAGTTTAGGGTTATTAAAATCGGGTATTGCACCTTCTAGTTTATTGCCACTTAGTCCAAGGCGTTCTAATTCTGTTAAATGCGTAAAATCTGGAATAGCTCCCTCTAATTGATTATACCTTATGGCAATATTGGTTAATTTTTTTAAATGGATAAAGTTGGGTATCATCCCAGTAAGTTGATTATTATATAACCATAAATTTCTCAAACTATCCAATTTAGAAAAATTGGGAAACGTACCTGTAAATTGATTGGAAGACAAGTTAAGGATTCTCAAAAGAGGAAGCCCTGAAAAATCAGGAAGCGCCCCAGCTAATTCATTTCCCCATATAGATAGCTCTATTAAGTTAGGAAGGTTAGCAAAATCAGGTATATTTCCACTTAATTGATTATTTCCTAG
>JAFMDF010000092.1 GCA_017857395.1 Bacteroidota bacterium | reverse complement strand
AATTTTATGGGCGGATTATGACAATGATGGAGACCCCGATTTATTTACCACTAGTTTTTATGGGCAAAATCATTTATATGAAAACCAAGGCGATTTACAGTTAGTAGAAGTTACTCAAAATAATGGATTGTCTTTAAAAAAACATGCTACTTACGGCGCTTGTTGGGGAGATTACAATCGAGATGGTTGGTTGGATTTATTGGTTAATGTACATAATTATAATGGGAAACAAACGGGTGGTAACCATTTATACCAAAATAATGCAGATGGTACGTTTACCGAAGTAACTGAAATTGCCAATATGGGGAATGAGAATCGAGTCCCTTTTGCTTCGGCATTTTTGGATTATAATAATGATCTATGGCCTGATATTTATACCGCAAACGATAAACTGACCGTTAATACGCTTTATGAAAATTTAGGAAATGGGCGTTTTTTTGATGCTAGCAAAAACACAAATTGCGATGTACGTATGAATGCCATGTGTGTGAATGCAGCAGATATTAACCAAGATGGTTGGGTAGATATTTATGTAACAAATACGCATGTTGGGGGACAGTTATTCCATAATAATGGGCCAACGGAATCTATTTTGGATATTACTTTTGAGAATAGAGCAGTAGAAATGGGCATTGCTTATGAACATGGAAATGGTTGGGGTTCTACTTTTTTTGATGCAGACAATGACGGAGATTTAGATATGTACATGTGTGGCAATAGTTCCAATCCGATTGTTAAAGGCGTTCATTTTTATGAAAACGTTAATAAAACACATTTTGAAATTATCACCGAAGGCTTTGAACAAGATACTTTTAATAGTTTCAGTAATGCCATTGGCGATTTTGACCAAGATGGAATGCTCGATATTTTAGTCCAAAATAATAACCCTGCCCCATTCTACTTATGGAACAATCAAACAACCAATGATAATAATTGGGTTAAAATTAAACTTGAAGGTGTATTGAGTAATCGAGATGCGATTGGCACTCGAATCGAAACTTATGTAGGGGATTTATATCAATCTAATTTTACGTATTGTGGTGTTGGTTTTTTAGGTCAAAATTCAGGAAAACAACATATTGGTTTAGGACAAAATGCTCAGGTTGATTCGATGATCATCACTTGGCCTTCTGGACATATCGACCGTTTGTATGAATTAGCGCCTAATCAATTGTATCAAATCTCAGAAGGAACAAGCACCGATAACCAGATTACACCTGCCACCGATATCTCCATTATACCTAGGCAAATGGTCACTTCCCTTGAAACTTTTTTACCAGAAAATTCACTACAATTGTCTCCTAATCCAGCAAGTGAAAATTTGCAAATTCAAGCCGATTTTAATTTAAGCAATATCACTATTTTATCTTTAACTGGCCAGTCAATAAAATTATACAAAGTAAATAAAACGGCTGCTGCAACCTTAGACATTAATGAGTTAACTCAAGGACTGTATTTGCTAAAGGCACAAAATGAGAAAGGGGAGGTAGTCATTCATAAATGGGTTAAAATGTAGAAAGTGAATTAAAAGTAGTTGATTATTGCACACATTAATCAAGAATCAGCTACTATCCATCAGGCTTATGTCTAAGTGTCATAATTTAAACCACCATACTCTGAGGGTTCGTCACCTTATCTAAGTCGTTAATAAATTTCATTCTTTTTCCTAGAATATATTCACTAATTTTAGGACTTAACAATAAAAAACATTTTGTCAATTCACCTCAATTTTAACCAAAATGAAGAGCTAAACACCGCAAAAGATAGTTTTTTGAGTTTCGAGCGAATGCTAGTTTAAGTACTAGCTTCGCTTTTTTTTTGCTACATTTTTTACATAACAACTCAAATAACCTTTTTGCGTAATATAATGGCATAGTTTATGGTGCATTTTAAGTAGAGTTAGTAGAAAACTAAATTTCTACAGATGAACAAAATAAACAACAGGCTATGTCTCATAAAACACTATTTATATTATTGATTGGCTTCTACTATTCCTCCCCTCTATCCGCTCAATTCACTGATTCTATTTTCACCAATGCAGAAAGAATGCCTTATTTCCCTGGTTGTACTGCTTATGCTGTGCAATCCAAAGAAAGAAAAGAATGTTCTGATGAAGCTGTTAAGGCCTATATTTTTAATCATATTATTTACCCTCAAGAAGCCAAAGATGCCAATATCGAAGGGGCAGTTTATGTTCGATTTATAGTTGATGAAATGGGCTATGTTCGACAACCAAAATTATTGAAAGATATTGGTAGTGGTTGCGGGGAGGCAGCTTTAGACATGTTAAAAATCATGCCTCAATGGGAGCCTGCATTTCACAAAGGACATCCAGTAAAAGTAGCCCTTGATTTACCTATTCATTTTTATTTTAAAGAAAACGGCGTAAATACAGAAACAGGATATAAACTTGTATGGGGTCAATTAAATGATTACCAAGTCAGCAAAAAGGCCTTAAGAAAAAATCTGAATCAATCAGTTTCCGTCTTAAATGCAGATGGCCTCGCCATGACTATTAGTGGCTTACAATTCTCTTATGGGAAAAATAACAAATTAAGTCGCCAAACAAGTAATGGCAAGATAACTGCTAATATGGAAAAAATGGTCAAGAGGTTAAGAAAAGGAGGCCGTTTTTCTATAATGGCGACAGTGCAAAAAGATGGTAAATTTATTGAGGTTGTTAAGGAATTTTTGGTTATCTAATAGTTGGCTAGCACTAGAAATTAATCGCGTGCGGCAACTTAGCAAAAAGTAGCTGATGGAGCTACTTTTATTTTAAAGGCAGCGGTTCATTTTCTGCCTTCCAGTTATTTAGTGATTGCCAAACAGGAATTTATGAAACGATAGCGAATGAATTGCCCATTACTTATAGTAAACCCTTCACTTATGCCCTACAAAAGGAAAATGAAACAATTATTTTAAGCCCAAGAACCATAATATGCACAGAAGGTTGTGACTATAAATACCTAAAAGTAGCTGAATAAATGTGAAAACATTTGCAAAACCTATAAATTCTAGTAGAAATCCAAATTAATTACATTTTTTTTTAATTTTTTTTCATAAAATTCAGGTTGATTAAAACCAAATTTTATTTGGCATTCTAATTAGAAAATAAGACCAAATTTAGTTATAATCTTAAAATCAAAAGAAAGGCAAACAAATTCGTAAGAACACCGTTAACTTAAGTACTGACAGTCAATCATTTACAATTATTTTTTTTGTGACTGCTATTTACTTATTGTAAAATACACACTAACTTTGTCCTAATTTTCAAACCATCAAAACCTGACAAAATGTTAAAAAAGGAATTTGTAAAGTCTAAAACCACTGCAAAAGTAACCTTCACCTTACCTATTGAAGCCATCGCTGGCGCTAAAGAAGTTAGAGTTTTAGGAGAATTCAATAACTGGGACTGGGCAACAGCACCTGTTATGAAAACTAATAAAACAAATTATACAACTACCATCAATTTAGAAACTGGCAAAACTTATGAGTTCCGTTATAAAGCGGATAATGGTCTTTGGGCAAATGACTGGGCTGCGGATAATTATACACCTGCACCCTATAATGTAGATAACTCAGTAATAGTTGTTCCTGCTGGCAAAGGAAAAGCAACTGCTAAAGCAGATACTACTGCAAAACCTAAAAAAGCAGCTACTAAGAAAGTTGCTGTCAAGAAAACAATTGCAAAAAAGACAGTCAAGAAAGCTGCTAAAGCAGATGATTTAAAGAAAATAGAAGGCATCGGACCAAAGATTGCTGGTTTATTGAATGAAGCGGGTATTATTACTTTTGCTGATTTATCAAAAGCACCAATCAAAAAATTAAGACAAGTATTAGATGATGCTGGTAGCAGATTCCGTATGCATGACCCAAAAACATGGGCAGCACAAGCTAAATTAGCAGCTAAAGGAGACTGGGCACAATTGAAAACTTGGCAAGGAGAATTGAAAGGAGGAAAGTAAGCGAGTTACCCTTTAAATAATTTACTGCAAAAGCAAATATAAAAGCTTATTCTTCATCAGAGGGATAAGCTTTTTTATTATCAACTCAAAACAATATTCTTACTAATTAGGAAGCTACAGAGAAAATATTTATGTTTGGTATTGAGAACTACATTTTTTCATTAAACAATTACAAAATGGCGAGTAAAAAAGAAATCTTGGGAAAAATCAAAATTTTAATCACCCGAAAATTCAAGAATCCAAACGATGCGTTTAACTTTTTTGACAAAAATGGAGATGGGTATTTAGAATACGGGGAACTCAAAAAATTAATCAAAAAAGCAAAAGTAAATCGTTTTATAGCGCCTGTTGTGGCGAATAAAATAATTAGAGGATTGGACAAAAATGAAAATAAAAAATTGAATTGGAAAGAGTTTAGTAAAGCTACAAAAGTTTTGCTTTCGGAATAAAATGGTGCTAAATGATTCCATTCTTCAAGCACTTAGATATGCCAAATCTTTGAGATTTGGCATATCTTTTCCCATTTCGAAATAAATACCAATTTAATTAATTGGCAAAAAAAGAGGTAGTCTGATTTTCACCAAACTACCTACCAAGAAGGAAAGATTCGATTTGCCTTTAAGTGATATAGCACAGACATTTTTGTTTGTAAAATACTATCATCACCTTATATTTTTTCCCAAACAGAAATATTTGGGTTATTTTTTAATCTACATTATCATGTAAATAAGAGTTATTTCTATTAATTTCAGGAGCATCATCGTCTGAAATAGACCAGTTAGATAAGGTCGATTCCTCTGAAGAATGTCGAATATCATTTAACCGAACATTCCGACGAAGATAAGCCGGCTTACTTTCTAATTCATTGATAACCTGTGGGTTATTTAATTTACTCACATTGGTACGCAATTTCTCTCTTCTTCTATCCTCTCGCTCTTGACGCTTACGTCGCTCACTTTCTGCTCTTTCCCTTTCCTCGTCTTTCACGTAAGGCTCGTCATAAGAGTATCGAGTCTTTTTATACTTGTCTAATTGAATATCTTCAAACTCAAAAGTAGTTGAATTCTCTGCGATCACCGATGTTAGATCGGGAGTACTTTTTTTTTGAACAGTTGGCATCGGCTCGTCGTCATCCAAAGCGACGACGACTCGATTATCTTCTCGAGTCACTTTTTCTGGCTTCGCACTTTCAAATCCAGTTGCAATAACCGTTACACTAATCTTATCTCCTAAATCTTCATTATAGCAATTTCCCCAGATTAGATTTGTACCAAATCCTGCTTCTTCTTGTACAAACTCCGTAATTTCGAAGATTTCTTCCATCGTTACTTCCTTGTTTCCAGAAGTAATATTTAATAGAATATGCTGAGCGCCTTTGATATTAGAATCTTCTAATAACGGAGAATTCAAAGCATCATCTACGGCCCGCTTTGCACGATCTTCTCCTTCTGCGGAAGCTGTTCCCATAATCGCAATACCACTTTCGCGCATTACAGTGTTCACATCTTCAAAATCGACGTTTACATAACCAGGTACGGTGATAATTTCAGCGATTCCTTTAGCCGCAGTGGCTAAAATATTATCTGCTTCTGAGAAAGCTTGTGATAATGATAAATTACCGTGAATTTGGCGTAATTTATCATTAGAGATAACGATTAACGTATCCACATTATTCGTCAGCTCCTCCAATCCTTCTCCACCTTGGCTCGTTCTTTTTCTACCTTCAAAAGTAAAAGGTAAAGTGACGATACCTACCGTTAAAATCCCCATTTCTCGGGCAGTTTTCGCAATAATTGGCGCAGCACCTGTTCCTGTTCCACCACCCATTCCAGCAGTAATGAACAACATTTTAGTACCTTCTTCCAAAAATTCCTTTACCTCTTCAATAGATTCAATACAAGCCTGACGACCAACTTGTGGTCGAGAACCTGCACCACGTCCATCTGTAAGGGCTGGGCCTAATTGGATTTTAACTGGCACAGGGCTAGTTTCTATCGCTTGAATATCGGTATTGGAGATGGCGAAATCTACGCCAACAATACCTTGGTTAAACATGTGGGTAACAGCGTTACTACCGCCGCCACCGACACCTATTACTTTGATGATTGATCCTTCTCCTTTGGGCATACCGAACATCATAATTTATAAGTTTTCTCAGTTAAAGAATTTTGTTTTGTAGCGCCATCTCAATAATTAATTATTAGGACAGCTCAGCCATTAATTATACCAAGCAGAACTTGGCACTACAGACTAATACTCTGTATCTGGTTCTGCTTCAAACCACTCCTTCGTTTTTTTGAACAATTGGGAATACCATTTACCGCCCTCCTCGGCAACACCAATCCCAGTTGGTTCTTGTTCATATACTACTTCTGGAGTATCGTCTACGACCACTTCTGGCTCTTTATGTGTGTAAGTTACTTTTCCTGCTTCTACTGCCTCAATTCCCCTCAACAACAAACCTATACCCGTGGCAAAAATTGGGCTATAAACTCGCTCAGAATTCCCATGTGCCAGTTGCTCCGCAGGTATTCCTACTCTAGCCGTCATTCCTGTATGGAATTCTGTCAGTTTATCAATATCTTTTAATAAAGCACCTCCACCAGTCATAACAATACCGCCAATTAATTTCTTTTCAAAACCAGAGCGTTTAATCTGCCAAACCACATAATCTAATATTTCTTCTACTCTTGCTTGAATAATTAGCGCTAAATTCTTTTCTGAAATTTCCTTAGGTTCCCTACCCTTCAGGCCAGGAATCGCAATCATTCGATTATCGAATACCTCTTCTGCTAAAGCAGAACCAAATTTAACCTTCAGTTTCTCTGCTTGGTGCTTCATGACGGTACATCCTTCTTTGATGTCCTTCGTAATCACATCTCCACCAAAAGGAATTACTGCTGTATGTCGTAGAATACCTTCATAAAAAACAGAAATATCTGTTGTCCCACCTCCTATATCTATTAAAGCAACCCCTGCTTCTAATTCTTCCTCACTCAATACCGCAGCGGCTGAAGCAATTGGTTCTAAAGTAATATCCGCTACTTTATACCCTGCTTTATTCACACATTTAGTAATATTATTAGAGGCGGTAATCTGACCAGTTATGATATGAAAATTAGCTTCTAATCGTACTCCAGACATCCCAATTGGGTCTATAATTCCCTGTTCATTATCCACTGTATATTCTTGAGGAATAACATGCAAAATCTTATCTCCCGGTGGCAATACTAATCGGTGCATATCTGAGACTAATTTCTCAATATCTTTGATAGAAATCTCGGAGTGCATATTCTCCCGAGTTACCATACCTCGATGATGCAAACTTTTAATATGCTGGCCTGCAATACCTACATGCACTACTTTAAAAGATTGTTGAAATTGTCGCTCAGCAGCAGCAATGGCATCAGAAATGGCTTTTACCGTTTTCTCGATATTTGTCACAACGCCCCTCATTACGCCAGTAGATTCTACTTTACCTACGCCTAAAATTTCGAGTTTCCCGTGTTCATTTTTGCAGCCTGCAATGGCACATACTTTGGATGTACCAATGTCCAATGCGACAACTAATTCTTTTTCCTCATTAGTGTTTATTTCCATAACCTACAAGTGTTTTCGGAAGAATTTTACCTTTTCGTTTCTCTTCCTTGGTGGACTAAATTGTTAGGTGTAATGGTTCACGATTAACAGCACACAAGGTCTCTCAAGTTAGTATCTTTCTAGACCGTGAACCAAAACGTTCACCATTTATTATCTTTTCTCTGCAACGACCTGTCCTTTATAGCTCAAGTCGAAGTTTTTATATTTTCGCCATCCCTCATTTGCAATGGCTTTTTGATAGAAAATTTTTAAATTTTCGAGTTTAATATCAATATTATTATATTTTCCTAAGAAAATTTTTTGGTTGCCTAATTTAGGTGCCAAAATATATTCTCTTTTATTATTAACATAAATTTGTTCAATCATTGGTCGATATAAATCATCTGTCAATATTTTTTTACTCAAATCAAATAATTGATTTAGTGGATGATTCTTCCGTTCCATAAATTCGGGCGTATGAGGCGAAATATTGCCCGTCGCCACTAATACTCTCGCCGTAAAATGCTTAGAAGTAGGCATTTTATTTCCATCCATATCAAAATAATAGCTTGCTTCCATTTTATCAATAATCCGAATAACTGGAATTCGCTGTTCTATGTCAATTTGAATGGAGTTATCAGCCCCTATAAAAACTTCCGCATCCAATACAAAAGGATTTTCTTTTAAAACCTTTTCAATTCTTTCTACATCAACCGTATTTTGAGGAATGCCTTCCATGGAATATCCAAAACTTCTATTAAGCATTTCAAATACATCGCCTCTCGTTAATAAATCATTACCATCAGGCAAATGCTCAATATCCACGACAACTTCTGCTGTCTTAGCGGTTTGCTTCTTCTCGACCATATTGATTAATATAACACCAACCAATAAGGTTAAAGCCAGCCAGCCTAGGCGTTTGAGGGTTCGTATAACTTCTTTCTGCTGCATTTTTAATTAAGGTTATTGAGGTTATTAGAAGTTATTATTAGTTATTATTGAATTTCACTAAATAACCATAAATAACCTCTAATCCCTTCTAATAACTTTTTGTCGCCAGCTTTCTTACCTCCTGTGCAATCTCACTTGCAGCATTTGGTCTCGCCAAAGTTTTAATTTGCTGACATAATTGGCGACGTTGTGTCTCGTTTCTCAAAATATGAATAGCTTGCGGAAGCATTTCTAAAGTAGCTTCCGAATCTTTGACCATGATTGCCGCTTGCGCATTTACGAGCGCTTTAGCATTCTCCGTCTGATGATCTTCCGCCACATTTGGCGAAGGTATTAAAACAGCTGGTTTCCCAACCATACTTAATTCTGAAATGGTTAATGCTCCTGCCCTACAAATCACTACATCCGCTAAAGCATAAGCTAAGTCCATTCTGTCTAAAAATGCCCGAATTTTCACATTAGGTAATTGTGCCGTTTCGCAATCTTTATATTCGGCTATATACAATTTGCCTGCTTGCCATAATATCTGAACATCTTCTAGTTTACCTATCTCCTCTGCATTGAAACGCATGGCAATGTTCAATGTTTTGGCCCCCAAACTTCCACCAAAAAGCAAAATCGTTTTTTTACCCTTTTCTAGTCCAAAATGGGCTAATCCCGCTGCTTTCAAATGGGTCAAATTTCCAATATCATTTCGTACTGGATTTCCCGTTATTTGGAGCTTTTCTTTTGGAAAAAATCGCTCCATATTTGGATAAGCTACACAAATTTTTTGTGCTTTTTTAGCTAATAGTTTATTCGTTATCCCTGCATAAGAATTTTGTTCTTGTACCAAGACAGGAATTCCTTGTCGATAAGCCATTTCTAATGTTGGCCCACTCGCATATCCACCTACTCCAACCACCACATCCGGCTTAAATCGTCGAACAATCCAGAAGGCTTTCCAAAGACTTCCGACTAAATGAAATAAATTCAAAAAATTCTTCCAACTCAATTTTCGTTGAAAACCACTAATCTTTAATCCTTTAATGGGGTAACCTGCTTTTGGAACTTTTTCCATCTCCAACTTACCCTGAGCGCCAACGAAAAGAACATCAATATTTGGTTCTATTTTTTTCAAAGCATCTGCAATTGCAATCGCTGGAAACACGTGTCCGCCAGTTCCGCCACCGCTGATGATTACTTTTATTTTGTCAGTTTTCAATTTAAAATTTCGAATTTTTAATTTTCAAAAATTAAAGCATACAATTATCTTCTTTTCCCACCGCTATCTTGCTTTCCAAATCCTTCATCCGCAGGTTCAGGTTCCGTAATTTTCTGAATATTTTTACTAACACTTAGGATAATACCAAAGGAAATACAAGTGAAAATCAAAGAAGTCCCCCCATAACTCACCATCGGCAAAGTCAATCCTGTTACTGGAACTAAATGAACCGTTACTGCAATATTTGCTAAGGCTTGTATCACAATACTCAAAGTTAAGCCTAATGCCAACATAGCTCCAAATCCTTTACTACTCACCGTCACTAACCTAGCGACTCTGAATAAAAGCAATAAATACAAGCTAAGCACTATAAAACCGCCAATTAATCCATATTCTTCACAAATAATTGCAAAAACACAGTCAGATTGTGCAGAAGGCAAATAATTTCGAGCAATGCTATTACCCGGTCCAATGCCAAATAGACCTCCAGCTGCGATGGCCATTTTTGAGTGTTGGATTTGATATCCACCATCGTCGTTCATCATAAATTCACTTACTCTCTTGGTCCAAGTATCTGAACGCACAAAATCTGGGAAAAATTGACTTAAAATAAACATCGCTGCAAAAAGTACAATCCCACACATAATCAATAAGATAATGTATTTTAAATCAACACGCCCTATAAACATCATCAACATAGACGTCGTAAAAATAAGTCCTGCAGTAGAAAGGTCAGCAGGTAAAATAAGTCCACAAACAAGGATTACAGGTACAATGATTGGCAAAAAAGCACTATTAAAGTCTTTAATATATTCACTTATAGACAATGCTTTAGCCATATACATAATCAATGCAATTTCAGCAAAATCAGAAGTTTGAAATGTCAAGCCAGTAAATGGCACTGCTACCCAGCGCCTGGCATCATTTATATTAGCTCCTAAAATTAACGTATAAGCCAGTAAAGGAATGGATATTAAGAGTAGCGTTGCCGCTATTTTTGAATATCGCTTTGGATGCAATAAATAGCAGATATAAGCTAATATAAAACCCAATCCTAAAATTCCTACTTGTTTAAGTAAGAAGAAAGTAGTGTCGCCATTGCGATTCCTAAAGGCTAACGTACCTGTGGCAGAGTAGCTTATTACTATTGAAAATAAGGCCAATAAAGCAAATATCATCCAGATGACACGGTCACCTCTTAGTTCTGCATATATTCTACTGCTCACAGTTTTGTATAATTAGCGATTGAAAATTACATTGTATGTTTTGAGTTAATTATCAAAACATATAACTATTGTCAATCTTTTAAAAATTTCAAATAATGGGAATAGTGACTAAATTGCTCTAGGGGGGAAATCATAAGAAAGAAATATACCAGTTGCTGGCATAGGAGCGAATAGAAGGAAAATGCTGTACGTGCGTGTTATGGCTAACACAAAGCATGTATCTAACTTCAAATCGAAACCTTCCTTAAAATACTTATCACCCTAGTTGTCATCTCAGTTGATAAATTTATCAACATAAAAATTTCAGTCGAAACCTATAGAAAATCTATTTAAAAATAAGCGATTCAAATAAAGGTATACCTTCACTAATATTTGTTACGCCAATCAAAATAGTAACCAAAATCAAATCTTTTTCAACATTGGTATTGAGATTTTCCGTTAATAAGGGATTACTTAATTTTTTAAAGAGTCAACTACAAGAGCATTTTTTCTTTCCTCGGAATGGTTTTCTATTAGTCCGTATGGTAAGTTTAAAATTGAATGGTTCTCTTATAGTTTTCTCATAGTCTATTTGTTGTGTGTACTAAGTATCTATATATGGTATATATAAAAATTATACCATGTTTTACTTTTACCGTAGTTTTAATGTAATAATTGTCAATACTGCTAATAAAACAGCTACAATCCAAAATCTAGCTACAATTTTTGCCTCATGCATCCCTTTCTTTTGATAATGATGATGCAATGGAGACATTAAAAAAATACGTTTACCCTCACCATATTTTTTCCTTGTATATTTAAAATAAGATACCTGTAACATCACTGATAGTATTTCTACTAAAAAAACGCCACATAAAATTGGTATCAATAACTCTTTTCTTATCAAAACAGCTAAGGTAGCAATGACGCCTCCTAGCATTAGACTTCCTGTATCGCCCATAAAAACTCTTGCTGGATAAGCATTATGCCATAAAAAGCCAATGCATCCACCTAAGAAACAGGCACAAAAAATCACCAATTCTTCACTGTTTGGTATATAGAGAATATTTAAATACTCTGCAATGATGGTATTACTAGAGACATAGGTTAAAATCCCTAAAGTTCCGCCAATTATAGCAGAAACACCTGTCGCTAGTCCATCTAACCCGTCCGTCAAATTAGCTCCATTTGATACCGCCGTAATTATAAAAATAATTAATGGTATAAAGAGTAGCCAAACATATTTTGGAGCGCTTTCGCCCAAAAACCAAAGTAAGCTAGTATAATTAAATTCGCTATTTTTTAAAAAAGGTACATTCGTCAAAGGCTCTTTCACTAAAGCGTATTCATCAATTTTTTCTTCATCACAATTATCAATTGGAACATCCACCATTCTAACGATTTCATAGCCTTTATCTAAAGCTATTTCATCATCTATTCTGACCATGATGTCATCATTAAAAATCATGACAGACCCAATAACAGCACCTAATACGATTTGTCCTAAAATTTTGAACTTCCCTTGAAGTCCGCTTTTATCTTTTTTAAAGACTTTTATATAGTCGTCCAAAAAGCCAATGCCAGCTAACCAAATAGTTGCAAAAAGCATTAACAGTATATAAACATTTGTCAAATTATTCAATAAAATGGAAGGAACTACTATTGCTAATACAATTATTATTCCACCCATGGTTGGCGTCCCTTCTTTTTCCTTCTGACCTGCTAATCCGAGGTCCCTCACCGTCTCTCCAACCTGCTGTTTACGTAAAAAATTAATGATGCTTCCACCAAAAACCATAGAGATAGTTAAGGAAATCAGTATAGCTAAACCTGCTCTAAACGTAATATAATCAAATAATCTGGCCCAACTGGCCCATTCAAATTTATCGTGTAGCCATTCAAAAAAATGGTATAACATAGTTGGTTTTCCCGTTAAAATTTCGATTCTGCTACAAGGTAAAAAAGGTTTCTAATTTATCCTAATTAATTGGTAATCAATTTTTTATAAAAATAAAACATTTAATTAATAGTTGTGCAGATTTCAAAAAAGTGATCGTATTTTAATTACGGTGTAATGTTAATAAAAATATTTCAAATAAAAGCATTCAAGATTTTTTTATAAACAAATCTCAAATACATTAAAAAAATTCCATAATTAATTTTACCTTTGAAGCCAGAGTAGCCCTACAAAAAAGGCTATTTTTGAAATTAAGGAAATGTTATATTTGTTAAATTTTAGTTTTTTTTGAAAACTCAAAAAAGGTCTCTTAGCAAAAAATTACATTTTTGGGCTACTCTTTTTCCGGACTAATCTGGAAAAAACAGTGAGCAACGGGATTTAAATAACTTTTAATTTGATGTGTCGAAGTGCCTTTCTATCATCTAACGAAAAGTTACCCGCTGCAAACTGTCAAACATCAATCTGAGAATGATAATAGTTCCTCTACTAAAGTCTTGAATCTTTAATAATTATTAAGATTGATTACTACATCAATTTAAAATCTTAATATTATTAACAACTACATCAAGCTTTAGTGGTACTCTTAAAAGCATGACTAGAAAACAGTTTGCATTTTTCTCAGTTCGGTAAAAAGTGAGAAGTCAAGTTTAGAGTCCCTCAACTCTCAACTTATGCACTGTTTCTGTCATTGCTGCTTTAATACAGTTCGTTTATTAAAGTTTGTTTATCATCAAAAGGAAACTTTTCCCCTTTTATTTC
Organism: Bacteroidota bacterium; assembly: GCA_017857395.1. Taxonomy (GTDB): domain Bacteria; phylum Bacteroidota; class Bacteroidia; order Chitinophagales; family Saprospiraceae; genus JAFMDF01. Next base: position 16,298 of record JAFMDF010000092.1, on the reverse strand, counting down.
TTGATATTTTTCATGCCCTTTACCTGCTACTAGGATAATATCTCCAGTTTTTGCAAATTTACAGGCTGTTTTAATTGCTTGTTTTCTATCTGAAATGACTAACACTTTGTCGCTAGCTGATTCAGGAATTCCTTTCTCCATATCTTCAAGTATAGTCGTTGGGTTTTCACTTCGAGGATTATCTGAAGTTAAAATAATCAAATCACTTTTTTCACAAGCAACTTTAGCCATTATAGGTCTTTTTGCTTTATCTCTATCTCCTCCACAACCAACTACTGTAATTATTTTTTGTGCGTGTTTAGTTATTTTTTGAATGGTATCTAGTACATTTTCTAAAGCATCTGGAGTATGTGCATAATCAACAATCCCTACTTTATTATTCTTCACTACAGTCTCAAAGCGTCCTTCGGCAGCAGATAAATTACTTAAAATAGTCAATAATTCTAAATTATCGAAGCCTAATAATTTTCCTACGCCATAAACTGCCAATAAATTATAAGCATTAAAGACACCTACTAATCGACAATATATTTCTTGGTCATTAACGGTTAAATGTAAGCCCTCAATCCGATTGTCTAGAATTTTAGCTTTAAAATCAGCCATTCTTCTTAGTCCATAAGTAGCAATCTCCGCCTTTGTATTTTGAACCATGATTTTACCGTTTTTATCATCTACATTCGTTAAAGCAAATGCAGTTTTAGGTAAATCGTCAAAGAATTTTTTCTTAGCGTTGATATATTCTTTAAAGGTCTGATGATAATCTAAGTGATCATGTGAAAGGTTCGTATAAATACCGCCACGAAAAATCAATCCTTTGATTCTTTCTTGATGAATAGCATGAGAACTAACTTCCATAAAAGCATATTCACAGCCCATTTCAACCATGTCATTTAGCAAAGCATTAATAGCAATCGCATCAGGCGTAGTATGAGTCGATGGAATTACTTGCTGGCCAATTCTATTTTCAACCGTAGATAATAACCCAACTTTATATCCTAAATCGGAAAACAGTCGATGTAATAAAGTAACGGTAGTAGTTTTTCCATTCGTACCAGTAACGCCAATTAATTGTAATTTTCTAGATGGGTGATCATAATAATTATGGGCTATTTCGCCCAAAGCAGCAGCACTATTTGCAACTTTTATATAAGTGGTGGTTTTCTTAATATTTTTGGGTAAAATTTCACAAATAATAGTTGAAGCACCACTTTCAATAGCTTTATCAATATATCGATGACCATCTACTTGCGTACCTTTTACTGCGACAAATAAGGACAACAACTCTACCTTTCGGGAATCAAAGACAACTTTCGATATCTCTCTATCAGATGTACCGAACTGTTGTTCGATAGATACATTTGACAAAAGTGGTTCAAGTTTCATAGTGTGGAGTGAATTTGTACGAAGCGCCTTTGACGTTTTCGTTATCCGACTTCTAAATGAGAAGTTTTTCAAGTAAGCATTAATTAAAAAATAGTTTAGTTGTTTATAAATCAACTCTAAACTAGATAAATTCTGCTGCATGAAGCGTTCCGCATCCTTAAGAATAATAATATAAAATTGATTAATAAAATCAGGAATTAAAATCGAAGGTTTCTGTAAAGTAGGTATGAAATATAGCGTAAATGATTCTTTTAATAGTGTATAGTGTTTCAGATGAATCATTTTATGCTAGGTTAAACAAGAAAACGATTAAGTTGAACTTGTCGTTAGCCTAAAAACAATTTTATCTGTTGGCCACGAACGCGTGTACCGGGGATAATTGATTGTTTATTGACTTTCCCAACACCTACTACTTTAACCCGAAGTCCTTTATTCTCTAATAGGTAGAGTGCGTCTCTTAAGCCCATTCCGACCACATTGGGTACTACTTTTTTGGGAATGGTTCTCCTTCTTATCTTTAGCGAGTCGTTTTTTGAAGTAACTACTGACCACTCATTTTTAGTGCGTGTCGTAAAATCTATATTCAAGTTGGTTAAAATCGTTTCAAAATCATTTCGGTAGCCTAAATTATTATGTGGTAGTTTTTCGGTTGGAAGCCTGTTAATTGTTTTGGAATCCATGGAATTATAAAATGCTGATTGTGTTTCAAAACACTTATCAGCAATCTGTCTAAATACAGGCCCTGCTACATCTCCACCATAATAACTCCCAACTTTAGGGTCTTTAATAACCACAATACAGGAATAAATGGGATCGTTAGCAGGAAAATAACCAGCAAAGGAGGCTACGTGCTTGAGGTCTGAAGAACGATTGTTCAACTTATGATAATCAGTTTGGGAAGTACCCGTTTTAGCAGCAAATTGGTAACGGCTACTTTTCAATTTTTTCGCCGTTCCTCGTTCCACTACACCTTCTAATAAAGATTGTGCAGCTTTAATGGTACTAGAAGAAGCTATTTTTCTTTTCACCACAGTTGGAGGAAAACGCTGTAAAACTTCGCCCTCCTGTTTGATTTCTTTCACTAAATAAGGCTTCATCATCATCCCATCATTAGCTACTGCATTATAAAAATTTAGTAGCTGCAATGGTGTTAATTCTGTCGCATAACCAATAGACATCCAAGGTAAGGTAATGCCACTCCAAAGGTCTTCTTCATTATAAGCTTCTTTAACAACAGGGTTCGGTTCTCCTTCTATTTCGATGCCCGTTTTCAAATGCAGATAAAAGGATTTTATCCGCTTAATAAACCGTTCTGCGTTATCATTATGATTATAATGTTGGTCAACCATTTTTGCGATACCTACATTAGAAGAAATTTCAAAAGCATGCCGAACAGTAGTAGAATCTGTAGTAAAGGATTCTTTACCAGAATCAACCATCAATTCTTCATAGAATTGATATTGGCCAGAATCTAGTTCTACAATATCTTCTAACTCAACGTAACCATCTTCTAATAAAGCCATAATAGAAGCTAATTTATAAGTCGAGCCAGGCTCATATCGTCTACCTATCGCATAATTAAGCCTTTCTCCCCACTCCTCTTTATCTTTATCTTTTTCAAGATTGGTTATTGCCTTAATAGCTCCCGTTTTCACTTCCATTACAATGGCCACTCCATATTCTGCTTTGCTTTTTTTCACAGCAGCATAGAGTGATTTATGCGTAATGTCTTGAATGTTTACATCAATAGTAGAGACAATATCTAAACCTTTTTTAGGTTCTATTTGAGTCAAATCATCAACAGGCATCCAGTTATCTTTTCCGCTTAACTTATACATTAAGCGTTTTCCAGATTCACCCGCTAATACAGCGTCAAAATAGCCATCTAAGCCAACTTTTGTATCTTTTTTTCCTTTTTTTCCTTTTCGAACGTAACCTAGGGTTCGATTCCCTAGTGGTCTAAAGGGTTTATGTCTACTGAATCTTTCCTCGGCGATAAATCCGCCTTTATATCTACCTTTATTAAAAATTGGAAATTTTTTCATGTATTCCATATCGGAATAACTTACTCTATCCAAAATTTCAAGGTATTTCTTTCCTGCGTTGCGCTTTTCTGTTAGAACATCTTGCCAACCACCTTCTGTAAATTCGGGGTTTACTTTCGCTAAACAATGTGCCAATGAGTCTACATTCTCAAAAAACAACTCGTCGCTTGCTACAGTAGGATCAAATCGTATGTCAAAGAACGGTAATGAAGTTGCTAGTATACTGCCATCTTCAGCAAAAATATTGCCTCTTTCAGCTTCTACTGTTTTCTCTTCAATCATGGATTTCTCTCGTCTCTCTCTCCACTTTTTTCCTTCCACAAATTGGATTTTTACTGCTTGCCCCATAATAACTAAGGCGGCTAAAGCAATCATAAAACCAACTATATATACTCGAATTAAAACTTCATTCTTAATATTAATAATCTTCGCCATGGTGTTTGTGTGTTGTAATTGCTGACATAGCAAAGCTAATTTACAATTACAATAACCTTAGTTTTCTCCTAGTTAAAAATTGGCTTAATTACCCGAATTATCAGTCGTTTGCCGATAATTTAATGGGATGCTTCCCCTTATTACTTAATCCCTCCTTCACTACTGATTTTTCTACCTCCGATTGTTTGCTCTTTTTCATTAAATCAGATTTCAAAGACAAATAATGCCATCTTAATCTATCCACGTTATCTTGTAAAGCCTGTATTTCTCGAACATTTTTTTCAGAGTAATGCCGATTAGCTATATATATAGTCACCAAAAAACCTAAAAAAGAGACAAATAACAGATTGGATAAAATCCATTTTGCTGCTATTCCGCTTAGCGATTCTTTAGGACCTATATTTTTATTTTTTGCCATTTTTTATTAGAAGTCAGAGGTGAGACCGTAAATTAAAATTTACTGTCAGACCGCTGCGCTGTCAGAAACGCACTATGATTGCCAATTTAGTTTAAAGTCTGACCTCTGACAATCCATTTTATGGATGGTCTGACTTCTGACTTCTTAGCTATATTTTCTCAGCGATTCGCAATTTAGCACTTCGTGATTTCGGATTCAATTTCACCTCTTCTGGTGTTGGTAGAATAGGCTTCCGAGTAATCATTTTAAAAGGCTTTAAAAGATTTCCATAAAAATCTTTTACTGGTTTACCTTCAAAATTGCCAAATTTCAAAAAGTTTTTAACCACTCGATCTTCTAAAGAGTGATACGAAATAATAACTAATTTTCCGCCAACAGGTAAAACTTCTGCCGATTCTTCCAAAAAAGTCCGAATCGAATTAATTTCATCATTCACTTCAATTCGTAATGCTTGAAAAACCTGCGCCAAATACCGATTTCGTTGTCCTCTAATCAATGGCCCTAATAGATTAAGGAATTGAGTAGAAGTTTGAATTGTATAACGCTGTCGTTCTTGCACAATGCGTTCTGCCAATGTTTTGGAATTTCGCACTTCTCCATATTGCCCGAAAACTCTTTGAAGCTCTATTGCTGAGTAATCGTTTATGATGTCAACGGCTGTTTTCTCTCCCTGCTGATTCATCCGCATATCTAAGTCTGCTTCGAATCGGAAAGAAAAACCTCTTTCTGCTACATCTAGCTGATGAGACGAAACGCCTAAATCTGCTAGTATGCCATCCACTTGCTTATAACCAAATAATCGTAAAAACCGCTTTAGGTGTTTATAATTACTGTGGGCAAAATGAAATCGAGTATCATCAGGAACATTTTTAGCGGCATCTGCATCTTGGTCAAAACCAATCAAAGCACCTTGCTCTCCAAGTCTTTCCAATATTTTTTTGGAATGACCGCCTCCGCCAAAAGTAACATCTACATACGTTCCATCTTTTTTTATGTCAAGTGCAGCTAAACATTCTTCTAAAAGAACTGGCACATGGTATTCATTCATAATCTAAAATTTCAAATTCAAAAGGTAAAATCTAAAAGTATTAAGGCACAATATTAACTTTTAAATTTAGAATTTTACATTTTACATTTTCAATTTTTATTGATCACTTGTCCAACCTGCTCCTCCTGGCATGGTCTTCTTCACATTTACTTCCACATCAACCACCTCCTCTTTTTTCGCCATTACTTCCTGAGCTAAGGCTGAAAAATCTACTGGCTCCTCATCTAACATACTATCATAAGCTTCTCTATCCCATACTTCAACTCTATCATTATAAGCAAACAATACCACTTCCTTGGTTAGATTTCCATATTCCATTAAACGCTTCGGAAAAAGGATTCTTTCAGAACCATCAGTAGTTACTTTAGAAGCGCCTCGGTAAAAATATCTAACAAATTGACGATTCTTCATGTCATAAACATTCAACTTATCAATTTCTTTTGTAATTTTATCCCAATTAGCTTCTGGGTAAATCATTAAACATTTTTCGAATCCTCGATTAATAACGAAATTGTGAGCTGTTTGCTCACCCAATTGCTTTAGCAGCTGAGAGGGCACTCGCATGCGCCCCTTAGCATCTATCTTGCAATCATATTCGCCAATTAGTTGAGGCATCTCGTTTGATGTGATTTTTACTCAAAAATGTGTAAATTTTCTGATTCTAAATCAAAATTAGGGATTTTTCCCACTTCTTCCCATTTTTTGCCACTTTTTTTAAAAAAAAAAATTAGAAAGTGATGCAGATTGGCATATCTACGTTATTTTTATAATCAAAAAGATTAAAAATGCTAAAAATGTAATCCAAAAAATAACAGTTTTGAAATTTAGATATTTTCCTATACATTCTATTTTGATCCACTATTATTAATATATCGTCAATTTTAGATATATAAGTCCCTATTTTTTTTTACTTTTCCTTTTCCATTTTTTAGCCAAATTATACCACCAAATAATCTCAAGAAGTAGTAAAATATTCACGTAAACACATTGAGATAATTTAAATATTTTAATATAAATTTTGTTTATCGCCCGCTTCTTTTCCAAAAATGCTACTATCTGGAACTATTTTAACTTTCCTTCAGTTTGTTGCTACATGCTATCATTTCAAGAAAAGAAAGAAAATAAAGGAAGTCTTTCCTTAATTTTAAAGAATAAAAGCACTATTCTCTTAGTCTTAAAGAGTTACCCTACATTTGTATTTTCTTGTTTTAATAAACCTATTATCCTTCAAGAACCAACCTTATCCATCATCCTAAAATAGTTCATCTATTTCCATGCGAAAAATTATAGACACCTTTATAGAAGCTATTAAAGGAACAGAAACAGATTTCACTAAAGGCAATATCAATCGTGCAGTTTTTCTATTAGCTGTCCCAATGATCTTAGAAATGGTCATGGAAGGAATTTTTTCGGTTGTTGATGCTTTCTTAGTCAGTAAAGTAAGTGAAGAAGCTTTTGCCACCGTTGTTTTAACCGAAACGTTGGCCACCCTACTCTATGCGATTGCCATTGGTATTAGTATTGCTGCAACCGCTATGGTCAGCCGTAGAATTGGCGAAAAAAACCCCAAGGCAGCAGCAGATGCCGCAGGTCAAGCGATTTTATTAGGTATTGGTTTTGCAGTCATTATCAGTATGATAGGGATTTTTTTTCCCGCTGATTTATTACGACTAATGGGTGCTTCGGAAGCAGTTATAGCAGAAGGCACCAATTTTACTCGTATTTTTCTTGGGTCGAATATCGTCATCATCCTCCTTTTTATTTTGAATGGGATATTTCGGGGCGCAGGAAATGCAGCAATCGCTATGCGGGTTTTAATCTTAGCCAATTTACTAAATATCGTTTTAGATTTCATCCTCATTTTTGGCTTTGGGCCAATTCCAGCTTTAGGAGTAACAGGTGCTGCTATTGCAACTTCCATTGGTAGAGGCACCGCCGTCTGTTATCAATTATACATTTTATTTTCTGATAAGAGCCTTATTAAATTAACTAAACATCATTTAAAAGCCAATTGGGAAATTCTTAAAAAATTGACAAATGTTGCTGCTACAGGATCGGGACAACACCTCATTGGGTCAGCTAGTTGGATTTTTCTGATGATGCTAATTGCAGATTATGGCACAGAAACAGTTAATGGCTATGGTATTGCGATTCGGATTTTTATGTTTACCTTTTTACCCGCTTGGGGCATTGCCAATGCAGGGGCTACTTTGATTGGTCAAAATTTAGGAGCAGGTTTACCCGAAAGAGCAGAAACCTCTGTCTACAGAGCGGCTTATCTTAATATGGTTTTTCTATTCTTTGTTTCTATTATTTATGCCATTTGGGCAGAATTCTTTATACGCATTTTCAATCAAAATGAGCAAGTAATAGCCGTAGGCGTAGAATGTTTAAGAATTTTCTGTTTTAGCTATGCCGTCTTTGCCTTTGGAATGGTCATCGTACAAGCTTTTGGTGGCGCTGGAGATACTCGAACACCTACCCTTATTAATTTTATCGCCTTTTGGTTGGTTCAAATACCTTTAGCTTATTTTCTCGCTAAAGTAATGCAATGGGAAGCTACTGGTGTTTTTTGGTCAGTAGTCATCTCCGAAACTATTTGGGCGGGTGTCGCTTTTTATATTTTTAGGAAAGGAAAATGGAAGATGGTGGAGATTTAAACGAGTTGCGATAATTAAATATAATTTTAAAATATTTGTTATTATAAAATTTAATTTGACAAATACTCATTTTAATGTTTCAATATTTGGCAAATAAACAATTTATAATAATTTTTATATCAAAAAAAGAAGTAATAATACTTCTTAAATTGTAATTATCTATCTATTTTGTGAAAACAAATACAATGTTTGTAAATACATATAATCAGTAACAATCTGTACTCAATCTATTGAATCATTATAAAATGAGATTACTAATTTCCCTTCTGGTAATGCTTTTCGTCTTACCATTTAGTAGCTTCGGGCAAATTTCGCTTGATAGTATCCAACAATATCATCAAGAAAATTTAGCATCCATCGTTTTACTTAAAAATGAAAGTCGGCTATTACCTTTCAACGATTTAAGTACGACTAGCATTGCCCATTTATCTATAGGCGATGCAACTAAAACTACTGAATTTGATAAAGTTTTACAGCAATATACGACTGTCAAGTCCTTTAACCTACCTTTAGAGGCAACGGGCAATCAAGCTGGCGAGGTATTTAAATACTTAATTAATTATAGCGATGTCACTATCGTTTCTATTAATGAAATTTTAGAAACAGGTTATTCTCCAATATTAGAAGATTTTATTAGAGATTTAAGCAAAAGAGTTGACCTTGTTTATACCGTTTTTGGGAAGGAAGAATTAGTGGTTAACTTCCCCTATATCGACCAAGCCAAAGCTGTTTTATATACACCTAATACGAATTTGTATACCCAATCTTTAGCTGCACAAATTCATTTCGGGGCAGTTGGTGCAGTTGGGAAATTAAGCCAAAATATTGGTTCAGCTTACAAAGTTAATGACGGTATTATTACCAAAGGACAACTGCGTTTAGGTTATACTCAACCTGAATTAACGGGTGTAAATAGTGAGTTCTTAGGGCAGCACATCGAAACGATTGTGCAAGAAGGATTAGATTCTATGGCATTTCCTGGCGCACAGGTCTTAATTGCCAAAAATGGACAAATTATCTATCAAAAAGACTTTGGTTTTCATACTTATAATAAAAAACAATCAGTTCGTTCTTCCGATATTTACGACCTCGCTTCTGTGACCAAGGTAACGACCGCTGTACCTGCCTTAATGCGAATGCAAGATGATGGTTTATTTGATGTTGATGCTAAATTAGCCAATTATTTCCCTGCTTTCAAAGGATCTGATAAAGGAGATTTGTACTTCCGTTCTATCTTGGCGCATAATGCTCAATTAAAACCTTACATCGTTTATTGGAAACAGGCACAAAAGAAAAATGGCAAGTATAAAGGGCGAACTTTCAAGACCAAACCTCATAGAAATTATCCTGTCAAGATTACAGATGGTCTTTATTTACACAAAAAATATAAAGGAAAAATAATGAATTTCATTAAATCCTCTCCTTTAAATAAAGAACCTGGTTATGTTTATTCTGGCTTAACTTTTTTAATGTATCCTGATTTGGTCAAAGAAAAAACGGGAAAACGTTTTGACCAATATTTATACAATACTTTCTATAAAAAAATTGGGGCAAACAAACTCGTTTTCAATCCATTAGAAAGGGTTAATAGTAATGAAATCATTCCGACCGAAAATGATGACTTTTTTAGAAATAGTTTAGTGCATGGAACGGTTCATGACGAAGCGGCGGCTATGCTATCGGGTATTTCTGGCAATGCAGGTTTGTTTGGCAATGCGAGTGATCTAGCCAAATTATTACAGTTGTATTTAAATGAAGGCAGTTATGGTGGAGAGCGATTTATCAAAAAATCAACCATACAAGATTTCACGCGCTGTCAGTTTTGTGATGAAGACAATCGTCGAGGTTTAGGTTTTGATAAACCATTAATCGAGTACGATGCGGAAAAAAGTTATGTTGCTAAATCTGCTAGTAAATATAGCTATGGTCATTCTGGCTTCACAGGCACTTTCTTTTGGATTGACCCCGCAGAAGATTTGATCGTTATTTTTCTATCCAATCGAGTGTATCCAACTAGAGAAAATAGAAAGTTGTATACTATGAATATTCGTCCACGACTTCATCAAGCCGTTTATGATGCTATCTATGATTTTGATAAATTAAAACAACAAGAAGCTAATAATAAAAGTAATGATAAGCGTTATGACGAAGGAAAATAGGTAAAAGATATTAAATAAAATATACTTGATTAAAGTCTTGCCAAAACTTTGTTCATAATACCATTTCATGGCTAGAAAGAGGAAAATAAAAATAGCACCAACACCATACCCAATAACATATTCGATATAATTTTCTGGCAACAAAAAGAAAAAGGATAAGAAAAAGAACATAAAAGCGTGGTGGTGAAAATTCAATACCAAATGCTCTATATAAAATCGTTTTTGTCGAATATATAATAGCTTCATAAATAAGGCTAAAAAAGGAATCATTCCCAGCAACATCAGGGGAAAATTATTAAAAACTTGTCGAGCAAAACCTACTTGGTCATGTAAAAAATGAATCACTTGCTTTGCCGTAATTTGCGCCCAAAATCCTTCTATTTCGTATTTTTCCACCAACTCCTTCCCATCCAAAGTAAACACATCCGCCGCCGCAACTTTCATTGGTTTATTATTAATCGTCAGGTCATAAGAGTCTCTTTGCATAGTTTCTGCAAAAGCTTCTTTGAGAGAATCTAAAGCAGCCCTTGCCGTAGTATCTTGAAATAAAGGTATTTTTTCACTCAGCGTATCCAACTCGTTTAAAAAAGCAATTTTATGCGCTTCTTTTTCCACCACTTCTTCTAAATTGGCTTCGTCTCTTAGGTTAATATTTACGATACCATCTATATCTCCTACCATATTCAAAATAGCAAAGAAAATAAGCGACATGACTAAATACAGTCGAATCGGATGATAATACGTTTTATGTTTTCCTTTAAAATATTCTTGAGTCAATTTTGCAGGAATGCAAAGCCATTTTAAGGTTTGTACGATCCTAGAATTAATATTGAATACATTATCCAGAAAATTGCTAAGGAATTCCTTTAAGGAAATTAAACCATCTGTACGCTTTTGTCCGCAATTTGGGCAAAAAGCTGCATCGGTTGGTAATTGCTGGTGGCAATTCAGGCATTCGGAAGTGGTGCTATTTTCTAGGTTTTCGGTCATATTTTTTTCGTACCGACGAATTCATTCGTCGCTTGTAAATTATTATAGGACGAATGAATTCGTCTGTACTATTTATAGTAAGAATAAGGCCAATCTTTCCAATGTTTAACCAATTTTGCTTTCACTGGATTCTCTAAAATATAGCTCAAAATATTTCGCCATTCCCTTTCATTCCTAACATAATGGTCATAGCTATCTTTTTGCCAAAGTGTTCCTTTCCTATCAAGTGCTAAGTTAATATATCTCGCACTACTGCCCTTTATGCGCTTCATTATTTTATCAAGTTGCACATATTTATCTTCCAATTCTTCCTCCGTCCATATTCGACCATCTTGATTCCCCAATTGTGTAGAGGTATCAATTAGTACATGTACATGATTTGGCATAATACAATAAGCTAAAAGGTCATACCATTTATCATCCCATTTTTCTAAACTCTCTTTTACAATTTCAGCTATCTCTGGTATTTTTAAATAACATTTTCCATAAGGTTCTTCATCTAATTGTTTATCAAATTTACCAAAATATCGCTTTTTTGCATTAAGCACCTGCAACGACCAATCTTTTTGTTTTTCTTTTTTTATGCGGTCAATTTCTTCTGCTAATTCTTCTTGTAAGTTTTTAACAATGGATTGAGGAAGCGCATCAGCTAGTCTATAGGTTACAAAAAACATTGCCCCAATCGGTAAGATATGAGGTAATCTACTTTTGTGAAAAGTTCTCATAGTTGTTCAGATTTATACCGACGAATTCATTCGTCGTTGTTTCATGGTTTTATGGACGAATAAATTCGTCCGTACTTTAGCGACGAATGAATTCGTCGGTACGATAAACTTTCGCCCAAGCCTTTTCCAATAAAGTTTTAGTCGCCCGAATGCCATCTGGTTCACTCATCGTTTCCCCTTCAAATTCAATCCCTATATATCCATCATAACCGCCATCTTTGGCAATTTGTATCATTTTATAATAATCAATAATCGTCTCATCTCCGTTTTCGTCAAACTTATAAGATTTGGCACTATAGCCTTTTGCATAAGGCAAAAATTCGGCAACGCCTTGGTATCGGTCATAAACCTCCTTACATTTATTATTTTGCGTACTCCCCCATTTTTCATTCAAGCACCAATTGCCAAAATCGGGTAACGTTCCAAAATTGGGTCGATTGGCTTTTTTAATGACATTTGTAATAAATTGACCATTAGAACTCCATAAACCATGATTTTCAATCAATATATTGATATTTTCTTTCGCCGCATAGTCACATAATTGCCCCATTCCATCTACAAGTGCCGCATATAATTCTGTCTCCGTTCCATCTCCAAAAGCATTGACTCGAATAGAATGACAGCCCAATAGTTTAGCCGCATTCACCCATTTATAATGATTTTCAACGGCTTTTTTTCGTTCTGAATCGTCACTATTTCCTAAATCCCCTTCGTCATCCACCATTATTAATAGGTTTTTAACGCCTACAGCTTCCGACCTCTTTTTCATATCCTGCCAAAACCCTTCATCACTTGCGGAATCTTTATAAAATCCATTGACATATTCGACGGCTGAAATATCATAATCATTTTTAGCAATCTTCGCAAAATCTTTCGCATCTAATTCATTGGCAAAAAAGGCTCGATTGAGCGACCATTGTGCTAAGGATATTTTTAAAGGTGGAATTGATTTGGGTGCTGGCATTTTAGTAGTCGTTTGAGTGCTAGAGTTATTGGTGCAGGCAGTTAGCCCTCCAAGTGATAATGCGGTAGTACTGTAAGCCGTATTTTTTAAAAAAGACCTTCTGGTTATCATAATTTTTGTGTTTTGGATGGTTGACCTTCAGTCAACCTATTATTTATAAATACAGGTTGACTGAAGGTCAACCATCCAATTTTAAAAAAGCAAATCCGCCAACTCCTCAAAATTCGTCCCAGAAAAAGTCCCAGAACTCATCATCAATAAGTTTTTATTATTCCATTTATGATTTTTCAAAGCTCGATGCAATTCGCCTCGATGATTAAACACCTTCAATCGTTTATGTCCAAAGTTTACTTGAATATCTGCTTTGGTAATTGGTGGCAATTTCTTCATTTTCAAAGTATGTTCACTAAAGAAAATATACGCAAAATCTGCCGCTTCCACCGCTCCTTTATATTGAGGTAAAAAAGCTTTGTTTAAGCTACTAAAGGTATGCAATTCAACACAGGCTACTAATTTTCTTGTTGGATATTGTTTTTTAAAGGCTTCTACAGTTGCTTTTACCTTAGATGGGGCATGCGCAAAATCTCGATAAGCAATGGTATTGTCCACTTTCTTAATCAATTGCAAGCGTTTCGCAGCGCCTTTAAAAGATTGAATGGCCTCAAAAAACTGTGCATCGCTCACGCCTGACGCTTTACACGCATAATAGGCCGCTTGCAAATTTTCTAAATTATGCTGGCCAAAAATTTGTAACCGTATTTTTTCGCCATTTGCCTTTATCAGAATCGTTTGCCCTTCGATAATTTCAAAATTAAAACCGTGATAAGCCGTTGTTTGGATATTGGCAGTTGTATTTTCTGCAATTGCTGGCAATTCCGCATCTTTTCCGTAATAATACAAATCACCACCTTCGGGAATAGTATCTACAAATTTTTGAAATTCGCCTACATAACCTTCAAAAGTTGGAAAAACATTAATATGGTCCCAAGCAATCCCTGTAATAATTGCTACATGCGGTCGGTAGTGCATGATTTTTGGACGGCGGTCAATCGGTGAAGACAAATATTCGTCTCCTTCCAAAACAATTACAGGCGCGTCGGTAATTTGTACCATCGTTTCAAAACCTTCCAATTGTGCGCCCACCAGATAATCAAATTGCATCTCACAAACCTTCAACACATGCATTATCATAGAAGTTGTCGTCGTTTTGCCATGACTTCCCGCTACGACAATTCGCTTTTTGTCCTTACTTTGTTCGTAAATAAATTCTGGAAAAGAATAAATCCGAATACCTAAATCTTGTGCCTTTTTCAATTCTGGATTATTGATTCTGGCATGCATTCCTAAAATAACACAATCCAAATCTGGAGTAATTCTATCCGCATCCCAGCCCATTTTATCGGGCAATAATCCATGTTTTGCCAATCTATCCCTAGCAGGGTTATAAATCTCATCATCAGACCCCGTTACTTCGTGTCCCAATAAATGTAAGGCAATCGTTAAATTGTGCATCACCGCACCGCCTGTAGCTATTAAGTGTACTTTCATATTGTAAGGTTATGAGGTTGCGAGGTTATGAGGTTATGAGGTTTTGAGGTTATGAGATTCCGAGATTGACGGAGAATTATCTGTCACCTTGTTACCTTATAACCCTGTTACCTCGTTACCCTGTACCTTCCGACCTATTTATCGCCAAAAATAGCCGAAACAAAAATATTTCCCCTAAATTTGTATCAATATTTCTTTTTAAAACGTTCTCTTGTAGAAAAAAGGACTATTTGCCCATATTATTCAATCAAAAAAATAAATCAATAGCGATGAAATTAGCAAAAAAAATAATCCCACTAGTCATTTTAGTAGCATTTGCCTTTGCAAGTCAATCTTGTAACAAAGGAGTTGGTTGCCCAAGTGATTTTTCTATGAACCAGTCTAGCACTAGTGTTGTTGAGTAAATAGAAATGCAATTCTTTTAACAGAATACTTCTATATCAACCTTAAAAAACCATTGCATTATTGTAATGGTTTTTTAATTTTTAGTAAAAGAGGTCAGAAGTCAGACCGAAAAATAAATTTTTCTGTCAGATGTCAGATTGATGCTGTCCTATTTAGACTTAAGCAAAAATAGGGTGCTTTATTTATCTGACTTCTGACAATCAATGAAATTGATGGTCTGACTTCTGACTTCTCTATTTTCACCAAACAAAATAAATTCTTTCGGATGAACTGGACAGCTTTAACTAGCGAAAAACAAATTAACCAAATTATTGAAAAATCTAAATCAGTCCCTTGTCTGATTTTTAAACATAGTTTGACTTGCCCAATTAGCTCTATGGCAAAACATAGAGTGGAAGGTAAGTGGGATTTTGCCGATGGCGAAATTGATGCTTACTATTTAGATTTATTAAATTATAGAAGTGTCTCTAACGCCGTAGCCGCAACTTTTGGAATACAACATCAATCTCCACAAGCCTTATTGATTCAAGATGGTATGTGTACTTTTGATACGTCTCACTTGGATATTACGGTGGATGGGATTCGCAGTAATTTGCAAGCAGTGTAGTCAGTTACCAGTTACCAGTTGCCCGTTACAAAACCTGCAACTGGTAACTCGCAACTGGCAACAAATATTCTTTCATCTTTTCCCCACTAAGCTATGCCCAACTCTTTATTCGAAACAGAAGACGGTTCGCATTCTCTTTTTTCTGAGCAATATGGCGTTAGCTATCATTCCAAATATGGTGCTATTCAGGAAACGCAGCATGTGTTTATTAATGCCGCTTTACGTTTTAAGGCGGTCATTCAAAAAGAAATTAGCATTTTAGAAATTGGTTTTGGAACAGGCTTAAATGCTTACATGACCTTATTGGAATCAACGAAAAGAAATTTAGCCATTCAATATACTGCTATCGAAGCCTATCCTATTTCCATGGAACAAGCAACGGCTTTAAACTACTCGACCCTTTTAAATAACAAATCCTCTCAAGCCCATTTTTTGCAGATGCATTCCTCTAAGTGGGCAACTCCTCTAACTATTACGGAACAATTTCAATTCATCAAACAACAAATCAAATTTGAAGCGATTGATTTTGAGAATCAATTTGACATCATTTATTTTGATGCTTTTGCCCCCAATTCTCAGCCAGAATTATGGGAAGCAACTGTATTAGGCATCATGTATAAAGCCTTAAAAAAAGAGGGTGTTTTGGTTACTTATTGTGCTAAAGGCGTTGTCAAACGTACTTTAAAAGCCGTTGGTTTTCAAATTGAAGCTTTAAAAGGACCTCCTGGAAAACGAGAAATGACAAGGGCTATAAAGTGATGAGTTATGAGTGATTAGTGATGAGTTCCTATTTAGAACACCTATCTAATATTAAAAATTAATCAAGTCTATTTTATTCGTTTTCAGATTTTTATGCCTATAACACAAACCGTTTACAGGCTACTATACAAAAGAGGTCAGAAGTCAGCCCG
>JAFMDF010000091.1 GCA_017857395.1 Bacteroidota bacterium | reverse complement strand
TGATTTTTCTTGTAAAAAGTTGGGGAACTTTTTAGCCTCGTTTGCACAGCCTAGGTTTGGTGGATCCTATTGGCAAACAAATTCGAAGTCCTTTCTTCCCTGATGTTTACACCGTCATTGGCGTAGTAGAAGATTTTAATTATGAATCTTTAAAGGGAGAAATTGAACCTTTAGGTTTATTCCTAGCGGTAAGTAATTCAGTTATCTCTGTTAAAGCAAATGGAAAAAATTTGGATGATTTAATCACGAAAACAGAAGCCTTGTGGAATACGTTTGCACCTATGCAGCCTTTTCGGTATACCTTTTTAGACGATGAATTTGCGAATATGTATATTGCTGAAAATAGAGTCGGTAAATTATTTAGTGCTTTTGCTACCTTGGCCATTTTTATAGCTTGTTTAGGACTTTTTGCGATGGCGACTTTCATGACCCAACAACGGACTAAAGAAATTGGTATTCGAAAGGTATTGGGTGCTTCTACTTTTAATATTGTCCTACAATTATCTAAAAATTTCCTCTACTTAGTGCTTATCGGCTTATTAATAGCAGCACCTATAGCCTATTTTCAAATGGAGCAATGGCTTAATAATTTTGAATATCGGATTGATATAAAATGGTGGACTTTTGTTTTCTCTGGCTTGTTGGTTTTATTGATTACTTTTTTAACGGTCGGTGGACAATCTTTTAAGGCTGCTTTGGCAAATCCGACTGATAGTTTGAAGGCGGAGTAAATGGAATCCTTGAAGGGATAGCTACATTATAAGAAATATCATTTACGATTTAGTAAAATATTTGTTTTTGTTTTTGTTTTTTTAAAATAATTTGTATTTTGTGATGAATTTTTTATTTTTTATCAAAACAAAACGCAATGCAAAAGCAATTAATTGGCGCCTTAGTTGGTGGCCTAATCCTATTTATTTGGCAATTTATCTCTTTTGGACCTGGTAATTTACACAGCTCTCAAATGCAGCATTTACCTCAGCAAGATGCTATTTTAGAAGCACTAGCAGCTAATAAAGTACCTGAAGGAGAATATTTTATACCTCGCTTGCCATTGGATGCAGGAGGTGATGCACAGGAACAAATGGCAAAAGATACAGAAGGAAAGCCTTGGGCGCAAATAAATTACCACCATGCTTACGAACTAACTTTTGGGTCTAATTTAGCCAGAGGGTTTCTGGTAGATTTTTTATCCGTCTTTTTGCTGATTTGGCTTTTAGTACGAATGAAAGATTTAGATATGAAAACTTCCATTATTGCCTCTTTAATGGTTGGCGCTATTGGCTATATGACCATTAGTTATATGGATAGTATTTGGTTTAAATCTAATTCTATTCCTGAATTGATTGATACAGTAGTGCAATGGGGAATTGTTGGCGTTTGGTTAGGTTGGTGGTTGAATCGAGACTAATTATTAGAAAATATTTACAAGATAATTCCTAACGTGGAACACTTTTCTACCGAAGTATTTCATGTTAGGAATTATCTTGTCAAAATTTTACTTAGCATCCAATCCCTTGCGAATTTCCTGATACCGAGTCTTCGTAATCGGATAAAAGAAAAGGAAAGCAACAGCGACCATATATAAAACCAATAAAAGAGGTCCGCCAATTATACCTAAACCTTCAATGGCTGATAGAGGTACATCTGCTATATCCGTTTGTTTGGGGAAAGCAATATAAGTTAATAACAAACCAGCTATAAAAGTACCGACACCCGTCGTCATTTTATGGGAAAAAGACAGAGTAGAGAAGAATAATCCTTCTTGACGATTACCCGATTGTAATTCAAATTCATCTACAACATCTGCCATCATCGAAGCAGCAATACTAAAAGCAATCCATAAGGAAGTATAGGCAATCACTAAGGTTATAAAATAAACCAGCAAGACGTACTCAGACCCATTTTCTGGAAAAAGACCCAATAATCTTAGATTGAAAGGAAGGGTGAAAAATATGCCTGATAGGATTGTGCCTAAAATAGTGGCTTGTTTTTTATCTAAGCGGTCGCCTAAATTTGGGGCAATTATTAAAGACAAAACGCCACCAAGTGCCGAACTAATCGGTAGAACCGCCATTTCTTGAGCGGTAAAGCCAAAATAATAAGGGCCAAAATAAGGGGAGAATATAATGCCAATGCCTAAGCCTACATATAAAGACATGGTGAATAAAACCAAACTTCTAAAAGAAGGCATTTTAAAAGCGGTCACTAAACTGCTTAATAATTGCCCCGAAGTCATTTGATTTTGAAAAGCGGATGGTTTTGGTAAATGAGGAATGACTTTTCTAGTACCCCAAGTACTGATTAAAATAAAAACCACCATTAAAATACTGCATAAAAGAGCAAATTTGGGATAAGCGGCTTTATTTAATAGCCCATTAGCATATTCAGCAGTTGGTACAAAATAGACTAGATAGCCAATAATCATTACAACAGGCGATAAAAAAGCGGCAAACATTAATCTGGAAGCCGTAATGGAAGTTCTTTCTTTATAATCTGTGCTTAATTCAGCGCCTAAAGAAATGAAAGGAACGGCAAATAAAGTAAGTGCCAATCGAACTAAAACACTAAAACCTGTTAACCACCAAAATAAACCACTTTGACCTAAGCCTTCCATCGGAGAAAATAACAACCAACTAAAAACCCCTAAAGGAATAGCCGAAACAAACATAAATGGATGTCGCCGCCCCCATTTTTTAGATTGCCATTTATCCGAAATTAACCCAACTAAGGGGTCAGAAACTGCATCAAAAACTAATGCAATTAGAGAGGAAAGTCCTGCCAACTCTGCATCTAAACCTAAAACTTGGCTAAAATAAAAAAAGAGAAAGAGCTGGAATAAGCCATCTTTAATGCCTCTGGAGGCAAAACCTAATCCGTATAATATTTTGATACTAAGTGCTAATTTTTGCATTTTGTTTGATTGCGAAGTTGGTTATAGGTTACCATAAAAATTTTTATAGCCAATTTTATACTTTATTTTTAGGGTTATTAACAAATTTTATTACTTTTATTAAAGAAATTTAAAAATTATGTAACATTATTTAGTCAAAATAAAACAGTATGAAAAAAAATAAAATAATCTTAGGCGCTTTTTGGATAGAAGGAACGGATAAATATTTCTTTGGTTTAAAAGATGCTAAAAATCACCAAATGCTCAAAGGTGGTAATATTTTGGATCCTCGTAAAAAATTATTATATCCAGACCCTTATCCTACGGCTAAAGATTGTACCAGTTGTGGCAATAAAGTACGACCAGTAGGCGCTTTCTTAGGCGCACCAATGGAGGAATTACCCGCTAAATGTAGTGACTGTGGGGGTAAATGGTCTCCTCCACCTACCGAAGAAGAATTGGCAGCGATGGAAGCAGTTAAAACTAAAAAAAGTGGTGGCTTTTTTAGCTTCTTGAAACGAAGCTAATATTAGTGATGAGTTATAAGTGGTGAGTGATGAGTTTACTCAATTCTGAATAGACTAGAAAAGTGTCCACTAAAATCTGTAGGATTCATTCTATGCCCTATTCATCACTTATAACTTATCACTCTTTTCTTCGAACACTAAAAACAGCTCGCCCATCCGCTATTAATTCCTCACTTTCTTCATTAAATGCTTGTAAGTTGGTCACAATGCTACTTTTACCAGCCCGAATGACTACTCCTGTCACTATTAACCCTTCTCCTTTATTCGGTTTTAAATAATCCACTCTAATATCTAAAGTAGCTAATTTATCTTCCACGGATGTTAATAAACTAGCTGCAGCCATTCCACCAGCCGCATCCAAAGCGGTTGCAATGACGCCTCCATGCCAATGACCAGATAGTACATTGCCAATTAATTCTGGTCGTAAGGGAAAGCGCATTTTGACATAGCCCTTTTTTAATTCCAGCACTTTCAAGCCTAAAAATTTATGAAAAGGAATGCTTTCTTCGTAGAATTTGATGAAGAATGCGCTTTTATCTTTGGTTGATTTATTCAATTAAAATATTCAGTTTGATGAATACACGGCGGCTGTTTCCCACAGCCGCTGTGTTTATGAAGCAAAAACAAGGTGGTTGTGGGAAACAACCGCCTTGTACTTACAATTTCACAACCACTCGCCCAGCAATTTCCCCTTTCAAGATACTAGCAATTTTATCACTCAATCCATCCAATCCAACTTCCTCTACTAATCCTTCTGGATAATCCACTTTCCAATCATCCGCAAAATGATTCCAAACCACTTTTCGTAAATTAATATCACATCGTACGGAATCAATCCCAACTAATCGGACACCATTCAAGATAAAGGGAAAAACAGAAGTCGATAGCGTAGGGGAGTTGACCAACCCACAACAAGTAGCCACGCCATTATATTGAAGCGTTTTTAAAATGGTTGCTAACATATTACCACCAACGGTATCAATTGCACCTGCATATAACGGTTTTAATATAGGTCGTCTTGACTCATCATTTAAGGCATCTCGGCCAATACATTCCGCTGCACCTAAAGACTTTAATAAATCATGCGCACTTTCTTTGCCTGTAACAGCGACGACTTCAAAGCCTAATTTGCCTAAAATAGCAACTGCCATACTGCCAACGCCACCACTTGCCCCTGTGACCACAATTTTACCCATATCGGGGTTAATGCCTTGATAAATCAATTGATAAACAGACAGCCCAGCGGTTAAACCTGCTGTTCCATAAACCATACTTTCTCTTAGACCTAACCCTTCTGGTAAAGGCACGACCCAAGCGGCAGGTACTTGGATGTATTCTGCCATTCCTCCAGCGGTATTCATGCCTAAATCGAAACCAGTTACTAGGACTTTATCTCCTTTTTTAAAATCATCACTATCGGATACTTCAACAGTTCCAGCCGCATCAATACCTGGTGTATGTGGGAAGTTTCGACTAACGCCTTTATTGCCACTTGCAGACAAGGCATCTTTATAATTTAAACTAGAATAGGCCACTTTGATTAAGACTTCACCTATAGGCAAATCATCCATAGACAATTCTTCAACAGATGTTTCAAATTGTTTTTCGGCTACTTCGGTAACTCTAAAGGCGGTGTATTTTTTTGACATTTTTTATTTTTCGGAAATGATTAAAGGGGACGAAAAGCCTTTTCCTAATATATGTATGATTAACTAAAAAAGTTAAAAACTTTAAAAATATTGGTTTCCAACTTCAAACATCGAATATGGTCTTTTTAGATAATTGTATAGTATGACTTTTACTTTTCGTTCGCTCTATAGAAATTTTTAAATTTTATTGAATTTGAGGTATTTCATTACGAGGACAATCCGCAACTCGTAACTCGCAACCCGCTTACGCATACTCCAATTTCTCCACTTTAGGCTTCGCATATCCTTTCCCTTCAATCATTATTTTAGCAATAATCTCGCACATGATTTCAGAAGTACCACCACCAATTTGACCTAAACGATGGTCTCTAAATAGTCGAGCCATTGGGTATTCTTCCATAAAGCCATAACCGCCAAACATTTGCAAACATTGGGTCATGACATTATCGGCTAATTGGGTGCCTAATAATTTTGCCATAGAAGATTCTTTGACCAAATAATCTTTATCCATGTATCTTCTATAAAGGCTATAAGTAAATTGTTTGACCAGTTCTACTTCGGTAGACATTTGTGCAATTCTATGCCGCAATACTTGGAATTGGTTGAGTTTTTTACCAAAAGCTTCTCTTTCGGCTAAGTATTGAATAGTCAATTCTAAAGCGTATTCAGAAGCGGCATATCCACCAACGGCTAAAGATAATCGTTCAGAAACAAAATGCTCCATCACATAGAAGAAACCTCGATTTTCATCGCCCAATAAATTTTCTACAGGTACTTTGACATTATCAAAAGCAATTTCTCCTGTGTCAGATGCTCGCCAGCCTAATTTATCCAACTTCGTCGCACTCAATCCTTTCGAATCTCTATCCATGATTAATAAACTAATCCCTTTTGCACCTTTCGCATTTGGGTCGGTTTTAACCACAACTATCAAGAAATCACTTAAAACCCCATTGGTAATAAAAGTTTTAGATCCATTGACAATAAAATAATTCCCTTCTCTAACTGCTGTTGTCCGAATCGCTTGCACATCTGACCCCCCAAAAGGTTCGGTAATCGCTAAACAACCGACTTTTTCTCCTTTAATCCCTGGGACTAAATATTTTTGCTTTTGTGCTTCCGTTCCTTCTGCATTTAAATGCGTCAATGCCAATAGTGGATGTGCGCCAATAGAAGCACCAAAACCACCAGAATTCATGCGACCTATTTCTTCATCGAAGATGACATTGTACATAATATCGCCGCCCATTCCTCCGTATGCTTCTGGTAAAGACAGACCGAAAAAGCCCATTTCGCCAAACTTTTTATAAATATCTCTTGGCAATTCCCCGTCCTTTTCCCATTGGTCCACATTTGGTCGAACTTCTTTTTCTAAAAAAGCTCGGAAGGTTTCTCTAAATAAATCATGCTCTTCGGTGAAATAAGCAATTAAGCCACCGCCAACTCCCTTACCCTTATTTGTCTGTGGTGCTTTAGCATAATTGACATCATTAATCATCATTTTGGCAATGATTTCTCGCATGATTTCTGACGAACCACCACCAATAGTGCCAACTCGAACATCTCGATACATTCTTGCTTGCGGATAATCTTCGATAAAACCATAGCCGCCATACATCTGCAAACATTGGGTAGCTACCTTTTCTTGTAATTCGGTAGCAATCAATTTTGCCATCGAACATAATTTTACATTATACACGCCATTGCCATATAAATTCGCACAATAATAACCGAAGGCTTTTAAAGCTTCTACTTCTGCGGCTAATTGCGCAATTCTGTGTCGAAGTACCTGAAATTGATTAATTGGTTTACCAAAAGCATATCGTTCAGACATATATTGCAACGCCTTGTCAATTGCTACTTCCATAGAAACGACAGAACTAGGCACAAAACAAGTTCGTTCTAATTGCAAACCATTCATTAAATAGGCAAACCCTTTACCTTCTAAACCTATTAAATTTTCGACGGGGACTTTAACATTGTCAAAACTTATTTCTGCGGTATCCGAAGCATGCCAACCCAATTTATTTAATTTCCGAGTCGAAACACCTTCCATTGCTTGTTCAATGACCAATAAACTGACGCCTTTAGCGCCAGCAGTTGGGTCTGTTTTAACAACCGTAACGATAAAATCGCCATAAATACCATTGGTAATAAAAGTCTTACCACCATTGACAATATAATGGTCTCCTGCTCGAATTGCCTTGGTTTGAATATTCTGCGCATCTGACCCTGCCCCTGGTTCGGTGATGCCAATACTACATAATTTTTCCCCAGAAATAATCCCAGGTAAATATTTTTTCTTTAGATAATCAGACCCATATTTTAGGACATAAGGCCCTGCCATATATTGGGTCACTTGTTGCGCAATCTGAAATCCACCAGAATTGACTCGACCTAACTCTTCGTTGAAGACGACATCGTAAAAATAATCTACATTCATTCCGCCATATTCTTCTGGGTAAGACAAGCCTAAAAAGCCCATGTCGCCCATCTTTGTCCATAATTCTCTAGATACTTGCCCGTCTTTTTCCCATTGGTCAACATTAGGCTGGACTTCTTTGTCAATAAATGCTCTTAGGCTTTGGCGGAATAATTCGTGTTCTTCTGTGAAATAGTAGGAGTTCATGTATTTTAGTTATGAGTTATTAATGATGAGTTATGAGTGGGCGTCGTACAATAATTTCTTCCCTAGGTTTTCAATTTTATATGGTAAATTTAGCCCTTCAATTCTTTGTTCGAAAGTATTGAATTCTTCTTTTGTTTTTATAATAGCCGCTTTTAATGCAGATTTTTTGATAGTAAAGTCGGTATGATCAAATGGTAATCGGGCATTTCCGAAACTAAAAATAATACTACTTGCAGTTTGAGATAAACCAGGGTTATGAAACCCTATAAAATAATTTTCTAAAATTCCATTAGCTATGTTTTCCCAATGATGTAAATCTGATAGGTCTCCAACATTATAAGGAAAATATAAATATTTATCTTTTTCTTTTAAAAGAAATCCTCCATATAGTGGGCATATACTATCTGGAATGGTGCCACCAAGTTTTTTAATTTCATTTAATTTTTTTAGCACTATCATCTCAATTGCATTACTAGACAAATCTTGTAGACGATAAAATGAACTTCCTTTTTCAATGGGCTTTAGTGTATCGTAAAAGCCATAATTTTCTTGACATTTCTTTCTATATATTTCCCATTCATTCGGTTTTTTTGACCAAAATTCATCTGGATGGGGAATAGAATTATCACCGAAATAAATTTCTATAATTGGAATTAAGGTTAAACTCATACTAGACAATCTTTATCTTTGCTTTTACTAAATTTCCCAAAATAGCCTTCATCATTTTAGGCATATAAATAAGTGGCAAATCATGCCCCATGCCTTCAATAAATAGGGTAGTAGCATTTGGAATCATCGGTGCATATTTCTGAGCATGTTCAAATTTTATCAATGGGTCAGTTGTCCCATGAATCACCAAAGTTGGTACGCTAATTTGCCCCAATTCGGCATATCTAGAACCAGATTTTTCAATCGCTAATGAATGGTGGTCGGTCGCTTTGACATTATACCCTCTACGTTTATTCAATTCATACATGCCCCGTTGGATAACCAATTTTCTATCTAATTCATAATCCCCTTTTCCGTCTTGTAACTGTCGAATCGCTAAATTCAATTTCAACATAGTCGCTTCCTTCTTTGAACCAATTGGATATTTTAAACTAACCGCAATTAAATTTCGATAAAAATCCTTAGGCACGTTGGTTAGAGCAGGGTCGAAGAAGAAACCAGTTGACATTATAGAAGTCAAGGATAAAACCCGCTCAGCATGACTAATCGCCAATCGTTGCCCAATCATTCCGCCCATTGACATGCCAATAATATGTGCCTTTTCAATACTTTCTTTATCTAAAATAGATAAGATATCTTTGGCCATATCTTTTAATAAGTATGGATTCTTTTTATCATAATTCGGAAGCCAATCCGAGGACCCTACACTTCGATTATCAAAACGAATTACTCTATAGCCCGCATTTACCAAAGGCTGATAAAAATAATCGGGCCAATCTAATAAAATTTGGGTATGTCCACAAATGAGGACAATTGTTTCTTGATTAAAGGCTGGGCTGTCAATTACTTCATAACCAATCGTAACTTCGCCATTTTTAGCTACATCCGTTCGACCTGTGATAAATTCAGGAATACCTTCGGCTTTAATTTTCTGAATCATTACATCCACGTCTTTAGGTAAAGGAGGGGCTGAATTGATGAATAGATATGCGCCGATTAAGACGATCGCTAGAATGGTTAGGAGTATATATAGTATGGTCATTTTTTAATCTAAAATTGAAAATTGAAAATCTTAAATTTAAAAGTCGATAAAGTGCGTACTTTTAAATTTTGAATTTTATATTTTATATTTATTTTCGGGTAATATAGCCTAATAATTTTATTTAATATTAGGCATAATAGTAATTTTTAAAATATCAATTTTTTAGCTGATTATCTATTGGTATTTTAGTAGGTACATTAATAGGAATATTTAGAGGAAGCCTAAATTTAATATATTTTTTTGTTATGCAGATAATAATGAATGTCTTTAAAAAATAACTTTTTAATTATCGTCGTCTGGAGACGACAAGATATGGATTCCAAGTCTGGACTTGAAATATCGGACCTTTTCACAACTCAAAGAGTTATGTTACCTCCAATTTTGCAATCCCAATTGCCTGTTCCCCCGCACCTGTATATAAAAGGTATAATTGCCCAGCTTCTTCAAAAATAGCAGGGTCTCTCAACTGATTCACTTTTACCCCCATTTCACCACGCATAGAAGGTTCTATTTTTTCATTCGCTCCTTCCCAATCCAATTCAGGTTTTAATAATGCTTGCTCCCGTTCTGCTTGCCAATCATTCCAATCGGTGGAACTAATATCCACTTTGGTATATAAAATTTGTTCTGGTGCATCTCCAACTCGACTGTAAAAAATATACAAATCCTTTCCTTTTTTCCAAAGTGCAGCGTGTCGAACATTCGTATCAAATAACCAACGATTTCTAACTTCAAAACCACTTAAACCATCTTTTGACCGATAGAAAAAACCAGGCATGGCAAAACTATAAAATTGTTCTTGATGTTGGAAAACGCGTATATAAGGGAGGCCTATAATTGCTGGTTTTGATTGGAAATTTAATCCGTCATTGGATAAAGCCACTTTAGACATTCTAGCCTTTACTTTCTTAGTTAATTTTCAAATATAATAAAGTTGGTAGAACCCGTCATTTTTAAGCGAATACCTGCACCTAAGCCTGCAAATCCTGCTCCTATAATAGCCACTTCATAATGTGTTACTTCTTTAGGAGAATTACTCAAAAGGATGGTTTTTGTAATGGTTAATTAATTTTTATCTATAAATTTGGATGCAATATACTGAAAATGAAGAAATAACTATATTTTAAATATAATTTAATTGGAAAAAATACTATAGATACTATGTTTTTTAAAAGAAATGCATGATTTTTGAGGAAGTGTTTTTAAATTAGTAATAAAAACGACCTTTTTTTACCCTTCAAACTACGAATTCTAACAATTTAATTATAACTAGCATACTATGAATAAGACAAAGAAGAAAATCATTTTGGCAGCAATTGAGCAATTTAACGAACATGGGCTTTCTACTGTGCGGAATCAAGATATAGCAAAGGCTTCGGAAGTGAGTCTAAGTAATTTTAATTATCATTTTAAAACGAAGCAAGATTTAGTTTATGAAGTGTGTGATTATATGATTACTGTTTTACAGGATAAAGTCTATGGTAATAAAGTGTTGATGAGCGCAGAAGGGCAGAGCTTAGAAATTACTCGTTCCTATTTTGAATTTGAAGAAACATTTAAATTCTTTTATCTCGATACCTATAATATCCTCCAGTCTTATCCAGTGTTAAAAGAAGGATTTCAGGATCGATTGAATGAAGCTATTTTGATTATCAAAAACCTTAATTTTTTGGCGGTTGGAAGAGGTTCAATGAAACCAGAACCAGCAGATATGCCAGGTTTATATGAAAAATTAGCCCAACAAATTTGGATTAATAATCACTTTTGGTTTGCCCAAATGAATATTCGAGGAGAAACAGGAAATACAGTTCTTAGAGGAATGGAATCTAATTTTGCAATTCTTTATCCATATTTGACGGAGAAGGGAAGAGCTGCACATCGAAAATATATAGCGGAATTGAAAAAAAGAGGAGTAGAGGAGGAATAAGAATAAATGAATTTATGTATTTTATTATCTACTTTATCTACTTGGACAAGATTAAATTTAGGCTATTTTCAATATTGGGTGCTAGGTATCAGGGTAATATGAATACATTTGATACCACCTAAGAATCTAATGTCAGATACCACTTATTTGCAATCTATTCCTTTCTAAAAAAGAATTGAAAGCCAAAATTGATACTAATGATATTTGTATCAAAGAAATCCGTTTGTTTGAAATAATTATAACTTCCCTTGACTTCAAAAGCTATTGTGGGGCGAAGAAAATAATTGAACCCTACGCCAGCAAAGATTACTGGATTTGTTTGTGTTTGATTGATGATTCTATCTCCACTAACGGTTGTCAATTGGATGCCGCCGCCAACCTCTCCAAATGGCACAGCCCTTTTTTCTGCTGCATTGACATAGTATCGAACATAAGGTAAAGTAGTTAAACTAAAGAAGTTTGCCCCATTAAAGCTTCTATTTTGTAGGGTAAGATTAGCACCAAGTACCCAATTATTGGTTAAGAATTTTCCAATATTTGGACTGAGAGTTACCGTGCTATTTTGATTGCCATTTCGAGAAAATAATTGAATATCGCCAGCAGTCATTCCTAAGAATAAATTGCCTTTTTCTAAGATACCATTTCTGCCTTCTTCTGCTCCTTCGGGCATCCTGTCAAAGAAAAATTTCAGACCAGTTCCTAATTGAAAAACAATGGTATTGCCAAGTACATCTTCCTCTTTTTGAAAACCAATAGAGAAGGTGTTTTCTAAAGCAATATTTGGGCTTAAAAATAGGTCTAATCCAATGCCAATATCACCAGTAATTAGATTGAAACCTCCTCCAGTTAAAAAACCTAAATTACCTTCGGCAAACCAAGCATTATAAGCTTGATTGCTGAAATAATACCTTGTTGTAGCATTTAGTCCAAAATTAGTCCCTGTTTCAGGAATAATTGCTGTTTGAAAACCGCCACCTGCGACAAATTTATCGGTAATAAAATAGGAAATGGTTGGACTCGCAACAATTAAAAATTCTGAACTACTATTTATCACTTGAAGCTGTGTGGAAGCAGCGCCTTCAACGATTAAATTCCGATGACTTAATTGACTGAATAGTGGATTGAAAAAACAAGATAAAAAGGCGAGTAATAAATATTTAGATTTCATTAGTTTTTAGATTTTGGTTATTATTGATAGAGTATCAACTAAAAAAATGATATAATGAAGGTTACTATTACCTCTAATATCCGTGTCCCTTTATTCACCTGTGGTAGTGATTTTATAATGTAGATGAATAAAGGGACACGGATAATTATCAAGCGAAGTATTTTACGGTGTGGAAAATTTAAAATGTACGATAAGTCCCACCCAAAAAATGATTGGCTTCTTTTTCCCTAAATGTAGAAGTCGAATTATTCCAATGTAATTTTTTCTTAGGAAAACGACTGGCGACTACACCTAATAAGATAGCTTCACTTAATCTAGCAGCATAAGAAAAAGGCGCACTACATTCATCTTTACCCATACAAGCGTCTACAAATTGATGATAATGATTGTTTTTTTCCATTTCAGGAAAATCAAATTGTTCATATTTTCCATTTACAATTAATTTGGGAAAATCAATATGTGGTAATAATAATCTTCCTTTTTCGCCAATAAACATAGCTCCTTGACTGGGTAATTTATCTTGATTGGGCAATTTGAAATCTTTATGTTTTTTAGGCGCATTCTTTCCATCATACCATACCCAATTTAGAGAGGCGGTCGTATATTTTGTGCCTGGAAATTCATAGCTAACTATGTTTTCTTCGGGATGACCAAAGCCAGTCGGTTTTCTACATTTAGTTTTTATAGTTTTTGGAACATCCAAGGCTAAAGCAGAATAAGGCGTATCAAAAATATGAACGCCCATATCTCCCAAAGTTCCACAACCATAATCTACTAATTTTCGCCATTGACCTGGATGGTATAGTTTATCCTTATAAACTCTTTTGGGGGAAGTTCCTAACCAAAGGTTCCAATCCAAATTAGCAGGAATGGGGTCTTCTCCTGTAGGTGCAAGACCATCATATCCCCAATTTTTATTAGACCATGCTCTTACACATTTGACTTTACCAATGATTCCAGATTGTATTAATTGAGTAGTTCCTCTATATTGATTCCAAGAATGGATTTGAATACCCATTTGAGTCACTAAATTATTGTCTTTCGCCAATTTTCTCATAGCTCTTGCTTCTGAAACATGATGTGTTAATGGCTTCTGACAATAAACAGGTTTACCCCTATTCATTGCCATAATAGAAGCTGGCGCATGGGTATGGTCAGGCGTGGAGACGATAACCGCATCTATGGCATTTCCTAATTGGTCGAATAATCTTCGATAATCGGAAAAGGTTTGGGCATTCGGATGCAATTTTTTGGCAGCGGCTAAATTTTTAGCGTCAACATCACATAAGGCAGTAACGGCAACTGATGGATGGGAAGCAATTGATTTAAGGTCTGCCATCCCCATT
Source organism: Bacteroidota bacterium (assembly GCA_017857395.1). Classification (GTDB taxonomy): domain Bacteria; phylum Bacteroidota; class Bacteroidia; order Chitinophagales; family Saprospiraceae; genus JAFMDF01. The sequence goes on along the minus strand of JAFMDF010000091.1, from coordinate 16,142 downwards.
CCCCCAACACCAATATGTGCGGTTCGTAAAGTATCCTTTTTTATTAAGGCCCAAACAGAAGATGGAAGCAGCGTCACAGAAGAAAAAGTAGCTGCTTTCTTTAAGAAGTTTCTTCTTTTTATAATTGGTTGGTATTTCACGGTTATTGATTTTTTATGATGTTGGGAATGCCTACTGTTTTCTAAAATGTATGGAGTCTAGTGATTTTATTCATAAATGAGTGACAACTAATATCTAAGGTTGCCATGTTGCCTTGTTACCATGTTCTATCGACAACAAGGCAACATGGTAACATCGCAACAATACAGGTTAAATTGTCAAAAACTTATGATTTTTTCAACCCTAGACTCATTACCGAGATTAGTACCCAGTATTCAACGGCGGAGGTCCTTCTGGAATCATCGCTTTATATTTGTAATCGCCCAATCGCTCTTTAAATTCTTTCTTCACTTCCTTTACTAATTCAGGGTCTTCAAATAAATCTACCATCGTCATAGAGAGTGCTTTAGCTGCATAAGCCATTCCTTTATGACCAATAGACATACCACCACAAGCAACAACTGCCCAACTATGCCAAGGCGTATCTTTAGGTGCAGTGGTTGCGCTCAATCTAATGGTTGGTGCCACAAAACTAACATCGCCAACATCAGTCGAACCACCCATTGGATGCTCTTGTGTTTCTTCTAAAGGATTGATTTTTGTATCCATTCCAACCTCAGGTTTTCCCGTTGCTTTTTGAATCCCTTTGCCAAAAGCGTCTTCTGCTTCCGTATATTCAATGTTGCCTAAAAATTCTAGATTTTCTTGTAATCTTGCGCCACCTGTTCTATTGACTAATACTTCATGAATACCTGATATTAAACTCACTTCATGCTCTACATTAGCAATAATAGCTGCTCCTGCTGCCATTTTTTTGACTTGATTATACACCAATTCCATTCCTGTTCGCTTGGTATCTCGTACTCTGACCCAAATTCTACCATAATCTGGAACAACATTGACTACTTTTCCAGCATCTTGAATATGGTAGTGAATTCTCACCGTTGGTTTGATATGCTCTCGATACATATTGATGCCATGGGTATATGCTTCGATGGCATCTCCAGCACTTCTACCGTTCCAAGGATCACCAGAAGCATGTGCTGCTTGCCCTGTAAATTCTACCATAAAATCGACTAAAGCTAAGGAACTTTGTACATTTGCCTTAGTTTCAGCACCAGGATGCCAATCCATCACTACATCTACGTCATCAAATAAACCTGCTCGAATCATCCATAATTTACCAAAGAATTTTTCTTCGGCTGGTGTGCCATAAAAACGAACAGTGCCTTTTAGTTTACCTGCTGCAATTAATTCTTTAATCGCAACTGCTGCTCCTAAAGAAGCAACGCCAAATAAATTATGACCGCAACCATGTCCAGGTGCGCCCTCATGTAAAGGGTCTTTAGTAGGAACTGTTTTTTGAGATAAACCAGGTAAGGCGTCAAATTCTCCCAAAATGCCGATGACTGGTTTACCAGAACCATATTCTGCGACCAAAGCTGTTGGGATTTCCCCGACACCCGTTTTTACTCGGAAACCATTATTTCGTGCATATTCCGCTAAAGCAGCGGAAGATTGCGTTTCTTGAAAAGCAATTTCTTCATACGACCAAATTTTATCACTTAATTCTGTGAGGTTTTTATAATTCGCCTCCACATGTTCAATGACTGCTTTTTTGTTTTTATTAGTTTGTTTCTGAGCAAAACTAGGCGTCAATAAACTTAATACAAAAAAGGTTAGGAATAATTTTTTCATAAATACAATGGATTTAATTTTGTAGAAAGTGCTAAAGGTAAGGAAAAAATGAGATTGTATGACAGTATGATGGTGTGATTGTTTAGACAATCTTGACAATCAGACCATCAAACAATTTTAACAATCTGTATTTTTCCTTAACTTAGCGGCATGAGTGCAATTAGAATCGGTCTCATTGAAGACCAACCTATGGTTATAGAAAATTTAACCGCTTTTTTTGAGGAACTGCCTATTTTTGAATTGGTGGTGTCTGTCACTTCTATCGAAGCATTTAAGGAAGAAGGAGCTACTGCTTTACCAATAGATGTTCTTTTATTAGATATCGGTTTACCCGGTATTTCTGGCATTGAAGGAATTCCAATTATTAAAAAAATAGCTACTTCGGTCGATATAATAATGTTGAGTAGTTACGAAGATGCTGACCGAATTTTCAAAGCTTTGCAGGCAGGGGCAGTAGGTTATATTTCTAAGAAAAGTTCCTTGATACAGATTAAGGAGGCGATTGAAATTATTCATCGGGGCGGTTCTTATATGTCTCCCACGATTGCCAGAAAAGTAATTGGCTTTTTTGCGCCCAAACCTAAAAATATAAAAGGAGATAGTTTATTAACCGAACGACAACACCAAATTGTGGAAGGTCTTTCTGAGGGATTGAGTTATAAAATGATTGCGAGTAAATACTCGATTTCCTTGGAAACAGTTAGAGACCATATTAAAAAAATCTATAAAAAATTGGGCGTCAATAGTAAAGCAGAAGTGATTAGGAAGCGATTGAAAGGGGAGATATAATAATAGTAAGAAGCCTAATTGCTAATTCTTTTAAAGGAAACAATAATTATCTTGTTCGCTTATAAAAAAATACGAAAAAATCAAATTGTTTTTTCATTTTAAAAAAGATATATTTGAACTATCTAATTGTATTACAGTAATTTTAGAGGATTTTTAGAACTAAATAAACTTTAAAATAATCTATTCAGGCAAATAAATAAATTGGAAGTAGCACCATTACATATTCAACCTTTATTTAAAAAAGCAGTTGCATTAGACCGACAAGGTGATGTGTATACGGCGGTAAAAATTTATAAAAAATTGATTAAACTGGCGCCCAATTGGTACCCGCCTTATCAATATTTAAGTTCTATCTATAAATACCATAATGATTGGAAAGCTGCTTTTCACTACGGACAGCGGGCGATTGAAAATGGCGCTAATAAAGAGGACATGTGGCGTAATTTTGCGATTGCAGCAACTGCTTTGAAAAAATGGCAAGTAGCTCGATCTGCTTGGAATAAAGTAGGGTTTCAATTAAAAGAAGTTACCAAAGCACCCGAATTTGATATGGGTATGATTCCTATCAGGTTGCGTTATGATAATTTTCAAGAAATTATTTGGGCCAAACAAATAGACCCTGCAAGAGCCATTATCGAAAGTATTCCAGACCCTGTTTCTGATAGGAATTATGGAGATATGCTTTTGATTGATTTTAAAATAACAGGATACCGAATCATTAAAGGTAAAAAAGTGCCTGTGTATGATGAATTAGAATTAATCAAACGGTCTTATCACCGAACCTTCCTCGTTTTTTTATACGATTCTCAACAAAATGAAACCAACCTTCTAGATAGATTATGTTGGAATGAAGATTTAGGTTTTGATAATTGGAGCCATCTTAATGAATTACAACTCAATAAAAAATTAACTCGCCTACCAGAATATTATAATGAAGACCTAGATTTTGACATTGAGGGAGAAGATATTCGCATTGCCGTCGCTGCCGAAAAGATGGCAGATGTAGAAAAAGTCATGCAGGCTTGGGCTGCGATTTCGCTCAAAGAATATGAAATTTGGGGCTTGTAAACTTTCCTTTTCTATTTTTTTTCTATTTTTTTAAATTATTTTTTCTTTTCTATTTTCTCAAATAGGGGTGATTTAAATTTGATGTAAATAATTGATTATTAATTACTTATATTCTGTTTGTTTATTTGAAAGGTGAAATGTGAATCGTGAATCGCCTACCGTTTTCTCTTAATAACATTTTCTTAACGACTCACCAAGTAGGGGGAGCTTTCCAATTTTGTACTCTTAAGGATGTAAGCAATTTAAAATGTATTGCACAACTTTTCAAAAGAGAAGAGACGGTCAACAGGAAAATACAAAACCGGTTAGTGTTTTCCTTAAGCCTATTTTTAAAGAAAAAGTTAACCTTAAAAAAATGCAGTTAAAGATTGTTAAATTTTGATAGACAACAAAACAATCTATATCATTTTTAATCACCGATTCGTTTTGAGTGCAATTCTTTTTAATCAACCCTTTCGAGTAAAAGATTGTAACTCCCTAAAAAATTTGATTATGAAAAAAGTAATTTTTGTTTTAGCCCTAGCAGCGACTTTCGCAACAACCGTTCAAGCCCAATTTAAAGCAGGTATTAAAGGTGGCGTAACTACTTATAATATGAAATTGGGTGATTTTTTAGTAACTAATGGTGGTGCAGCCGAAGATTTCGGTTTAGCCGTTAAAGATGCTAAATTTGGTTACCAATTTGGCCTTTGGGCAAGAATAGGTCGTGGTTTGCATTTACAACCAGAAATATTATTTAGCACCAATAAGGTAGCGTATGAAATCAATAATGGCAACGGTACTTTTATAGGAGAAGAAACGTATGCTAATATTGATGTGCCGATTATGGCAGGTATAAAATTAGGGCCATTACGAGCGCAAGCAGGCCCAGTTGCTAGAATTTTCTTAGGTTCTGATGATAAATTAGCGAATGTTATTGAGGATTTCGAATCTGACCATGACCGATTAAAAATTGGCTACCAAGCAGGTGTTGGTTTGGACTTATGGAGAGTACAATTAGACCTTAGATATGAAGGTAGTTTAAGACATTTTGGGGATGCTATTTCTGTTGCTGGTCAAGATTTTGGCTTAGATGGTAAGGCAGGTAGAGTAGTGGCGACGGTTGGGGTATCTTTCTAAATTGATGCTTCTGGTTGAATTTAGATTCGACCGTTTCAAAATAATAATAGCCTAAAAACGCTTTCTGTCAGAAGACGGGAAGCGTTTTTTTATTATAATGATTTGAACTTGGATTATCTAATCAAAGTAGCAAAACCCTCCATCTGCACTTTTTCCCCTCGAGGCGTCCGATAACTAAGCGCATACAAATAAACCCCAGCAGGACTGTCTCGTCCTGCATTACCTTTTCTACCATTCCAACCTTCGTTAATATTGCTTGTTTCAAATACTAATTCGCCCCAGCGATTCCATATAGTAAAGTTGAAATTAGTGGCACCTTCTAAGGAACCATTCCCAATAAAAATATCATTAACTCCATCTCTGGTCGGCGTAAAAGCATTAGGCATAAACCATTGGACAAAGGGAATGACATCTATGAATTGAATGGAGGTATCCATACAACCACTTAGAGCGGTTACAATTTGTATAATTTGCTGTTGCCCTGTATCTCTAAAAGTAAAACTAGGATTGGCAGTAGTACTTGTCCCTTGATTGTTAAAATTATAGAACCAATCGATGGCGTTAAAAGACCTATCATTGACCTGAACAGTTGGATTTGCACTAGATAATTCCTCAGGCATTAAGGAAAAATCTGCTTCGGGGGATTCGAGAATTTCTATTAAATCTGGATATTCTGCGTCCACTTCACAACCTAAAGGACTTTCAATAGACAAGGAAACGGAAAAAATTCCAGGTTCTTCGTATATATGCGTTGGGCTAATTTCCGTGGAGGTATTACCATCTCCAAAATCCCATAAAATATCATAATCAGCACTAATGGGCGTTGAATTATTGGTGAAAATAATCGGTGTCGGATTACAGCCGCCTTCTGTATTTTGGACAATGGATACGGATTGAGGAGCAGGCGCATAAATAATACGAACTGTTTCTGTATCTTGACAACCATTATTATCGGTTACGGTCAAGGAAATATCAAAATTCCCTGCATTGGCATATTGATAAGCCAGATTTTGTTGATTGGAAGTATTGCCATCTCCTAAATTCCATTGCCAATTGGTAATGGCTACCGCTTCCGTAGAAGAAGCATCTACAAAAGAAACAGGCCCAATCGTACAACTATCAAAAGATTGACTAAAGTCAGCCGTAATATCAGGCAGAATTTTAACAAAAATATTAGCGGAATCTATACATTGGGGGCTATTAGGATTTAAAAATAATTTCCCTGCATAATCTCCTTGTCCTGGAAACATTACTTCAGCATCCCAATTGTCATTAATAATAGTGCCTTCGTCAAATTCCCATAAAATATCGCTAATGAACGCTCTGTCGAAACTTTCATTAATAAAAGTGACCGTTTCTTGCCCACAGAAAGTTAAGTTAAAATCTCTGGAAATGACGTTTCCATTTTGGTCTATATTTTCTTGAACATCATCACTTTGAATTTGAGCGGTAATGCTTTGAATACAGGCAGCGACATTAAATTGAAAATCTCTTTGAATACTGCCCATTAATTGTCCATCTCGATATTCTTCTACACAAACACCAACTACAAATTGTCCTTGAATATTTGGAATACCGGTGATCAAACCCGTTACAGAATCAATCGAAATTACAGGGTTTCCTGCCATGGGGGCAGCAGCAGAATAAGTCGGACTAATAAAAACTACTTCTTCTTCTAAGTTCGTACAAGCAGGTTCTGGACTTACTCCGTCACAGGATCGGGCATCTCCAGTTGGGTCAAGGTTAACATCCCCAACAGTTCCGCCTCCTAATAATGGAGAACAAAAGAAATAAACTAAGGAATCTCCATCTGGGTCACTGGCAGAATGGTCAAAATTAATAGGCTCATTATTACAAATAATTGTTGGTGGAAAACTATTGAATACTGGGCTACTATTACAGCTCGCTTGGGAGGGAGGATTTATTTCTACCACATACGTAGAGCCAGAAAATTCGGGATTTTCAATATTTAAAATTGTTCCATTTCGGCAACAGCGTTGGAAAGCAATTACATAACTATTCTCTGACATGGGGTTAAACCCATCAATCTCAAAAGCATAAATGGCTTCTTCTACACAAGCATCTACAGGTGCAACTAAGCATTCTAAATCTGGCGGAGCTACGGGGCGAATTTCTCTAGGGGCTACCCTTAAAACGGTTCCATCTTCCTGTGTTCTATTATCAGAACAAGCTCCATTGGCATCACAAATAAAATAAGTCAAAATACCTACGTTATCAAAATCGACATCCGTAGCACAATCTCTATATAAATGAAATTCTACCAAATACTGTCCATTGCCTAAGCATTCATAGGTGACTTCACCGCCAATGATGTGGGTGGCAGATAATTGAAAAGAAAAAAATAGGCAGAGTAGGAAACCAAAAAATCTAATTTGCATGCAAGAAATTTATGCTAAGTGTTGCTAATGTAAATGAAGGTGAAGAGGTAGTTAATATTTTAAATCATACGCCCTATTAAACTAACCATGTACTCCCTTATTAGACTAATGAAAACGCTTTTTGTAGCAAAATTTGTTAAAATTCAAGCTTTTATTTAAAAAAATGTCATCAATTGTACTAAAATAAAATTTTATTCAGTTTAAATATCCAAATAAACAAACTTACCATCTTTTCCTATAAACCGTTTAGTTATCACTTACAATTGCTGAAATAAAGATTGTCAAAATTAAAGTATCAATGAACACCCCTTCATCATTTATACCATCAATTTTAATCGGCTTTATTTGAACAAACACTTCCCCAAAAACAAAAAATTGCTACTATTCTAATATTAGATTTAGTAAGAATAATTATCTTCGCACAATTTTTGAAAATTTATTTTCAATAGTGCTAGATGGTTAAATTTTTACGACCAATTTTCCAAACACATAACCAGTTTTAATAGAATTACATGGATGCAATAACTTTACAAAAAACGCCTACTTTTAGTACGGATAATTTTGATAACATAGCTGATATTTTAACAGATGACGGCATTATTTTATATCCCACAGATACGATTTGGGGTTTAGGCTGCGATGCAACGAATCCTGTTGCGGTAGAGCGGGTCTATAATTTAAAGCAAAGAGACCGTTCTAAACCATTTGTATTATTAGTGGATGGTATTGAGATGTTGAAAGCGTATGTAGAAGCATTACATCCTAGATTGGAGACTTTGATGATGTATCATACTCGTCCGATGACGGTCATATATGACCAAGCTAAGAATTTGCCAGAGAATGCAGTAGGTCCTGGAGGAAGTGTGGCTATTAGAGTAGCGCATGACCCGTTTTGCCAGCAATTAATTCAAGCGGTAGGCAAACCACTAGTCGCAACTTCGGCTAATATTAGTAATGAACCATTTCCCAGTATTTTTGGAGAAATTAGCTCCCAAGTAATTCAAGGCGTTGATTATGTGGCGAGACATCGAAGAACAGATAAAGCCCCTAAAGAACCCTCTGTGATCGTGAAGTATGATGGGAAGGGAGAGTTGGTTTTTTTGAGAGGTTAAATTTTAGTTATAAATTATAACCCTCGTTTCGACGATTTTTTTACAATGATTTGATTAACAATCGACTATAAATATAAAATGCTCTAAATTTAGAGAAATATTGTTATTGAACTAATTCATAATCAATTAGTTATAAAAAATGGTCGAAACGAGGGTTATAAGTGATGAGTTATGAGTTATGAGTTTAGACACACTCATAACTCATCACTTATCACTCATCACTCATGACCGTATTTAGTAGAAAACCGTTCAAACAACTCCTGTTGCTTATTTGGTAATACGACTAATTTCCCGCTAATAAAAGCATGACTCAAAATATTGCCTTTATAGTCTAAAGCATCGCCTGCGGAGACAAATAAAGTCGCATCCTTTCCTACTTCTAATGTACCTACTCGCTTATCAATACCTAAAGCTTTTGCTGTATTAGAAGTAATTGTTTTTAATGCTTCTTCCTTATCCATACCATAAGCTACTGCTGTACCTGCGTAGAAAGCTAAATTTCTAGCTTGTGATTCCATGCCTTGGTGTGATAAACTAACCGTCAGACCCGCTTCGGTCAATAAATGCGGTAACTCGTAAGGTAAATCAACTGCCTGATGCGAACGGTCAGGTACTCTTTGTGTTTGTGGTAAAATAACTGGAATATTATTTTCCTTCAAAAAGTCAGCTACATACAAAGCCGATTCATCAGTTAAAAGCGTAATGTGCTTCACGCCTTGTTGTTGCATAAAGCGAACGGATTCAACGATTTCTTTCGGAGAATCTGCATGTAAAAACAACCTTTTAGAGCCATCAAAAAGCCCTTCCATCGAAGCTAATTTTACATTGGCAATTTTGCTAGGCGCTGCCATGTAAGCTTTAGTCGCTGCAAAATGGTCTTTTAATCCATCAATATTCTTTTGATAATTTTTATTAGGTGCTTCTTTTCTAGTAAAAGTAGCAAAATCAAATGTACGAGAGATTCTATTTGGCCAATTTAGATGAATACCCACATCAACAGTATGCGCTGCATCTTCCCAGTTCCAACCTTCCATTTCCATCACAGAAGAGGTACCTGAAATAGTACCACCTTCTGGTGTCGATTCGGCTAATAAAATGCCATTAAATCGCATCGTAGGAATAAACTCAGAATCGGTATTATAAGAAATAACTGACCTGATATTAGGGTTGATCGTGCCTCTTTCTCTAGAATCTGTCATGGCTTTAACAGAAGAAACTTCTTTCAAACCCATTTTGCTATTTGGCAAAATAAAACCAGGATAGACATGTTTGCCTGTAATATCAATGACTTGAAAACCAGCTTCGTCCATACTCGTACTAGCCGCTTGAACAGCGGTTAACTTGCCTTTATCAAAAGCAATAAGGCTATTTTGAATAACTTGCCCGTTGCCTAAATGCGCCGTTCCTCCTTTTAATAAAATAGGACTCGACTGCGCTGCCACAGGAATTGGTACTTGTGCAAAGCCTTGATATACAAAGCTTAAACAAAAGCAGATTAGATAGAATGATTTTTTCATTTTTTATTATTTCGGTGTACGATGATTGATTTACCATACACGATTTATCAAATTGGATGGTATCTAATTTTCAAATAACAAACAAGAGATTCAAACTAAGTGCAAAACTTACTAAGCACCGTCCTTTTGAAAATTGAAAATTATAAATTGAAAATTGCAACTCCTAGTGTTCATGCTCCGTCTCTTCCCCTAAAATACTATTACAATGGAATTCCATTTTCATTTTAGACCCTCCTTTCTTCATTGGAGCACCGCTTTTTTTAGCTGCATTCATTTTTTGAATTAATCGCGCTCGCTCTTTTTGTAAAGTCGCTCGACGGGCTTTATCTTCTGCAATATCAAAGTAGATTTTGCCGTCAATAAAAGTCTTGTCTGCTCTGGCATAAACAGATAATGGATTATCCGTCCAAAGTACCACATCTGCATCTTTACCCACTTTAATACTCCCCATTCTATCGTCTAAGTGTAATAATTTAGCAGGATTCAACGTCACCATTTTCAAGGCATCTTCTTCGCCCATACCACCATATTTGATGGACTTCGCAGCTTCTTGATTCAATCGACGACCGATGTTTCTATCATCAGAATTGATAGCCGTTACAACGCCTTCATTATGCATAATCGTAGCATTATAAGGAATAGCGTACCGAACTTCCCATTTATAATTCCACCAATCAGAGAAGGTAGAAGCACCAGCTCCATGCGCTTTCATTTTATCCGCTACTTTATAGCCTTCTAAAATATGCGTGAACGTATTGATGTTGAAATTGAATTGGTCTGCTACGTGCATCAACATATTGATTTCTGATTGCACATAAGAGTGGCAACTTATAAATCGTTCTTTCTTGATGATTTCTAGCATCGTTTCATGTACCAAATCTCGTCTTGGAGCAATCGTTTTAGCTTTATCTTTTTCCGATAATTTAAGGTAAGTTTTCCACTTTTTCTCATATTCCAAGGCATTGGTAAACCCATCCACAAAAACTTGTTCCACACCCATTCTAGTTTGTGGAAACCGAATAGAATTGCTACTTCGAGAACGCTTTACGTTTTCACCCAAGGCAAATTTGATAAAACCAGGTGCGTTTTTAATCTTCATTTCTTCAGGACTAGCGCCCCAACGCATTTTAATTAAAGCCGATTGACCGCCAACTGGATTCGCAGAACCATGCAAAATTTGCGCTGCGGTCACACCTCCAGCTAAAGCCCGATAAATATCATCATCTTCAGAGTCAACCACATCTCCAATTCTAACCATAGAAGAATTGGTCGCAACATCATTAATGGCACTTGCGCCAATATGTGTATGTTCGTCAATAATACCAGCCGTTACGTGTTTACCCGTCCCATCAATTTCGGTAGCACCGCTTGCACTTAGATTTTTACCAACTTGAGCGATTTTACCATTACGTATTAATACATCCGCATTTTCAATAACCCCATCTGCTTCATTTGTCCAAACCGTTGCATTCTTGATTAAGTAAGTTTTTTGACTAGGAAGGGTAGTGGTGCCAAAAGCTTTAAAAGGGAAAGTGACTTGGCCCATAGGTGCATCAGCTTCTTCTTTTTTCTTTTTATCTTTTTTACCATCTTCCTTTTTAGTCGCCGCCTTTTTAGAATTAGCTGTCCAATTGACCCAACTACCATCTACTAATTGACCTTGCCCTTTCCAACCGTCACTTTCTGTCCATCCTGAAAGGCGAATTTTACCCTTAGCCTTTTTTTCTGGTTGGAAACTTAACGTAATTAATTCCTCAGAGAATTTAGCTTTTACACTAATATTAGTGGTGTCATCGACAATGATTTTTGCCTTTGGGCTTTTTGCTCCACCACTCACCTCTAAACGGTAAGATTGACCATTGATTTTTAAAGCATATTCGCCATTAAAATCTTTTTTAGTCAATGGGCTTAATCGGTAAGGATGGCCTTGGATCCAGTTTTCGTGAATGACTGTTTTATCTTTAAATAAATTACCATTGGTAATTAAGAAATTGGCGTGACTACCTTTTTTAAGGCTACCAATTTGATTACTCATACCCAAGATACTAGCAGGAGTTGTCGTCAACGCCTTTAAAGCATCTTTTTCAGCTAACCCATTTTTGATAGCTTTTCGAACATTTGCCATAAAATTATCACCCTTGCCCAAACCATCTGAAGTCAACGCAAAACGCACCCCATTTTTAGCTAAAACGCCTGCATTCGTTGGCGCTAATTCCCAATGTAACATATCTTTATAAGATACTTTTTCTGCATCAAATGGGTCTTCTACATCATTTGCTTTAGGAAAATTAACAGGAATAATCATGGTTGCTCGACTATTCTTAATTTCCTGAATTCTTTGATAAGCATCTGTTTCACCAGAAATAATGTATTGCACGCCAAATTCGTCTCCCAATTTATCGGCACGGAGGACATTCATCCAATCGCCTGCTTCAAAAAACTGAGGTAAATTTTGACTACTAATAAATGCTTCTAAACTTTGGTCCGCAAAAGGTCTTGTAGATTGGCTACCGAACCATTTGGCATCCAAATAAGTTTGTCGCAATAAGGCAATATGCCCCATCCGAGAAACGGGAAAAGTCTGCCCTGAACTTCCTTTGCTAAAAGAGTAATGTGCAGAAGCGGCATTTTTTAAAAGCACTTTATTCTCATTACTTTCAGCTAAAGTAACGACAGCGCCAGTTCCTCTTGCAAACCCATCAGGGTGGTAAGTTAAGACCGTACCAAAGCCTGATTTCCGCATAGTACCCGCTGCTTTTTTATCAATCTTAAAAACTTCGCTGCCTTTAATATGCGCTTTAATCGCTTCGTTGGCGTTATAAGCACCCGCAGTTTTCGATTGAATTTGTTCGGATGCACCTCGATTACGGGTTGCCCTTTTTACTTCTGGCATCCCATAATGGGTTTGTAAATCTATCAAGGAAGGATAAATATGCTTGCCCGTGAGGTCAATGCTCGTGTACCCTTTTGGAATACTTACATTATTGCCAACGGCTTGAATTTTTCCTTCTTTGATTAACAACGTTCCTTTTTCAATCGTTGTATTTTCATCGACTACAATAGTCGCATTGGTGAAGGCATAAGCACCCATTCGAGTGTCTTGCACATCATTTCGAGGGAAAGTCTCCTGTGCTACTGCCAAGATGGACAGGCAACAAAACAAGAGCAAAAGTTGAATTTTCTTCATCAGCTAGTGATTGGTTTAATTCGCTAAACCTCAACGATTTAGTAAATTTTAGTTAGTGGATTTGATTTATTATACCGACTGCTATGATGAATGAAGCTATAGCAAATCGGATTTTTTTTAATATTTAAAAAATAAAGGTAGTAAAAACTAAATAAAATTTTCAATTTCAAATTTTCAATTTTCAATTTTCAACTTCCTTCGGAGGTTTTTTGAGGTAGAGATTTATCGACAATTCCTTAATTTTAAAACAGATGTAAGCGTTTAGAATTTTGAAAGAATTTGGTTATGATAGATTTTATTTAGCGTATTTTTGCCATGGATATAATTAACTGTCTCCTAACTATGCTACCATACCAAAACTTAATCCACCTAGATCGAAAAGCAGCAACTCCCATTTATCTGCAACTCACCAATGAATTAGTCAAACTCATTCAAAATGGGCAATTATCGCCAAGTGCTAAATTACCGAGTAGTCGCATGTTCGCCCAATTATTTCAACTCAATAGAAATACGGTCACGAAATCTCTAGAAGAATTAGAAGCTTTGGGCTGGGTGATTATACAACCAAAGAAGGGGGCTTTTGTGGTAGATACTTTTCCTATTATTAGACCGAATAAATGGTCGAAAGCAACAGATAAAAATGAATTAGCAACCATCAATGATTTTAATTTCTATGATTTTCCTAATTTAAAACGACCTAGAGCTTTTCAACCTAATTTTGGATTTGATGATGGTTTGCCAGATGTTCGACTAGCACCAATAGATGAGTTGGCAAGAGGATATGCTCGAAATGTTCGACAATTGGCTTTTGAAAATGATTTGAGTTATCAAGAAGGTTTTGGGAATCTGGCATTGCGCCAACAATTGGTCAAAATGTTAAATGAAACGAGAGGATTGAATATTAAAGTAACCAATATTTTAATCACCAGAGGGACTATTATGGCGATTCATTTAGCGGCTGCAGCGAGTATTCGAAAAGGGGATAAAATCATTATTGGAGAGACGAATTACCAGACAGCTAATATGATGGTTGAACATCTAGGGGGCGAATTAATCCGAATTCCTGTGGATGCGCAAGGTATTGAAGTCGCTAAGATTCGGGAGATTTGTGAAGAACAGACCGTTCGAGCTATTTATGTGACTTCTCATCACCATCATCCAACAACGGTAACGCTTAGCCCCGAAAGGCGCTTGCAATTACTAGAAATGGCAAAGCAGTATAATTTTGTCATTTTAGAAGACGATTATGATTATGATTTTCATTTTGGCAATAGCCCCGTTTTACCATTGGCAAGTGGTGATGTAAAAGATAGGGTTCTATATTTCGGTTCTTTTAGTAAAATTATCGCTCCCGCTTTTCGAGTAGGTTATTTAGTAGGTCCTGCTCGGTTGATTCGAGAACTGCCGCGATTAAGGCGGACTTTTGATAGGCAAGGCGATACCGGGCTTGAAAAAACGATTGCGGACTTATTGATAGATGGCACAATTCGACGACATCTAAAAAAGTCTTGGCGACATTATAAAGAAAGACGAGATTTCTTTTGTGATTTATTAAAACAGGAATTGGGGGATTTGGTGGCGTTTCAAAAGCCTACAGGCGGCATGGCAGTCTGGGTGAAATTTGATGAGCGTATTAAGGTAGCTCAATTGAGTAAACAGTTACAGCAAAAAGGTATTTTCTTTTCGGATGGTAGTAATTATAATCCACCTAATCAGGAATTGAATAGTGTTCGAATGGGTTTTGCAGCTATGAATTTGGAAGAGATTGAGCGTTGTGTTTTAACACTAAAAGAGTTAATACCGTAGCTTGGACATTCCCGTCCGAGCTACGGTATTAATAGATATAGAAAAAGCCTAAAGTTATTACTAGCTTTAGGCTTTTTCTATTTTATATGGCAGATACCGTGAACTGAAAATCGTCCACCGTGAACTGTTTTACTTCAATCTAAACTCTCCACGACCAGCGATATACCCTTTATTATATATTTCTACAGAATAAAGTCCTTTATCAAAACCAGTAGTAGGTTCCCAATTCATACATATATTACCACTTTCATTTTGATAATCAACAGTTTCGGCTTTCGTGAAACGCATTTCCTCTTTAGTAGTGGCATCTTTTATTGTTCCAGAACCCATTTCTTCAATCGCTAAAGTTTCGCCAAGAGGTGTAAGGATTCGAATATGGAAAACTTCTTCTCCGGGATTAGTCACTAAATTTTCAGAAGTATTAAAGCACAACTCTAGACGATCTACATTTTTAGCATACTTTTTCTTTGCCGCTTTGCCATTTTTACGCAATTTCCAGCCAGTTGCCGTTACATCCGCTACTTTCACGACAGAGGCAATATTTACCTTTTTGTCAAGCATAGAATTACGTGTGCTCAAATCTTCCTTTTCGGAAACTAACTTTGCTCTTGCTGTTTCTAATTGTTCATTTTGAGCAGACTTAGCAGTTAAGTCCTGTTCTAAAGATTGTTTCTGCTTGCCTAAATCTGTATTCTGTGCCAATAAAGCTTCGTTTTCGGCCTTCAAAGTATTCACCTCCGCAACGTATTGGTCTAATTGAGAGCGCATTTCACTCATTTCTGCCTTTACTTTCTTGTAATCATTCTTAGTTCGTAATAAAGAACTAATCTGATTTTTCTTAGCTTTTAATTCGTCTTTTTGTTTTTCAATCAAGGCGTTTAATTCTTCATTATTGCCTTTCATTTCATCTAATTCAGCGACTGCTTCATTATACGTATCGTTTAATTCGTCGTAAATCTTTCCTTTAGTGTTAATATCTTGTGCTAACTTTTCTGTTGTTTCTTGTAAATCTTGGTTAGCAAAAAATAAGTATCCACTCAAGCCTAAAAGTCCTAAAATAGCGACCATGGCAATGGCGAATAAATTTGAATTTGAATTACTACTACTCATGTTGTTTAATTTTAAATAAGATTAATGAAGGGGTGATAGCATTGATGGAAATTGAAAATGTAAAATTATAAATTCAAAAATAAGAAGCATTCAAAATTGAAAATATAACGCTTTTCTTTGTCCTTGTATATCATTCCATCACAAGCAAAATCATTAATCGAAGCCAACTTTTCTTTATTTATCTATCGCTAGGTTCGCTCAAATTTTTGATTAATACATAAATTACACGAAATAATAT
>JAFMDF010000090.1 GCA_017857395.1 Bacteroidota bacterium | reverse complement strand
GGAAAGAAATTGAAGAATATTAACTGCCGCTAACTTCTTGCGCAAACCACTAGTGTTTCCTGCCGTAGTGACAATCAATACATCCTTATCAGAAGCATATTGTAAGGCTTTTTTTAGAATACCTGGTTCCTCGGATGCTTCAAAACCCCAACTAAGATTGATAATATTTGCACCATTATCCACTGCATAATAAATGCCACAGATCGCATCAAAAACCGACCCTTTTTTCAGTTCGTGAAACTTTAAGTTCATCAATTCTAATTTGACTTCCGTATTAAAATCTCTAGTTAAAATACCATTAACTTGTGTTCCGTGTCCATCTAAATCAAGCGGTGTGCCTGTTCGATTGACAAAATCGTAACCAATTTCATCGCCAGTTAGGCAATTATCGCTATCATTCGCTTCTGGATTATACCAAATAGCACTTTGAATCAACTCATGCGTATGATCTATCCCTGTATCTAAAATAGCTACTTTGGCTTTTTTGACACTCGTTCCAGGGTTATAGGTCGTGGTAGGATAAGGCATTTCGTCTCCCATTAGCGTGGATGGTGTGGCTGTTCCAATGGGGTAAAAAATACGGGTATTATCCACATCTATAGTTTCAAAACGCTGGGCAAAGATACCTTCATAGGAACCGTCATTGGCACCATCTTCCCAAGCCCCCATAAAGATATTTTCACCATTGGTCGTTGTCTGTGGTTTATCTTGCTGGGGATTATTATATGTGTTTAATCGAAACTCTTCTCCTAAAGAACCTTTTTCACTATCATTGAAACTAGGGATTACTGGATTACCATTAGCCTCAAATAGTTTAGCATAAATACCTTCTGCAAAACCATCTTGCCCAAAACTACTCCAAGCGATAATAAAAGAACCATTGGCAAATTTAGAGATACTAGGTTTATCTTGGGCATCTTGGGTATAGATATTGACTAAAAACTCAGTTCCTATTTTATTCGCAGTTGCATCAAAGCGTTGGACATAAATATCATAATCTGAATCGCTTGCAAATTGCTCCAAGCTTTCCCAAACGATGGTAAAACTGCCATCATCCCAGAGTGCTATATCAGGGTTCTTTTGCTCTTTAACTTGGTTGCCATTTACCAGAAAGGCAGCACCTAGAGCTGTTCCACTAGCGGAAAATCGTTGGGCATAAATACCATTATCCTCATTATCTCGGCCGTTCCAAGTAATGATAAAAGCACCCGAAGCGTTTAAGGCAATGGAAGGGTTGGGGGCAATACCTGCATCTACTGTAGCTCCAACTTCTATTATTTTACCAATCAAATTAGCATCTGCATCATAGCGTTGGGCAAAAATACTACCACCTACATGCCAAACGACCACAAAATTACCATTAGCATCTGCGGAAACTTGGGCATTGGTGCCATATTGTGCCAATTCTTTTATTTCTGCATCGGAAGATGTATTTGCCGAAGTGGTACTAATATCAAAAACTTCTGTTTTATAGGTACCATCTGCATTGAATAGCCGCCCATAGACAGCAAATGTCGCTCCTGCCTGAGAAGCATCTATTTCATGCCAAACAGTAATAAAATCTCCATTAGCTAGCATTTCTATACTAGTAGCATACTGAGTTTTGGTACTAGACCCAATTTGGAATTCCACAGTTACAGGATTCCCACTACTTAAATAAACTCGACCATAATTATGTCGCCGCTGTTCATCTTTCCAGACCATCGCAAAATTACCTTCGATATCCATCGCAATATCAGTAGCATGTTGTTGTCCAATGGCATAACTATTCACTTGAAATTCTACCGTTTCAAAAATGTAATTATAATTGGTTGTATCTACATTACCTCTTCTTTTAGCATATCTTCTTCTACCATCTAACACTACTGGATTTTCCGTTGACCATAATTGCAAGGGTGTACCACCACAAGCACATTCTCTCTTTAACTCCATTTCCATCATGTCTGTGAAAACTGCATTATTTTGGTTTATTTCGCTTTGTGGTGTATTTTTATCATAATTTAAAATAAAAGTATTCGCTTCTCTTCGGGTTAGGTTGGTCGGATTATCGCTAATGAGATTTTCATAATCGCAGATTTCCCAGTTTTCTTTGAGGCTGTCTAGTTTATGCGCTGTTAGATGTAATAAGGCAGTGTTCTCAGAATTAACGACTTCATTATTTTTATCCCAGACCCTTAGGTAAAGGGTGTCTTCTGGGGTATAGTTTTCAAAAATCATGGTATAGGGTAAGGTGTCTAGGGTTCGGCATTCTGGTAGTGCATCGTTTCCACAGCCTGTATAGACTTCTATTACTGGAACTACGGTGTTATTGATGTTGGTACGGACTAGGAAATTGCCTGTGCTGGGGACGGCTATTTTGTACCAGGCATCGTTGCCTGCGAAGGTGGTGCTGCAAGACGATGTGGGGGCGGGGGTGGAAGCGGTTAATTGTTTTAGGTCTAGGACTGCGCCTGTGGAACTGCATGCGTTTTTGTTTATTGGGAGAGGTTCGGCGAATCGGCAGTCATCTGGAAGGACTATAAAACAAGGAGAAAATTCCGAGATATTAATGCTGTCTTTGGCAATCGCAGTAATTTGGTCGTATAATTTTATTGACAAAGGTGTAGAAAAAAACCATTCCCCCTCCGAATTAGTGTAAGTAGAACCTAAATAAACTTCTCCTTGACACGGATATCCTGAGCATTGAATATTGGATAAATATAAGTCTATTGTATCTCCTTTTACTGAAGACCCCTTAATACTATCGACTGAAATTGATTCAATAATTGGATTAGACTTCCTATAATTAAAAATTCCTCGCCTATTACAGATAAAAGCGTTATTTGCTATTTTAGTTTGTGAAAAATCATCTCCATTAAATTCTACCCCGTTAAAATAATATCCTATTAAGTTAATTTCATCGCTATTCCCTCCAATAGTATTGCCTGGACCTCCAACTCTAATTCCTACATCGGTAGTAAATATTTTTATTAAACCAAATAAAGAAGTATTATTATCAACTCCGATTCCTATATTATTACCTTTTATAAGGTTACGTGTACCAAAACAGCTGATTCCTCTATTTGAACCAATAATATTCCCTTCTCTATTTAATCGACTACCTCCTATGATATTTCCACTAGGTGAAGCTATTCTATTAGAAATTACAATACCGTCACCAACACCCTCTTTATTTATACCGTCTTTATTTACACCAATCAAATTTGATTGGATAATATTATTATTACCTTCAATTGCTATTAATCCAGTACCATTATAGAACCTAGGATAATTAAAAGTAAGAAGATTTGAACCATTAAGTTCGCCTACTATATTAGAGTTACCTTGAATTAATATTCCTTGACCTAAATAAGATTGAACAATGACATTTAATCCAAATATTTTACAACTATCACTTTCAATATTGATTACTCCATTTCTAGTAGTAGATGTACTATATAATCTAATAAAATCTAAGGCATTATATCCTTCTTGTAATCTACCATCAATCACAATTCCATTATCCTTTAATTCAACTCCTACATCCATTATTGAAAAGGGACCTTCTCCAGGGATTTCAAACTTAATAGTATCTAGCGAAGGGTTTAAATTAGCACATTCTATAGCCTCACTAAATGAACCAGAACCATAAGAATCTGTATTAGTTACTAAGATTGTATGGTTATCTATTTTTTTTTGAGGAGAGCAAAATTCTTCAATGAGGAGATTAACAGTATCCTTAAACTCGCATTTATCATCTATTATCTTATACTCTATATTTACCAAACCAACTTTTTGCCCCAAAATTGTGGTTGCATACGAAGTAGGAGATTGAATATTTACTAGCCCACCCCCTCCAATCTGTTTCCAACTATGATTAACACGACCAACTATACCTGATATACTTGCCCTATAATTTCTTGATTGATTTAGCCTTATTTTATGAGTGAAATTATTTCCTGCTAAATCTTTTATACAGGCTTCTATAGCACATCCAGGTTTGGTTTGGTCTCCATCATCAATATCTAAGTTATTACCTGCGTAACCTACTGGTATAGTGTCGCAAATTAATATACTGTGATTAGGGTTTCCATAACCATCGAAGTCGGCATCAACAAAATAACGTGCATGCTGATGAACTAAATAATTAGAATCATCACAATCTGTTGAGTCTAAAACATAACCAACGGGCAGGCTATCACAACTGTTAATTCTGATATTAGGGTCTCCATATCTATCTCCATCTGCGTCTTTAAAGTAATAGGTTTCTAAATTGATATTGGCGTTTGAATCATCACAATCTGTCGAATTTTCTACATATGCATTTGGAACTTCATCACATTTGAACATTAAAGATTGTTCAATATTTCCATATCCATCATTATCCTCGTCTTTATAGTATGTTTTTACATTAAGATTAGCATCTGCATCATTACAATCAATAGCATTTAAAACATAATTATCTAAATTAGAATAGCAACCATTTATTTTGTTGTTTATATCTCCATATCCATCATTGTCAGCGTCTTTATAATAATAGATTTCAGGGTTAATAAGGGAATCAGTATCATTACAATCAGTTGAATCAAGAACGAATCCTGTTGGAGCAAAAAAACAGAATTGGTTAGAAGAATCTGGATTTCCATAATTATCTAAATCTACATCAACATAAAAAGTTTCACATGGACTCATTGTATAAACTGAACCATTTCTAAAGCGAGGATCATCATCTTGGTAAGCACCAATAATTGTGTGATTCTCTGACATAAAAACTGCGTAGCCAAAGTAATCTTCACTTGCTCCATCCTCTAAAGTTAACTTAGAAATTTGCCTCCATTCTCCGTTTTGATTTTCGAATATATACGCAGAACCTGAATCTGTACCTTTATCATCATCTTTGTAAGCACCAACTATGGCATAATTTCCATATATGGATACTGAATGCCCAAAATAATCTCTAGCCGTACCGTCTTCAGCAGTTAATTTGGTAACTTGTAGCCATGTTCCATTTTGATTTTCAAATATATAAATAGAACCTGCATCGGTATCCTTATCATCATCCCCATAAGCACCAACTATGGCATAATTATCGTGTATGGATACTGAATATCCAAATTTATTAAATAATACAGCGTCATTTGGAGTCAGTTTATGGGTTTCAATCCAAGTGTTATTTTGATGTTCAAAAATATAAGCTGCATTAGAATTGGGAGCACCTATAAAAATTTTATCTTCAAATAGGCTAATAGAAGTGCCAAAGCTACTTGTATTAGTCGAGGTTAGTTTATCATATTGTAACCATGTAGCACCCTCCTTTTTGAAAATATACACGGAACCAGTATTACTTCCGTTATCATCATCAAGATGTGCGCCGACAAATGCATAATCATCTATAATAGATACTGAAATTCCAAAACGGTCATAAACATTAGCATCATCTGCTGTTAATTTAGCAATTTGATTCCAATTACCATTTTGATTCTCAAATATATAGGCTGAACCAGACTGTGAACCACTATCATCATCATAATAAGCTCCTACTATTGCTTGATTATTAGAAATAGATACTGAAATGCCAAAATAATCATTTCTTGCACCATCGTTTGCTGTTAATTTAGCAATTTGACTCCAATTACCATTTTGATTCTCAAATATATATGCCGCTCCAGCTCCAGATGAATTTTCTCTATTCCTATAAGAACCAATAATTGCATAATTTCCTGATAAATCAACTGAATAACCGAATGAATCAGTATCATCGCCTGCTAAAATTTGAGTTAATGGAAATTGCCCACTCAAATCCAAACAAAAAAATAACCCAATTAAAAACCAAAAATATTTCATAGCTATTCGTTTTGTAAAATGATGTTTAATGTATGATACCATCAAAACTCCAAAAATAGAAGGCAAATAAGCGCCCTCTATTTTTGAAAACTATCCCCCTAATCTGATATACAAATTACTCCTACCGCACAACCACCAATTTTTCCGTTTGCCTCCTATGACCAGACTGAATATTTACAAAATAGACCCCCTCTGATAATAAACTAGCATCAAATTCATAATGATAGATTCCTTTTTCCAATATTTCGTCAGTCAAAACCTCTTGCATCAATTGACCAGCTATATTCCTAATTTGTAAGGAGACGGCTTGTCTATTTGATTGATTTAAAATGATTTTGGTTAATTGACTAGTCGGATTAGGCATAATCGTCAGCGTAGGCGCTGTTTGATTGAAGGAGGGTAAGGCTACGATGGACTCCCTATTATTATTATTCATCGTTATAGCACCTTCATCAGCCCATACCTTTTCTTCTTTTATCAATTCGTAGTTGACAATAGGGGTATTTGGTTGATTGGCCAATCTATTTTGCCTTCCATTATCAACTAAACTAGCATCACAACTAATATTTAGCGTATTTGAAGTATATTCTTTGTCACATGCTCTATCAATTAATTTAATGTAAATAGAGCTAGGTGGACATTCCCCTCTAGGTTGAGCAAACCAAATATTTTGTAAACTACTATTCGTACCTAAAGCACAAAAACCATAAATGTAAGCATCATTGGATGCGTCATAAATGTTCACCCAAGTTCTAGCCGCATCGGTATTTAAACCACAGGCTGGTAAATTAGGGGCAGCGACAAATAATTCAGTTGGAATGGTTTGCCAGTTTGTAACAGGTATATTGTAGCGTGTCCATTGTTGTCCATTGGCTTCGTAATCTTCTGTTCCTGATAATTCTATGTTGGGGCTTAACGCCAAATCACATTGGGCGGAGGCATTTTCGCAACTTTCAATTTTAGCAATAAAGCTACTCCCTGCTTTTGCATGAAAACCTGATTGCAATAGCACATTTTGTCCACCTTTGAAGGTAATGCTCTGCCCAGATTCAACAGATCCATTGCTTGTCAAATCATTGGCAGACGAATACGTCATCTCACTACCTGTAATATGGTATAAATCTAAATGATTGACACAGTCATTTTTGTACATCAAATACTGAAGCTCTGCCAGAGTCATCTAGATAGGTGGTGTGCATAGAACGTTGCATCGTGGTTTCATTAACCATATTCAAAGTATCATAATGGATAGCAAAACCTTGATTCCATTCTAGTATAATTTTTCCGTCTTGTACATCTGTAACCATAATGGTTTCTTCTCCCCAATCACAATAAGTTGGCGAACAACTTCCAAAATTATGAACAAATAATTGATGGTTTGCTTCTCTAATAATGGTTACTGGAATATGTGGTGTATTAATATCCTCATGCTGCCAATGACCCGTAAAATTGGAAGAGTCACCCGTAGTTGGTGTTTCAGCAGTTAAGGTGATGGAATAATCTCTAAAACTAACTACTTGTATGAAATAATTTTGACCAATCTCTAAATTATCAAAACTTAATTGAGCGGTATTGGCAAATTTATCGCAAGGTTCTATTCCTTTTACAAAAGCAGTATTTCCATCTTGTAAGGCGGTACAATTATCCGCTTCCCAAACAGCTATTCTAAGGTCTATATAATCTGTGGACGCTACATTAACAACTAGCGCCATATTATTAGAAGATGCGGTAAAACTAGCCCAGGTACTTGTATAAGTAGATTGATTAGACCATCCATTATCACTATCACAATTACTACTAGCAGGCGGGAAAAGCTGGCAATCTTCTGTATTAGCATAGTTAATTTTAGTAAAATTAGTTGCACCATTATTAATAACTGCACTCAAATCCGTAGCACTACACATATTATTATTGGAAGGCTCATCTGAGATTTGATTCATACCATAGTACACAGCTTCAGAATTACAGAAAGCGTCATCTTGGTGAATGATTTGCATTGGGCCATTTGCGTTTCTATCAAAAGAGCCGATACGGTAAGTCCCTGTTGAGGTTAAATTATCATAATAAATGGAGTTGTCGCTAGGATTAATAATATCAAAACTAGTAGCTGTACCTAAGTTATTAATATTTACATCCATAACAAATTGCTCTGGATTAGCACAGGCCACTTTCGTTTGAACGCCCCACCCTACTGGTAAACAAGAGGGGTCAAATACGCACATTTTAAAATAGCCTGTTGTATCTTGTCTATTTCTAAAATCAACTGCGTAATAAACGGTATCCCCTGGAGATAAATCCTTGATATAGCTTATTTCTCTACCATCCACATATATATAAGTTGTTCTAAAGTGGTTCAAATTATCACAATCCCCTTCATATAAATTAAGCCGCATAGGGCAAGAACAATTATCTGCTTCGTCAAAACCTATTGCCAAATTACCACTAGCAGGCACAACAGAACTAAACCATACGTCCGTACCAAAGGTCTCCATATAAGCAGGTGGGGAAGCATCATTATAAGAATTGGTCGCACCGATATTGGTATAAACTGGATAATCTGTACAATTTTCGTTCGCTACGGTAACATTTGTAGCATTGATGCATTGGTCATTAGTTATTGCGCCACAAGGTATCGTTACTTCTGTCAAAGAAATATTAAAATTATCGTAGGCGTCAACTACTTGTAAATAGTAAGTCTCGCCAGGAGTAAGGCAATAAATATTATGGGTAAAAGGGCTTTGATAACAGGGATCCATTGCATATTCTAAGGTAGGTGTTCCCCCTAGTAAATCTGTGCAAGAAGTAGCAGACCATAATGCTACTCTATGACGGGTACTCATTTCTAAATCAATACTTCCAGAAGTGGGGGCTGTAAAGCTAAACCAGACACTTTTTCTATAACTTTTATCCCGCCAAACACCCGCTGTCATACAATCTCCAATAGGTACATCTGGCTCACATTCTTTAGCGGAACCGTTATAATTTCCTTGAAAATAAATATAAGTAGATTCCATAAAGGGATTAAGGTCAGTAGCGGTACAGGGTTCATCATTACTCGCAATATCTCCTCCTAAATAAGGCCCGAATAGTCGATAAGTTGAATTACATACCGAATTTTGATTATGCTGAATGGTGAAATTAGTTTGATTATGGATAGGTAATGGGCCCACTTTATAATTACCTATTTGGTTAATATTGCTAATCGTAGGCGCATTCTGATCATTAAAAATGGTTAAGGAAGTTGCATCTCCTAGGTCATGAATTTGGAAATCGACATAATATTCATTCGGATTATCACAAGAAAGTAATTCATTCCAGCCAATAGAAGGTTCTTTACAAGGTCGTTCATAAACACATACATCAAAGATACCGGGATTATTTTCATTATCACTATACCAAATCCTTAAGTAAACAGTTGTTCCAGCAGGGGCGATATTAAAATTGTTGGAATAATCATTATTCCAATTACGGCCATTAGTTCCCAAAATTCGGCTTAAATTTTCACAGTCTCCTGTATATAGTTCGTACCAAAAACGATATTGTGCATCTGTTCCTTTTTTTATATCCATTCCAAAAATACCAGAGGCAGGCACTGTAAATTGATACCAGATATCGCCATATTCATAAATATCACCATAATTGATTTCTGGTGGCTTGGGGCTATCATTATTAGAATCTGTTGCGCCTACATTGAAGCCTGTAGTTGGATTCGTACAACTAAAATTACCCATCGTTAATGAAATCGCATCTACACATTTGTCGTTCGGAGGAACAGCGGGTAGGTTAAAGTCAATCGTAATCGGATTACTTTCTAAAATTAATGCGGGTAAACCTGGATTACTAACTTTACAATGATAAACACCTGCATTCCCTAAACTCACATTCGTTAAAATCAAAGAGGGAGTAGTCGTGGTACTAACCAATGTATTATTCCGATACCATCGAAAAGTATTATTAGAAATAGTTGCATCTATATTAAAGCTTATGGTGTGATTATCTCCTTCGCTCAATGTTTCTGAATAACTAGTGCCAAATTTATTCTGAGGCATATAATTATAATCACTATTGAAAAATTCACTATTATATAATAAATCCTCAAATGTTAGATTATTCTCCCGAATATTAAATTCTGATATGTTTTGAAACTGTCCTGTATAATCGGGACAATCTTCCAATAAATTATTATTTAAATATAAATATCTAAGGTTCGATAAGGTACCTAGTTCTACAGGAACACTAGTCAACTGATTATCTCCTAAGTTTAATCCATGCAAATTGGGTATATTTGTCAACCAAGTTGGAATAGGGCCTGTTAACTGACAATTATATAAAGAAAGCCAAGTTAAATTTGTAAAATTACTTAATGTTAAAGGGATAGCACTGTTTAAAGGATTATTATTTAGATGTAACCCTTCTAAATTAGTCATATTAATCAACCAAGAAGGTAGCGCACTAATACCAGTATTAGAAATATTTAGGTCAGTCAAGTTAGTTAAATTACCTAAAATATCAGGTACGCCTCCTGTAAATTGATTTTCTCCTAAACCTAGATTACGTAAATTAATCATGTTCCCTAGCCAAAGCGGAATCGTTCCTGTTAATTGATTATAATTAACCGAAAAAGCTTCGAGGTTTGTTAGATTACTTAATTCTACTGGTATCGTTCCTGTAAATTTATTCGCTTCCAAATATAGGTAACGTAAATTAGACATTGTGCCTAACCAGACCGGGATATTGCCTGATAATTGGTTACCTTGAAGATAAAGACCGTATAAATTGGCTAGATTACTCCATTCTTGAGGAATTTCTCCTGTAAACTGATTATAAGCTAACTCTAGGAAAGTCAAATTTGTAAAAGTACCTAATCCTGTGGGTAATGTTCCCGTCATTTGATTTCCTGCAATTGCTAAACTTTGTAAATTAGTTAGATTTGAGAAGGAAGCAGGAAAATTACCAGTAAGTTGATTCCAATTCAATCTAAGCACAAAAAGGCTTGTTAAATCTCCTAATTCGCTTGGTAATGTTCCAATTAGATTATTACCATCTAAATTTATTTCTGTTACACAACCTGTCTCATTTAAGGTGATGCCAGACCAAGTACTCATTGGTTGGTTTAAATCCCATGAATTAGTCCAATTATCTCCATTAGTAGCATTATATATTGCCACTAAAGCGCTAGAATCGCTAGTGCAAGTTAGACTATTAAACCCAGTAGGTAAGGTGAAGCTCTTGCTATTTTGGGTGTACCAATCTTGCCAAGCCTTTTCTTGAGTTGACAAATTAATAGCATCTAATAATGGTTGGGTTACATTTTGATTGGGTGGTTGGTTAATTGGCTCATACTCAAAAATACCACTTTCGGTATAATTTTTCTGAATGCCCTCGTTTTGAGCTTTTATAGCGTAATAACAGAGCAAAAAAGAAAGAATTAAAAATAAATTGTTTTTCATTTTAAGAAATTTTTATTTGTTAATCAATAGTTTTTCGTTACTGATGTAATACCATCCGCTTCGTCTCAAAGACCACCCCATCTAGCACCAAAGAATAGTAATAAATACCAGCTGTATAAGTATCGGTTTGAAGCATTAATTCTCCTTTGCCAGCTCCTACTAAGTTGATGCTTTTCAGAATAGCCCCATTGCTGCTAGTAATTTGAAGAGCAGCGTCTTTTACATGCGCAGGAACAACGTAAGTGATTATAGTCTGACCATTAAAGGGATTCGGTTGGTTTTGGGCAAGAAAGCCCTGAGTAGGTAAGGCTACAGTTTGAGTCTGCTTAGTCGGTAAAGTCGTACTGTTGACCAAAAGTTTCATTTGCTGCTGTAAGGCGTTCATTTGGTCTTGTTGTTTTTTCAATTGAGTTTGCTGTAGTTCAATTAATACTGACTGTTGTTTAAGTTTTTCCGTTAATTCATCCAAACAAACCGTATTACACAAATTATTGCGACCATTTTGATTGTTAAAATGAGTTTCAGATGGGTTAGTTGCTGCACTAAAAAATAGGTTCTCCCACATATTTCCTGTCCAAACTTTTACTTTATCGTCATTAGCATCATAATACATCGTTCCTTTTTCAGGATTAGTTGGAGTAGTACTTGGTGTTAATCGAACAAAATCTTGAATGGCCATTGCTCCATTAATCGTCAAAGTTCTAGCATCGAATTTACCCATAATCAATGGCGAGGGGTCAGAGCCATTATGAATTCTCAATGTGTTATCTTCAGAAAATGGCGTAGTATAATCAGGGGACGCACCTACTTGTCCGCCTATATAAACATTGCCAGAGCCTGATACAAGATTGAGTCCTGCCAACTGTCCGATTAAAGTATTTCGATAACCATCCACTAAATTAGTACCTGCTACATCTCCTACAAAAGTGTTTTCTCCTCCTATCCCAATTTTATTGCCTGCATTTGTACCGATTAAAGTATTCCCCCAACCTGTTGTACAATCTCTACCTGTTCCATTACCAACAAAGGTATTACCGTGACCGTCTTTGGCATTTTCGCCAGAGGTATTACCAATAAAGACATTTTCTGCATTGGCTTTAAACCCAGCTTTGTGACCAATAATCACCGCTCCATAGAGTGAATCTGCTTGTTCTCCTGCCTCTAATCCAATTACTACATTATCCCAACCTGCTGGAAATTGCATAAATGCTCTTTTACCAATGACTACATTATTATTAGCTTGACCTCCAGTAGCATTTCTAAATGCATTAGCACCTATAATGACATTTCCATAAGAACTATCTGCATTCAGCATGGCTTCTCCGCCAATCGCCACATTTTCTGAGCCTTTTAGTAAATGATTACCTGCATCAATTCCAATGAAAGTATTCCAATAAGTCGAATCCACATTTTTGCCTGCTCCAATACCGATAAAAGTATTCCCATGTCCTGCTTGCTGATTATAGCCAGCTAAATGTCCTAAGAAAGTATTAGCCGATGATTGCGTTAAATGAGGGCCTGCGGAAACACCTAAAATAGTGTTCCCCCAACCCGAATTATTGGTAGTATCTATAGTTTGAGCGCCATTATGGGTAAATAATAGGTTTCCATGATTATTGGTACGCTGGTTTAACGTAATTAATCCGCTGTCAAATTCCTTAAAAACGGCAGGAGAAACCCAACCATCAACATTTTCATACCAAAATAGTTTCTGTTGGTCGATGTCAAAGACGGTTTGCCCTACCGTTAAATTACTTAGTGCTGTTCTTTGTGTTGAATTGACTCTAGGAAAAATAATACCTTCTGGTTTTAGCTGTGCTTCATAGATTTGCGCAGTTGCGAAGAAGGGGATAAGAGATAATAATAAGATTATTAAGTGTTTCATGTTTAATTTTATTAGGGTACAGGATGTGCTGTTATCATTAGCACATCCTGTATTTTTTATCAATCAATTATTGCGTAATAACCATTTGTTTGGTCTCAAACATTGCTCCGTCCAATACTAAAGAGTAATAATAATGGCCAGCAGGATAAGCGTCAGTTTGAATGGTTACTTGCCCTTTTCCTGTTTCATTGATAGCTACTTGACCGACTACTTTCCCATCAGTAGCAGTCACTTGAATGACTGCTTTTTGAATATTATTTGGAATGAAATAATCAATCAAGGTATAGCCTTTAAATGGATTGGGTTGGTTTTGGGCGAGGTAAGCCTTTTCTCGGAGTGGCAGGATATAACTATTCCCTTTGTCTTCTGTTTTATTATTCAATAGCAACTTTTCTACCAGATTTTTTAATTCTGTGATTTGGGTTTGTTGTTCTTCGATTACTGTTTTTAAATCCCCTATTTCTTTATCTTTTTCTTGTTTTAATTCTTGCACAGCGCCAACTAATGGGACGACAAATTCAGCATACCGAAGGGCGTATTTACCACCGTTTTCTTCAGGAGAGACAATACCAGAAAAATGCTCAAAGCCAGTTTCTTTTGCAGCTTTATTTATCTCTTGGGCAAGGAAGCCTGTATATCTGATTTTATCTTTTTCTGCCGCTGCCTGTAATTCTTGGTAATTTCTTTGAATGGCTTCCTCTTCATCGGGAAAAGAAGGGGTACTTCCGCCAGTATTACTAGCATTTCTAGGTTGAGCTGTTTTTAGTTTTTTAATTTGTGCTTGCTTTTCTTTTACTAAAGCAACCGTGTTTAACCGATAAGAAACAGGTTGTATATTAAGAATGAAAGCTAGGTTATTTTCTTCTTTAGCAATATTTTGTTTGTATCGACTATCTGATAGCACAGACCAGTTAACAACTCCGCCTATTATGTTTACAGAGGTATTACCAAGTACAATTTTGTTATTCGCATCGGTTATTGCTTCATTTCCGATAGCTGTTGCATTAGACAAATTCGTATTGCTTAAATCTGCAAATTGTCCAAGACAAGTATTGTTATTTCCTGTAATATTATTATTCCCAGCCTGTAGTCCAAAAAAAGAATTATGATCACCTGATTCATTATTTCCGCCTGCCCAATATCCTAGCATTACATTTCCATAACCACTAAGGTTTCCATTCCCAGCGTTATATCCTATTAGAGTATTATCATATCCTATTTCATTACTTCTTCCAGAAGCATATCCTAAAAAAGTATTTGTACTACCTGTGGTATTATTTTGACCGCTATTTGTACCAATAAAGGAGTTTTGGCCTCCTGTAGTATTACTAAAACCAGCACTTTTTCCTAAAAATGTATTTCCTGAACCAACAGTATTTTTAGCACCTGAACTAGCTCCTAAAAAAGTATTTCCAGATGCTGTGGTATTTTTTCCTCCTGAATCAGCTCCAATAAAAG
Organism: Bacteroidota bacterium; assembly: GCA_017857395.1. Classification (GTDB taxonomy): domain Bacteria; phylum Bacteroidota; class Bacteroidia; order Chitinophagales; family Saprospiraceae; genus JAFMDF01. Next base: position 15,428 of record JAFMDF010000090.1, on the reverse strand, counting down.
TATTTGAATTTCCATTAGATAATAATCCAGCATAGGTTCCTATAATTGTGTTACTCCCACCTGTGCTATTTCCGACTCCTGCTCCTCCTCCTATAAATGTGTTACTTATTCCTGTAGTATTGCTAAGTCCCGTTTCAGCACCAATGAAAGTATTTAATATGCCAGTTAAGTTTTCCTGACCAGCGTTACTACCCAAAAAAGTATTAAAATTAGCTTTATTCTTATTACCTGCTTGATGACCTAAAAATGTATTGTAAATTCCTTGTATGTTTTCTACACCTGCTTTTTCTCCTATAAAAGTATTATTTGTTCCAGAAGTATTATTCACTCCCGCATCCAACCCAATAAACAAAGAGTTTCCGTTCCCAAAATTATTGCTACTTCGACAATCTAATATATTAACAGTACCATCTCCATTCGTATCTTCTGTAGCTATATCAGGCACGTTATTACCATTCAAATCCCAACAAGATTGTCCGCCTGCTGTTCCAGGAGGACCTTGTGCGCCTGTTGCGCCCGTCGCACCTGTTGCACCAGCAGGGCCTTGCGCTCCAGTTGCACCTGTAGCTCCAGTTGCACCAACAGGCCCGGCTGGTCCTTGTACTCCTTTACAATCTAAAATATTAACCGTACCATCTCCATTAGCATCTTCAGTAGCTATATCAGGTACATTATTGCCATTCAAATCCCAACAAGACTGACCACCAGCAGTACCAGGAGGACCTTGTGCGCCTGTCGCCCCCGTTGCTCCTTGCGCTCCTGTCGCACCCGTAGCACCAGCAGGCCCTTGTGCCCCCGTATCGCCTTTTGCACCTGTAGCACCTGTATATCCCTTACAATCTAAAATATTGACATTTCCATCTCCATTTGTATCTTCGGTAGCTATATCAGGTACATTATTTCCATTCAAATCCCAGCAAGATTGACCACCTGCTGTTCCTGGAGGCCCTTGTGCGCCTGTTGCTCCAGTTGCCCCTGTCGCACCAGCAGCTCCATCTGCACCATTTGTGCCAGCAGGCCCTTGTGCGCCTGTTGCTCCATTCGCACCATTAGCCCCTGCTGCTCCCGTTGCACCAGCAGGACCTTGTGCCCCCGTATCGCCTTTTGCGCCCGTCGCACCAGTAAATCCCCTACAATCTAAAATATTCACGCTTCCATCTCCATTCGTATCTTCGGTAGCTATATCAGGCACATTATTACCATTCAAGTCCCAGCAAGATTGACCGCCTGCTGTTCCTGGAGGACCTTGTGCGCCTGTCGCACCAGTTGCCCCCGTTGCTCCTGTTGCTCCATTCGCACCAGCAGGGCCTTGCGCGCCCGTATCGCCTTTTGCACCGGTTGCACCTGTAAATCCTCTACAATCTAAAATATTGACACTGCCATCTCCATTAGCATCTTCTGTTGCTAAATCAGGGGTATTATTACCATTCAAATCCCAGCAAGATTGACCGCCTGCTGTTCCTGGAGGACCTTGTGCGCCTGTCGCACCAGTAGCCCCCGTTGCGCCTGTTGCACCGTTCGCACCAGCAGGGCCTTGTGCTCCTGTTGCTCCCGTTGCGCCTGTCACACCAGCTGGGCCTTGCGCGCCTGTTGCTCCATCCGCTCCATGAATTCCGTCTGCTCCTGCTGCTCCCGTTGCGCCTGTCGCACCAGCAGGACCTGTTGCTCCTGCAGGACCTTGTGGTCCAGGACTACCTCCAAAAGTTACCCAACTAGAACCATTATAATACCAAAAGCTATTAGCATCAATCACAAAAACCAACAAGCCATAAGCTGGATTACTAATAGCATCCCGCTGAGCAGAAGTCATTTTAGGAATTACAATCCCTTTATTTAAGGCTTGAATTTCTAATACTGCACTATTATCCTTTGGGGTTGTGCAATTAATACAAGCATTAGTAGGGTTAATCGAACTAGATTGGGAGAAAACGATACTAGAAGAAAGAAAAAAGCAACTAAAAAATAAGTAGTAGGCAATGAATTTGAGTTTCATAAAAGGTAATATTTTATGTATTATGATAATTTTAGGTAATAAATTTTTATTCGCTAACACGTATAATTAGTAGCGGTTATTCATTTGGAATAGCTGAATTTAAAATACTCGGACGTGCTTATTCTTTCAAGGAAGGGATAGTGCTTATTGCTAAAAAACCAACCCCCTCCAAAAACTATTCATAGATTTTTGTAACTCCCCTGCTTCTTTCTGCACGACATGTTTTTCATTGGCAGCAATGCGGTCGAGTAATTGGTCAAAAGCAGCAGTATCCGTATCTCCACTAGCTAACATTGCTTGCAATTGCAGCCATTCTGCTTTTTGTTTACTCAATCCATTGGTGGATTTATTTAAGACAATGTTGGTATTGATAATAGTTTTATCAAAGGCTTTTAATTCATATTGAGCATAAGCCAAGTATAACCTTGCTTGGGTATAAGACTGGCTAGTATCTGGAATACTTTCAAAAAAGGAAGCCGCTTCGCCATATTGTTTATTGGTCAACGCAATGGCGCCTTTAGCAAAAGGATCAGTTACTTCGTCTCCTATATTCCGAACGATGTCTTTTCCTTCAAAGCCCATTTTATTGGGAGAAAGGTCACTCAATGCTTGATTAGAAAAATTGCTATAAGCAAACCAAAGTAATACGCTGAATAAAATGAAGGCGCCAATTACGAGCAAAAAAGAGGAAGTAATACTTTTGTTATTATTCATAATAGAGGACATTAGAGATGAGGTTATTATTTTCCTCATCCCTTAGTTAATACTAAAGCTTTTGGAGAAAATGCTAATCCTAGCTTTCTCTCCTTTTAAGTTGACTTTGCCTTTGGCAATTTTTAATAAATCATCAAAGGGTTGATTAATATTTGCTTTCATTTGATGTTGAGTCAAGATGCTGCTTTTTAAGTCCATTGGTTGATTGGTCGCAATAATTTTAAATAACTCATTCCCGATAGGTGGATAGATGTCCAATTCTATAGGAACTATCTGCGTCTCTCCAGGTTGAATTAAAAAATCTGCTGCGACATAAGGTGCTGAAGGTATAGCTATAGCTAATTTATTATCAGGTTGAATGTCTATAATTTGATAATAAATTGGCTTTTTGCCTGTATTACTAAGTTGAATTATCATGGTTTCTCCAACTTTAAAAGCATCCATTAATTCGCCTGTTTCTTTATTAATAAGGGCAATTGCTAACGAGATATATTTATCTTCTACTTCTAAAGTCCGTAAATAAGCTACTTGCGCATAGTTTAAAATTTGTTCTATTAACTCCTCTACCCTAGTCACTGTTATTTCTTTTTGAAAAATTAGTTGGTCTTGATTATTGATTAATTGCAATTGGTCTTGATTGGTTATCAGTTGTAGGTCAGGAAATGTATCGACTAACTGAATTGCTGAAATCGTCTGTATCTTTTCTAGTAATGCAAGTCTAGCAGCGCTTTCCCGAAGTTGAACCTGCAATTTTAATTTAAAAGGGGCAAAACCAGCCTTTTTTAAAACTGCCCAAGTTTCCAATAATACTGCTTTGGAAATATTTTTTTCCATTAAGATGACATCCGAATCAAGTAATGTGGTGAAATTGACTACTCCTGTAACCAAAGGAGCTGTTGCTGCTATATTACGAGTATCTTTTGGATAAAACTCAATGATAGCATCTTTGGTAATTCCATGTAATTCCCCGGCATCTAGCAGAATCGTTTGACCATCAATCAATTCTTTTATAGTAAAAAAAGTAACTGGTTTTGAAAATTGACCACCAAAAATTTCTTGTTGCAATATCCCCTCTGCTTGTGGTGTTTGCAAAGCACCTAACTTATTCATTTCCAGCTTAAGTTTTTCAAGTAAGGCTTGGTAGTTGGTTGGATGCGTACTGCTCAATAATTTAGAAAGAGTATAAGAGAGCAAACCATAAGATTGATTTTGGTTATCTTGAAATTCATAACTTAATTCGCCAGCAGAAGTACTAAAAAAAGTAACCATTGGCGCTAGATTAGTTTTACTACCATTCATTTCTTGTTCAAGGCTATTGTCCTCGTTTAATCTGGCAGCATTTTGGATAACATAATCTGGAGTGGCCATTTTTTGATTCGTACCTCTAGTGATGCCTAATCCACGGGTGCCTGTTCCTGAATGACAAGCATCTAAGGTCACTAGTAGATGTCCTTTAACCCCTAGCTTTTTTCGGATACCCCTTAGGAATTGGCCCAATGCTTCATCTCTGATTAAATTTTCACCTTCGTAAACCCCTTTTTCATATTTCAAGGGAGAATCAAAAGGCACAATTGCTTCATCATAACCATCCACTTCATCGCCATTATTATCAGCAATTTGCTGTCCATGCCCTGAAAAATGAACTACTGCAATATCTCCTAGGTTTAGTTGCTTAGGAAAATCTTCGGTTAAGTATCGACTAATCATAGCCTTAGTAGCTGATTCGTCTTTTAGTATAAGGATATTTTCTTGAGTAAAACCTTGTAATAATAGTGCCTGTTTTAATAACTGAATATCATTAGCCGCATTTAAGGATTGCCAGCCACTCTTTTCTGGGTAGTCTCCTACTCCGATTAATAAAGCATGTTTGGTTTGCGCTGAAATACGATTTAATCCACTAAAAAACAGTAGCGAAAATAGTAGTAATGGAAATAGGTTATGCTTTGAGTTCTTCATTATAAATAGTAGCAATAGCAATTATTTTCCTTTTTTAAATCGGTCAATATGGTCTTTTAATACCGTCCAAACCGTTCTATCTGTTAGATTAAATTTATTGGCAATCGTATAAACCGTTTGTGTTTTGTGTCCATTATGCTTGGGGTATTCTTTTTCAAATTCTTTAATAATGGAATAGCGTCGAATAGTTAGCGTGTCAATTAAGTTGTGGGCTATTAAATAATCTAGAAAAATGCTAGGATTAATAACACCTAGTTGCTCTGGAAAATCTTCTTTAAATGCTTGCAATAAATGTTTTTTAAAAACGCTTTCCATGATTCTTTCTCTATTTTTGGGCCTATTAATAAAATTGAAATTTTGGAAATATAGTGTTTCAATAGTGTGCTGGGCTTTAATTTTTTGGGATAGCGTTTTTACGATTTAACATAGTCCAGATAGCTCTATCAGATATGTCAAATCTATCTGCGAGCAATTTGATTGTTTGGGTTTTATGAAAATTATTACTTGAATACAGTTCTTCAAACTCCTCTAAAATCAGAAAATTTCGAATATCTATCTTATTTAATAACCCTTTGTCAATTAAATAGAGTAAGAGGGTTTTTGTATTAAATTCTAGGTTTTCTTTAATACAAAATGCACTAAAGGTTTGGTGAATTTTATTCGAGAATTTTTCTAAAAACAATTGTTGAAATTGCTGCATCTGCGTGTGTTTTATGAAGTTATTGAATTTTTGGGTTAACTTATTTTTACACAAATTTAAGTAAATGTGACAAGACAATTTCTTACAAAAAAACATTATTTCCCTTTGTATTTTGTAGTAAATCAGTTTTTATATTGATTAATAATTTGATTTACAGTTGATTAACAAAATTTTAAAAAAATATATTCCTCTTGAAATGATTCATAAAAAACACATATTTTTTAAATTAAATTAATTACTTTTACTGAATCATCCATTTTTTTCCAAATTTACTGAAGCTTTTGAATATTTTTTTCGGATAGCTTTCAGTAATTTATCTTCGACTTACCTAATCTACTAGTATATGAAGGAAAATAAATTTTTAAAACTGGCTAAAACATTAGATAAACAGGAATTAAAAGCATTTCATAAATACTTAAATGGGCTGTATGGGAAACAGGAAAAAATGATTTTGCTATTTAGCTATTTTCTTGCTCGTCTTAAAAAGGATGAAGTAGTCTTGCCCACAGAAAAATTCTTCCAAACCAATTTTTTTGATAAACCCCAATCGGCCAAAGTCATCGGGAATTTATTTGCCGATTTATATAAATACTTAGAAGAGTTTTTACGGTGGCAGAAAATTAATGCGGAAGCAAATAATTATGTAAAGGATAAATTGCAGATAGAAATTTTTAAAGAACGGAAATTGGATGATTGGTTTTATAGTAAGATAGAAAAAACAACCATAAAAATTGAAGCTGCTCCTAAAGATATGCATAGTTTTTTAAAGCTATTTGAATTAAAATATGCTGCGTATTTCAAATTTTCTACTGAAAAACAAAGGCAAGGTATAATGAAATTACTTTCAGAGGGTCTATTGAATTTAGATAGTTTTTATATTGCTGCAAAACTTAAATATGCACTTGAAATAAAAAGTATCACTAATTCCAATCAAATTGACACAATTGATAATTGGCTAATAGATTATATCTTAAAACAATACTGGCAAAAAGTAGAAGAAGATGCATATTTGAGTGTATATCATTTAATGTTCCAGCTTGTGGATAATAAAAGTGACTCTAAATATTTTCATTTAAAAAATGAATTCCTCAATAGGCGCTATTTCTTTAGTACAGAAGACCAATTTATTATTTTGATGGCCTTATTAAATTTTATCACCCAAAAAATAAGAGCGGGTGGTTTAGAATTTAGAAAAGAAGCATTGGAATTATATAAGATTGGGGTAGAAGATAAAACAATCATCATTAATAATGAAATTGGAGCAGTTCTTTTTTTTAATATTATTAATGTTGCATGTGTTATGAATGAAATAAAATGGGCGGAACAATTTTTAGAAAATTATTCCATTTATTTAAATAATAAGGATAAAACGGAAATTAAAAAATTAGCCAAAGGAATTATTTATTTTGAAAAGAAAGAATTTGATGAAGTGCTGGTTCAGTTAAGAGACATCCGCTTTAAAAATATATTTTATGAAACTAGAGCTAGGGTATTAATTATCAGAAGCCTTATTGAACAAGCTGTAGATAAAGCCATAATTCGGGCTGAATGTGATGCTTTTAGCCAATCTTTAAGGAGAAATGAATTGTTAGCAGATACACTCCTAATTGCCTATAAGAATTTTGTGCGTTTGACAAGAATGATTTTTGTTAATACTAAAACGACAAAAGAACAGTTAGTAAATTTTTTAATTAATGAAAAATTATTTGTTTACAAAATATGGTTACAAAAAAAGGTAGATAATTTTAAAGAGCATTCCTATTCAATAGGAATGCCCTTCATTTACATTTTAAATTTCTAATGAATCAATGTTAACGATTCTCCCTACCATTTGGGTTTTCATAACTTGTAAATTTTTAGGTTAATAATGAGTTGAGTTTTCTAATAGCTCGTTTAAGGGCATAGCATTGTCAGGATAATGAGTGTCATCTCAATTATCTATTGATGAGGATAATGCCATGTTTCTAAGCCAAGTCAGCTTAGATTCTCAACTTTTAATTGTCTTTAATTGATTGCAAAAGGAGGAAGAAGTTATCAGGTAGAGCAAAGAAATTTTTATTTTATTTGCTACAATCAAATGACGGTGTTCATTGTATTAAAAAACAAAAAAAAAGCAGAGAACGTGACTGTTCTCTGCTTTTAGCTTAATAAAAAGTAGTATGTTTTATAATCTAAAATTGATGCCTGCGCTAATAAAAGAATGACCATTATAACTGAATTCTCCAAAAATGCCTAGGTGTTCCGTAAAGTGAAATCTTGTCCCTAAGATACAAGTCCACAGAAACATGTTTTCATGTTGTTTTTTTTGTTCTAAATCTCCAACATTAAATTTGTAGCCCCCCATGACGCCACCATAATAATCCCAGTTTTTTAATTCTGTATAATGCATTGCCATTCTCAGTGCAAGGGAATAATCTTTAACGAGTTGCTCCTGCTCCTTTTGATTGATATAAGTAGAAGTGCCGCCATAAGCCGCCATTCCACCGATACTAAAATTATCCGATACGGCAAGGTCTAGGGTCAAGGAAGGATTGAAATCGAGTATAGGAATTAATCCTACACCTATATTCAAATCAACCTGCCCTTTTTTGAAAGGAGAGGTGTATCGTTGACCAAAGCTTATCGATAAAGAACCCAAAAGAAAGCATACTATTAATAAATTTATTTTTTTCATGATGACTGATTTTTTAATAAAAGAAAAGGGTACTAGACCAATCAATTACTGACCTATAAGTTTGCCCGTAGATTTTAATTGTAGCGGTTCACAAAAATCAATAGGTGTCGTTTTTGATACTTTTAGCTTAGCCGTTTCTTGGTAAGCAACATAACATCCGACTCCGTTAGTATTATATCTGGCAGTGCTACAAGCGCAAAGAAAAATAGTAGAAAGGAAGATAATTGCGACGAATGACTTTTTCATCATAGGAAGGTTTTGAAATGAAATAATAAATTAATTGACATGGATGTATTGCTGGAAGGAGGGAATGGTTATCAAGTAAACTAAAAAAACTTGTTAGGTTGGATGTATTTTTGAATTATACACAGCATGATTTTGCCTTTAAAACTCCATGCTGAGAATAGTTGCTGACTACAAAAGAAAAATGTTATTACTTTTACTTATTTTATTAATACTCATATTGTTTATTACAAAAAAGAAAAATACATCTGAGTAATATATTTTCAATAAAAAAGTCCTATGAAAATCATAGGACTTTTTTACTATTGAAAGAATAGTAATTATAAATCAATCTATTTTATAGAAAATATAGTTAATTTACTCATTCTCTAAAAATTTCCATTTCTCGATTACCCAAGCAATAGTATCATCTTTGCATTCCCTGCACTTGTTCCATTACCGTCATAAAGTGATTGCCTTGCTCAAATATTTTATATACTAAAAACCATTTGACAAAAACCTCTATACCATCACTTTTCAATTATCTCATTTGCTTACGACATTAAAGCATCGTTAGTGGAAATTGACAAATATTACATCTGGTCAATAGTACGTTTCATTTTTTTTATTTTTAAATCGTATGCATCATTCAAAGCTGTAAATCGATTAGCATAAGCTTCCAAAACGGTATTATGGAAAGTGGAAGAAAAAATCGGTGCCTCCAAATTTTCTGCTTCTGTTTTAGATACATCATAGCCAGAAAAACCTCGCTGCTTGGCTCTCTCTAATAAAGATGCTCTTACATCTGGAGTTTCAATAAGAATAATATCGACTAAAGCTTTCTCTTTTTGATATTTATCCAACATCAATTTTTTTACTTCAGATTCCAATTGCTCCAACTTTTGTTGCTTGGCTTTTTCTTTAGCTTTATGATTCAATCTTTTTTGCTTTTTCTCTACTTTGGCATCCGTCAAATTAGGTGTTCTCACCATGGTTTGTAAATATCCCGCAACATTATTAATCTCCTTTCCTGATTTTAATTGTTGCAATGTATAATTAATTCCTCTACGAACTTGCGCTTCCGAAAAATTTGTCAACCAATTTTCTATTATGTCCGCAGATACCCATCGTTTCACTTTTTCATAAAGTTCTTGTACTAAATTCGAAGTATCTTTTTTTACAATTTCTATTTTTTCTGGTATGGGAACAAATTCCTTTTGAATGGCTTGATTTAATTCAATATAAAAAATAAGGTGAGTTATCTTTCTGCCCGTTCGTTTGGGCTCGAAAGTAAATTGTATATCTGTATATTTTTTCAGATCTTTTTGCGCTTTTAATAACACTCGCTGTCTAAAATTTCCATAGAGTGGATAACTGTCTTTATAAGTCTTTTTACCATTAACCTCTATTTCTTCTTTAACACCAATAATATGTTTCAATTCATCTAACTCGAATTTTCGTTTGCCAATACGCTCGTATTGTTTTAATAATTCATAAATTCTGATGGAATACGTACTCGGTAATTTTAAAATATTCCGAGCATCGTACATCGTAAATTGCGATTTCAATTGAATCAGGTAAGGTTTCATCTCTGGAGCAAAAGATACCTCAATGTATAAGTGATCATCCCTTACCACTCGTCCGTCTGTTACCGCACTATCTAATCCCGTTAAAATAGGTGCTTCAAATAAGCGCTCTACCCCATCGACCTCATAGGGTATGTAAAATACTTTACGCATCAATTTTCTTGCCCCCTGTCGCAATAAAGGATAAACTTCTTTATTCTTACCTAAATCAAAGTCTTCAACGACATCTCTTAGATATATTTTATATTTTTTAAAATCGTCATCTCCTCTATTAATGACCATTAGCATCTTTGTAAAAATGCGCGTTTCCCAAATATCTAACTTGTACCGAGCTTCTACCAGTTTATTAGATTTTCTAATAATCCGAACAACCCCATGACTTTGGGACTTCTTTTGTTGCTTTTTTTGTGTAGTATTCTGCATAATCTTGTTATATGCGATTTAAGCTATCCCTAGAAATGTTATAATAATAAATTGAACACCCCTAGATTTGTTATAATGACAGCGAATTTATTTCATAAGGCTAATCTAAGTAAAAGTTCATCCCTAAATTTGTTATAGTTATCCCTAAATTTGTTATATATAACCCTAAATTTGTTATCTTTTCCCCTAAATTTGTTATAGTAATCTCTATAAACAATTGATTATTAATAGGTTATGACAGCAGAAAGGTATTAAAAGATATAAAAGAAAGTAAACAACAACAGAAAGGACTTACCCCTAGATTTGTTATAGTTAGTCAAATGTATCAATTATTTTGCTTAAAAATAACTATTGTTGCTGTTTTTTTCATTTTTTTATAAATTCTTACAAAGAAAGATTAGTTGCGTTACTAAAAAAAGTAATTCTTTTTAATCCCTAAAAGTGTTATAGCTAGTTTAAAACATGCTAACGCTTTTAATCAAAAACTTAAAAACTATAATATTTTTGACCCCTAAAAATGTTATAGTTCTATAAGAAATGGGGCTTCTTAAACTAAGAACTTAAAAATAAAGAATCTCTGTGACCCCTAAAAATGTTATAATTCTTAAAATCGCCTCAATTCAAAAGAAAAATACCATCCTAATCAGAACAATGCGCATTATTAACCCCTAAAAATGTTATAGTTCTATAAAAACGACTACACCTTTCCTTCAGAAACTTGTAAATAAGAAATCAGTTTAACCCTAAAAATGTTATAATTCCTTAAATTAACTCATCTCCAAAGAGAAAATGCCTTTTTATCAGGATAATGGACTTTTTTAACCCCTAAAAATGTTATAATTACTTTAGTGCTACCCTAAATTTGTTATAATAACATTAAATTTAAAGAGGCTATTAAGCCATTATTGTACCCCTAAAAATGTTATAGTTTATAGCGACGGACTGTTCTACTACGAAAATCAGTCACCTTACTTATAAGTGATTCGCAAAAATTACGTCTTATCCCTAGAAATGTTATACTAATTACTAGCTTTATTAATTTATATATTAACCCTTAGAAATGTTATAGTTAATAAAAATCTATTTATCTCTTTAATCAGTCGTGGCGAACTGATTTTATATATTACTGGAGTCGCTTTGTTTCTGCGTAAATAAAGAACCCCTCACTATATCAAATATTAATAGTGAGGGGTTCTTTATTTTTAAACATATTCTATGCTAGTTGCGATATGCTATAGCGTCATTAAAGCAACGATGCCTTAAATTTTGAGATACTTATAAAATCATAATTCTAAAATAGTAATAGACAAAAGTTAGGCTACTTATGGCGATTTTTATAAAAATCAAAACATCGCTCCAATAAATCCTTCATTGGTATATCCAAATCGGAAGCATAACTTCTAAAAGCTTTTCTAAATTCAGGATTAACTTTAAAATTCATAGCTACAAAATGGTCAGAAGCATTACCATCTACTATGTTAAGGTTCTCTGTTTTTTTTGCTTCTGGCGGTGCTCCTTTTGATTTTAATTTTTTAAAACTCATATCCGTTTAATTAAATAGTTATTTAAGTAATTAATGATTTAACGAAATAAGGAATTATTTATTTAAACCATCTCCCCTATCTTATTGGCTATTTCATCGACTGCCTTTTGCACGGTCTCATTTACCGACTTATAATCTGTTTCATTCGCACATCGTCCAGAGTCTAAAGCTCGTCGAATAGCTGTCTTTTCTGGAATATAGTTCTTGAAATGATTATAACCCGAACGCTGTAGATATTCTTTAGCCTCATTTAACTCTACTTCACTTGAACCGACTTTTGATAATAAAATATAGATTTTATCCCGATTGACCCCTTTTGATTTCAATTCATGGCATAATAAGATAGAAGGTTCTAAATCATCTAGGGAAGTACCTGATGGAATGACAATCAGATTGGCTACTTGAGAAACTTCCAATGTTTGCTTTGTTGCGTGCGGAGAACCATCAAAAATGACTAAATCATAGCCGCTTGACTTTTTAATGGCTGCTCTTACACTTGGGAATTGTTCTACCGAAATATGGGGGGTGATATTATTTTGCATCCTCCGACTATTCCAAGCAGTACAAGTGCCTTGCTGTATATCCAAATCAATAATTTTAGTATCCAATTCTGCCAAAGCAGAATTAACAGCAATTAAGCGGGCAGTAGTGCTTTTCCCTACCCCACCCTTCTGGGAAATGACTCCGATTGATAGCATATTTGCGTTATTTAAAGATTTCGTTAAATAGACAATTCGTTATTTCGTGCAATAATACAAATTATTATTGTAGTTTTGCTCAGCTTTGACAATTAATTCAAAAATTTATATCCTTAACGGTAAATAGTTTATTAAAAAACAGCAATGAGTAAACGAAAAATAACCACTATTCAAGGAATTGATATCGCCTACCATAAATTGGAGGAAGAGGAATATATCAATTTAACAGATATAGCAAGATATAAAAATCAAAAGAGACCAGAAATACCTGTTCAGAAATGGATAGGCACGAATAAAACGATAGAATTTTTGTTAGCTTGGGAACGAAAAAACAATCCAGATTTTAAACACACCGAAAAGGGTGTGTTTAAAGGTTTTAGGGCGTTTGCAGCGGAAACACTTAGCGGAAAAACGGTTACGGCATCTAAATGGATTGCTTATACGAATGCTCAAGGAATAAAAGTAATCAGAGGAAAATATGGAGGTACTTTCGCGCATAAGAATATTGCATTTCATTTTGCTACGTGGGTCAATGCAGATTTTTACCTTTATGTAGTTGAAGAATTTGAACGCTTAAAAAAAGAGGAATATGAACGTCTAGGAGACCCTTTTTATAATAAGCGCAATTTAGCCGCAGGAAATCATTCTTTACTAGTAGCAGCGATATTAAGTCAAATGGATGAACGCTTATTAACTCACCCTCAACCATATAAAAGCCGCCTACCCTTTGCTGCGGAGGTAGATATGATTAATAAAATTGTTTTTGGTAATACTGCTAAAGAATGGCGACTGCATAATGAGGATAAACCAAATGATAGGAATCAAAGAGATTATGCCTCTATTTTGGAATTAGCAATATTAAATAACTTAGAATTTTTGGATGCTATGTTGTTACAATGGGATTGTGACATGGAAACAAGAAGAGGTTTTTTACAAGAAGCGTATGATTTTCAATATCCTATTCTTAAACGATCAAAAACGATTAAAAGAATGCAGGAATTAGCGGAAAAGATAAGAAGAAAAAAAACGATTTAAATATTTAAATAAAGAAGTAAATCGTTATTTAACGAAATACTTAAGTAAAACATTTTTTAATGTATTCTTCCTACTGATATAATTAAGCTGGATTGTTTAATACGACTAATTTGGAAGGTTTTCTGATCAAATAGTTAAAGCAGCTTCTTTACAAAAATTGTTTAATAAACGATATATTTTAAAGTAAGGTTTTACGTTCCTCTTCTACCCTACCCTCTTCTCTCATCTAGTAAATTAACCCATTAATTTTTTAATAATATTTATCTGTCAAGGCAAGCGTTCATTATTATATATTTAAATAACGATTTAACGAAATAAATAATTCGTTTTACTAACGCTTCCTCAATCAAATCTATTTGGTTTGTGCTGTAATCCTTAAAATCAGATATTTAAAGGACAGCCTATTGTTTAGTAATAATTCATGCAGTAGTATATTATTATTGAATACTCTTACCCTGTAGTTTTACAAAGGCATCTATGTCTTGAGATTGCATTGCATTAATTCTTTAATTACTTAAATCGCTATTTAACGAAATAAAGAATTGTTCCTGTTTTTCATAACTAATGATTAGATAAATCTAATCACATGCTTTGCTCAGAGCGTGTTTATTATATGCTGTTATTCAGTTATCAGAGGATTACCCTATTACAAGCTTCGAGTTTGCTATAATTTTTTACATGAAAAGACCTTAACTGCAATGATTCAAAGAAATACTAGACAGAATAATGAGCATTTTATTAAAGGAATGCTATAGCCCGCTTTGTATTAGTTATTTAATTACTTAAATCGCTATTTAACGAAATAAAGAATTATTAGTCACTTCTACAGATATTAGTAATCATAATGTTATGCATAGAAACTCTAATTTTAATAGGCTGGATTAAATAATGATTTCGTTAAATAAGTAAATCGTCTAATAGTTTGTAACTATTTATTACTGTTCAGGTGTAATAATCTTAATTATTTGCTTCTAAAGTTTTGAAATGGAATTAAAACCCTGGAAAGGTCTTTATCAGAATTACTTAACTAAATAACGATTTCGTTAAATACAATAAACACTAGCGTTTTCCCAAACCAAGCGAAGTAACTTCAAAGTGGAATCGAAAGTTTTACCGTTGAATTGAAAATAAGCGATGAAATAAGCCTACAGGGTGAATATTTTTGGCTTATGGTAAACTTGTTAGACAAGATAATATCTAAGCCTTAGAACGGGTTAAAATCCTTATCCTAAGCTCTGTGGTGGATTTCACTGCCAAAATGAAATAACGATTTAACGAAATAAATAAATAGCTTTCAAATGATAGCTAAGTTTAAATCTAGAGAAAGGGATGATAAATCAAGCTTAAGAAATCCTGCAACGCTAGGTTCGCCCAAAATTAGTTAATAAAATAAAATATTATCAAAATAATATTTTGATTTATGTTTAAAATGCAGAATTTTATTTATTTTAAATAAACTCTTTTCAGGTTATTATTTTAGGGTTAAAAATAATATTTTAATTATATTTATTTAATAAAAATAAATACGAACAAAATACTGTTTTAAAGATAAAAATACTTTTAATACAGAATATTATTTCGTGTAATTTATGTATTAATCAAAAATTTGAGCGAACCTAGCGCTGCAAGCTTTAAAAATAGGCATTTTAGGAGGTGTTTTACTTAAATCGCTATTTAACGAAATAAATAAATACTTCATTTTTGCTCCGCATTCTGGGCATGGCACCATTCGAATCCAATCGCTGGAAGGTGTTTACAAGAATCTAAGCGTTGTTGAGTTTAGAAAATAGGGGAGAGGAAGGGGATTAAATCACCCTGAACAGGCCTTAATCAGAATTACTTAACTAAATAACGATTTCGTTAAATACAATAAACACTAGCGTT
>JAFMDF010000438.1 GCA_017857395.1 Bacteroidota bacterium | reverse complement strand
CTCAACAATCGCGTTTTAAGGATAAAAAACCCTTAAAACTGCACGGACTATTGATTAAAGGAAGTTGGGGTAAAAAAGCAAAAACAATTTCCGATAATAATGGCAATTGGAAAACCCGTATAAAAACACCCAAAGCAGGAGGCCCTTACCAAATAACTATTTTAAATAAAAAAGAAAAAATAACCCTTTCTGATGTTATGATTGGGGAAGTTTGGCTTTGCTCAGGGCAGTCGAATATGGAAATGCCACTAAAAGGTAATTTGCCTGATGAACCCATTGAGGAAAGCGAAGAAGCTATCCAGTCTGCTAATTATCCAAAAATCAGGATGTTTACCCTAAAGCATAATATTGGAATATCACCGCAAGAAAATATGGAGGGGGAATGGTCAGTATGTTCCCCAGAAACTGCGGGTGATTTTAGTGCAGCAGCATTTTTCTTTGGCAGAAAATTGCATCAAACTTTAGATGTTCCTATTGGCTTAATTCACAGCAGTTGGGGCGGTACACCTGCCGAATCATGGACTGATTTGGAGGATTTGAAAAGTATTTCGAGTTTTGAAAAAATAGAAGAAAAATTGGACGAATTAAATAATCCACTTTCTCCATACAATGTTTGGATGAATGAATTAGAACAGATGGATGCCAGTAAATTCTATGAAAATTATGAGGCCTTAATCAACCCAAGCTATTCAGCCGAAAATTATGATGATTCCAGTTGGGATTCCATGCACATACCCACTTGGTTAGAAGGTGAATTCAAAAATTTTGATGGCGTTATTTGGTTTAGAAAAACTTTTGAGCTTTCTGAAGTGGACGAAAATGCAGCATATAATCTTTCATTGGGAGGCATTGACGATGAAGATATAACTTTCGTAAACGGTGTAAAAGTTGGCCTTACGAGAAACTGGACAATTCATAGAAATTATGCGCTACCAAAAGGACTGCTAAAAAAAGGAAAAAACAGCGTTGCGATTCGCTTATTCGACGGGGCAAGTAATGGCGGAATGTATGGAGGACAGGACATCGGCATTGTAAAAGACGGCCAATTAGTAGCAGATTTATCGGGAGATTGGAAATACTTTCCTACTGTTATTCTCAATAATAACAAATTCTCTGTTTTTACTACCGCCCAAAGTTTTAAAGTCATGCCAACGCCACCTTTAGAATTCAATAGTCATTTACCAACGGGTCTTTATAATGCGATGATTCATCCTCTTGTACCTTATTCCATCAAAGGAGCAATTTGGTATCAGGGCGAAAATAATGTATCGCGGGCTGAACAATATAAAACGCTATTTCCTGCCATGATTAATTCCTGGCGCAATAAATGGGGTAAAGATTTCCCTTTTTATTTCACCCAAATTGCCCCGTTTAGATATTCTGGAAAAGATAATACAGAGTCAGCGGAATTAAGAAATGCCCAGAATCAAATCTTATCCCTTCCAAATACTGGTCAGGCGGTAACGCTCGATATTGGCAGCATGGAAACCATTCATCCGCCAAATAAAAAAGACGTTGGCGAAAGGCTAGCACGTTGGGCTTTAGCAAAAGATTATAAACAAAAGACTATTGCATTTTCAGGGCCTGTTTGTACCGAAGCGAAATTAAATGGCGATAAAATAATCCTCGATTTTAGAATAGGTTCAACAGCTTTGGTGGCAGCAAAATCAGGGTTAAAAGAATTTGAATTGGTCTTTGCGGATGGTACGTCAACGGATGTATCTGCTAGGATTATAGGAAATCAAGTTGTTTTAGAAAAATCGACCCGACAACTGCCTAAAGCAGTTCGATATGCATGGAAAAATGGTTCGGAAGCATCTTTGTTTAATTCGGCAGGCTTGCCTGCGTCCACTTTTTTTATAGCACTAAAATAACGTGACTAGTGCTTGGAGCTTTCCAAAAGCTCCAAGCACTAGTCGAAAACTAATTGACATGAAATGACTCTAACAAGACAGAAAATCAAGGTTACCAGAATGAAAACAATGCTGATTGTTATCATTACTTTATGCTCCATTTTTAACAGTTCTGCTCAGGATAATGGCTATGCACCATCAATAGCTATGAGTGAGTTGACGCAGGAACTCTATGATAAGCTCCTCAAAGTAAAGGGAGAAGGCTTCTTCTTTGGAATGCACGATGCAACGGGTTATGGTGTTGGTTGGGATAATGATAACGACCTTAGCGATATTGAGCGTGTTACAGGAGACTATCCCGCTTTTGCAGGGTGGGGAGCAGACTATGGTATTACTCAAATAGCGCAAGGCGAAGGGTTTGAAGATGCTCGTTATAAAATTAAACTATTTCATGATATGGGCGGCTTCAATACATTAGAATGGCATGCACAAAATCCCTATGGCGGAAATTACAGTTGGGGAAATCATCCCGATCCAACAAAAAATGTAGTGGAAGCTATCTTACCTGGTGGCGAAAAACATCAAGAGTTTTTAACTCAACTAGACAATCTAGCCGCTTTCTTCCATACGCTTATTGATGATGATGGAAGTAAAATACCCGTCATTTTTAGGCCGTGGCACGAACATACAGGCGGTTGGTTTTGGTGGGGCAAAGGGAATTGTTCGGAAGCGGAATATATTCAATTATGGCAATTTACGGTCAACTATTTATTTGATGAAAAAGGAGTAAATAATCTTTTGTACGCTTATTCCCCTGACAGAATTGATAGTAGGGAAGAATATCTTTATGGTTATCCTGGTGATGAATACATAGATGTATTAGGACTTGATAATTATGGAGATTTGCGACAACATGCGACTAATATGCCAAGATTTGTAAACATGTTAGAGATTTTAGTGTCTATTGCCAATGAGAAGAACAAACCTGCTGCACTAACTGAAACAGGAGCGTTCACAGTAGATGCTCAGGCCACTATGCCAGAAAACGATTGGTTTACAGAGAAATTGCTGAAGGGTATCCTAGCCAATGAGATCACCCGTCAAATTAGCTATGCAATGGTTTGGCGCAACGAAAGTACGAGCCATTTTCATGCACCGTATCCTGGTCATCCCAGTGTGCCTGATTTTATAGATTTTTACAATGACCCATACACCTTATTTATGTTTAACGAACCTAAAGTGAGTATCACTACAACCGCAAACTCCAAGAGTTTAACGTTTAGCGGTACAAACATGGACCTTGTAAGTAAGGTTATTTTTCCAGGCAATATAGAAGTGGCAGCAGCTGCATTTATTGCTCAATCAGAAAATGAAATCGAAATGGCATTACCTGCGGGTATTCCAGAGGGTTTAGCTGCTGCAAAATTAGTGTATTCTGGAGAAGAAATCAGAACAGATAACTTGTACTATGGTTCATTGGAAGAAGTTGCAGATGATAATTATGTGTTCTTTGATTTTAATGGTACAGGTAAAGATGTGTTCACCCATGGAAGCGAAATTGAAAATATGACATCTACTACGGCAACATCACATGATAACACTTTCTTTTTTGATGCGGATTATAGCTTTCCAGGGAGCTGGAACTGGGAAGCAGGATACTTGTTTGGTAAAAATGATACGGACGGTAATCCGCTGTTTTTTGAAGGTGTAGACCCAAGTGAAGACGTTGTGAAGTTTGATGTCTATATTAAAGACGGCTTGCCTGAAGGATTATTAAAAATTGGTTTAGGAAGTGGTTATTTCTATGTTTGGGATATTACTAGCATTGCTCCTTCTGAAGGTTTGAAAACTGCTGGTTGGATAACTAAAACTTGTCCAATTAGTGAGTTTATACAAGATGGTACGGGTAATGTACTTACAGATTTAGAAGAAGCAAGATCTAGTTACAGTATGGTTTGGACGGCTAATGGTTCTGTGGACGTTAATATTGCCATTGACAATTTAAGATTTGCTTCGAGTTCAGGCTTAGTATCAACTGACAATGTATTTTTAAATAACGTAGCATTATACCCAAATCCATTTTCAAATACAATTACAATAAACGCAACTCAACAAGCTGAGAAAATTGCCAAAATCGAAATATTTAATACAAATGGAGTTTTGGTAAATACGACTGTTACCAATATTGATATAACCACAGTAGATATAAGTAATTTGGCAGGAGGCATGTACTTCATAAGACTAAGTTCATCAGGAGGTAAGTATGTTGTAAAGAAAATGTTAAATATAAAAAAATGAGCATAAAAAATGTGCCATATAATCTTTCATTGGGAGGAATAGATGATAACCATATAACTTTTGTCAACGGCATAAAGGTGGCAATAAAAAACTTAATTGACATGAATTGGATAAATTCCTATAAACTATTAAAAGCAATGCTGATTGGCATGCTGTTTTTTAATTATGGCTGTCGTCATTCCGAATCGCCTATGATGGACAAAACGTTTCGGGTCAATAATGTATTGGTTGATAGTCTTGCGACAATTGAAACACTCAACTTATTCTCCAACCTACAGTCACTTGCAAAAGATAAGGTGCTATTTGGACATCAGGAAAGTACTGCTTATGGAGTAGGGTGGACGCATGAGGGAATAACTATTGAATCAGATATAGAAAAAGTATGTGGCGATTTCCCTGCGGTTTATGGGTGGGATATTGGTAATATTGGTAAACGCACCAATAATGACTGTATTCCCTTTAGTCACATGAAAAAATTAATTATTGATGCTTTTGAAAGAGGCGGAATAAACACTATTTCAAGCCACATGCACAATGCTCATACAGGTAAAAATTATGGAGATGTAACAACACCTTCTGTTTCTGCTATTTTGCCAGGGGGAAGCCATCATACTAACTTCATTCAAAAGCTTGATTTGATAGCAGATTTTATAAAGGATTTAAAATCAAAAGATGGCGCCTTCATTCCCATAATATTCCGCCCTTATCACGAACATAATGGGGATTGGTTCTGGTGGGGAAAAGGGCCAGCTACAGAAGAAGAATTTATTCAATTATGGCGGTTTACCGTAGATTATTTTAGAAACGAAAAAGAGCTACATAATTTGTTATACGCATTTGCACCTGCCCGTAGTAGAATGAAATATCCGTTGACCGCATCGGAATATTTGTATGGCTATCCTGGAGATGGCTATGTAGATGTTTTAGGTTTTGATAACTACTTCGATTTGGATGGTATCTGGAATAAAGCACCTCTTGAACAACAAAAGAAATCTTTCAAAGAAAGCCTTGAATTGATTGTTGAATTAGCTGAAGAAAAGAACAAAATTGCGGCACTTACCGAAACAGGCTCCGTAAACCTTAAAACTAACAAGTGGTGGACGGATTGGTTATTAAATGGAATAGAAGCAAATGAGAATACTAAGAAAATCGCTTACGTAATGGTTTGGCGAAATGAAGATAAAAAGCATTTTCATGCGCCTTATCCAGACCATAAGGGTGTATTGAATTTCAAAGAATTTTTCAATAATCCAGATGTGATTTTTAATTCAGATTTGCCAGACTTATACAAGAATTAAAAAATGAAAATGAAACTAACAAACAGAGGTCAATTCTTAACGCTAACTGTAATAGTGATATCCGCCAGTTTCTTTCTGTTTTCGTGTGCCGCAATAATTAAAATTATATCAGAATTTCAATAATGCCTAGGTACAACAAGCTGTTTGTTCTGCTTCCAGAGCAAGTATCCTAATCCTAAGTGGATGTCGCCCGAATAGGACAGGTGTGGATTATTCCTACAGCAAGTATTTTAATGAATTTTAGATAAAAATATATTCCTTTTCTTCAAGAAACTTATTGGGCAGACTCTTTTTAATAATCAGTCAGCCTAATAACCGGCGACTACACCTTTATAAGCCCTCATATTTGCAATGATTTTATTTTCAAGAGCAAACCAAAGACAGATTTCTTTACCATCTTTCAAATAATAAGATTTCACCGCTCCTTTACCTATAAAGTAAAAGTAGTCAAGCGGCTTTCCTTCTGACAATAATTTTGTTCCTTTGGGAAGTTTTAATAGCCTTGTGTATGTTAACAATTGCGCTAACATGGTTTCATTAAAAGCTGAATAGACATTTTTTAATAGCTCAACGACTTTTACGTTTTGCATGAATAGAGATAAATATTTTCTTTAATCAATAACTTGTTTTATACCAAGGTAGCAATATATTTCTAATTATATAGGTTTTAAAACCTAAATAATTAGAATTTACCATTTCCAAATACTACATTTGCTTGGTAATATTCTTAGTTACGTCAAATCTGCCCGCAGGCATTCAGGCGGGTTTTGAAAATTTAGCCTATCTCACTACAATAGAGCAACAATGAAAAAGAAACTCCTAATCACACTCGGCATTCTAGCCCTAATAGGAATAACTGGCAGCATTTGGTTTAAATACAACTGGCATCGAATGCCCGGCATCATCAAAAGTTTTAAAAGCCCAATAGGTCCAAATCAAGTAATTGATTGGCAAGATGGTCCTAGTACTAGAACCTCAGATAAACCTAATATCATCGTGATTTTGGTAGATGATATGGGCTATAATGAAGTCAGTTCTTATGGCGGCGGTATGGGCAATGGACAATTTAAAACCCCTAATATTGACCAATTAGCAGCCGATGGTGCTTTGTGTCGAAATGGTTATGCGACCACCGCCGTTTGTGCTGCATCCAGAGCATCTTTGTTAACAGGTAGAAATTCTACTCGTTTTGGGTTTGAATATACGCCAAGCTCCAAAGGATTCGGGAAATTTATTGCGGAGTGGAATAAAGAGTCGGTACAGCCTTATATAACAGCTATTCTCGGTTTGGCAAAAATTGACACAAGTTCGCTCCAAAAAACTAACAA
>JAFMDF010000089.1 GCA_017857395.1 Bacteroidota bacterium | reverse complement strand
TATAACTTGAGCTGCTCAACCTTTTGAAAATGTTCAAATCTTAACCTGTTAAAGTGTAAAATTACAAATATAAAATTTAAAAGTACCAACCATTCGTAATTTGCATTACTACATTTGACTAAAAGAATGGATATAGATAAGGCGGCTGTTTCCGACAGCCGCCTTATTTCGTAGTCTAATATTATTTACTTTTCCTAGTATAATAAAATGAGGCACAATAAAAGTCAACATTTCGCAAGTTCATCATTCATCCCCGATAAAAATCGGGATTTCGTTTTACTCATCATTTATAGTTCATCATTTCCTTAAGCACCTAAATCATCTAATATTTTCGCCAATTTAGCATCCAACTTATCTTGCACTGCTTCAAATTCAGCTTTACTAGCCAATGGCTCATTGACACTGCAATAGAATTTAATTTTTGGCTCTGTTCCTGATGGTCTAGCAGAAATAATACTACCATCTGCTGTATAAAATTGTAAGACATTCGAGGAAGGCAAATCAATTTTTTGAACCTCTCCACTTACCATATTCTTAGCTAGACTACTTTTATAATCTTTTATCATCGTCACTCTAGAACCGCCTAAAACTGCTGGCGGATGGTTTCTATATCGCTCCATCATCGCTTTAATTTCCTCTGCGCCTGCTTTTCCTTCTTTTTTGATGGCAATTAGCTTTTCTTTATAAAAACCATATTCTAGATACATGTCAATCATAGAATCGTATAAACTACTGCCTTGGTCTTTATAATAAGCAACCATTTCCGCTAACATGGCACAAGAAATGACTGCATCTTTATCTCTCGCGTGTTCTCCAACCAAATAGCCATAACTTTCTTCCCCACCTGCGATAAAGGTTTTTTTACCTTCTAATCGAGTCATGACTTCTCCGATATACTTAAAACCAGTCAGCGTATTATAACAATCAACTTTTTTAGCTGCGGCAATTTTATCAATTAAATAAGAGGTAACAATTGTTTTAACCACATATTGGTTGCCATCAATTTTTCCCGCTTTTTCCCAAGCAGTCAACATATAGCGGATTAATAAACAAGCAGCTTGATTCCCATTTAATAAAATTATTTCTCCCTTATCATTCTTAATCGCCATCCCTACCCTATCTGCATCAGGATCGGTTGCCATGACTAAATCTGCATCAATTTCTTTAGCTTTATCAATCGCCATTTTTAAAGCCTCTTCTTCTTCAGGATTGGGATAAATAACCGTTGGAAAATTACCATCTACTACCATCTGTTCTTCCACTAAGGTCACATTATTAAACCCAAATTGCTTTAACACTGGCGGTACTAAAACACCACCTGTTCCATGAATGGGAGAAAAAACAATTTTTAAATCTGATTGTCTAGCAATTGCCTCTTTGGAAATAGATAAGGCAACTAATTCGGCTAAATATTTTTCATCAACCTCTTTCCCTATCAACTCAATTAACTCCTCATTTCCTGCAAAGTTGATTTGCTCAATATTGTCAATTTTTCTAACTTCTTCTAGAACCGCCGTATCATGCGGGGAAACTAATTGACCACCATCTTCGCCATAAGCTTTATATCCATTATATTCTTTTGGGTTATGAGAAGCCGTCAACATCACACCACTTTGACAGCCATTTTCTCGAATAACATAAGATAATTCAGGAGTTGGTCTTAAGCCTTCAAAAAAGTAAACATAAATACCATTCGCCGAAAAAACTTCAGCCGTCATTCTAGCAAATTCTGTGGAATTATTCCGACAATCATGCGCAATCGCCACTTTTATTTGTTGATTTGGATACCTCTTTTTCAGATAATTAGACAACCCTTGAGTTGCCATACCTAAGGTATATTTATTGACTCGATTTGAACCAACGCCCATAATTCCTCTCAATCCTCCTGTTCCAAATTCTAAATCTTTATAAAAAGCATCCGTCAATTCTGTTACTGCACCTGTTTCCATCATTTGCCGAATTGCCTCCTTCGTTTCAGCATCATAGCCGCCATTTAACCATTTATTGACATTAATTTTAACGGTAGGTTCTAAGTCTAACACAAGCATTCTATTGATTATTGGTGATTAAATTAGATGTAAATTACAAATCCATTTTACGAGGTTTCCCCTCCTTTGTTCAAATGAATTGTAAATATAATTTAATTGTAATAAGTTGAAAGGCTAATTTAAGTAGGAAAATAAATTTAGGGTTATAAAAATGGTATCAGGTATCGGGTGTCAGGTGTCAGGCCAGATGTATGTCCACATCACTGCTGACACCTGACACCCGATACCTAGCACCTATTTAATCATTTCCCGCCACTAATAGACCATAAAGCAATTTTTGTCTAAAAAGCTATCAACGAATTATTAAAAACCAAAATTCTTTCCTATACTGCGCGAATATTTAATCAAGAGCTAATGCTAGCAATAATTCCTACTTTCCCATTAGTACCTTGGAGGTTTAAAAAACGCTCCAAGGTCTTCGAGAAATACCTAAAATTATTGCCCATGCAAAGCAAAACCAACGATAACACATGCAGTTAATTATTGAAAATTTATCTAAAACTTACCCGAACGGTACTAAGGCATTAGACGGCGTTAATCTAACTATTAATAAAGGAATGTTTGGTTTATTAGGACCGAACGGCGCAGGGAAATCGACCCTCATGCGGACTATTTCTACTCTACAAGAACCCGATACAGGAAGTGCTCAAATTGGCGATATTAATATTTTGGAAACACCGATGGAGCTTCGGAAAATATTAGGGTATTTACCCCAATCTTTTGGAGTTTATCCTAAAATGACCGCCAATAAATTATTGCATTATTTTGCTGCCTTAAAGGGAATTGCTTCCAAAAAAGAACGGGAAACAATGGTCGATTATGTGTTAGACATCACTAATTTAACTAAGGTAAAAAATAGAGAAGTGGCTCGTTATTCTGGCGGTATGCGCCAACGATTTGGCATTGCCCAATTATTATTAAATAAACCCAAATTAATTATAGTGGATGAGCCTACCGCTGGCTTAGACCCTGCGGAAAGACATCGGTTTTTGAATGTCTTACGAGCTTTAGGAAAAGACCATATTGTTCTCTTTTCTACTCATATTGTAGATGATGTAAAAGACCTTTGTACCGATATGGCAATCATGAACAATGGTCAAATTTTACTAAATGAATCCCCTCAAGCCGCAGTTGGTAAATTGGAAGGAAAAGTTTGGGAAAAGACGATTAGTCCAGAAGAATTGGAAAGTCACGAAGGCGCACATCAAGTTATTTCTTCTAACTTCAAACAAAATAATCAATTGAACATCAGGGTTTTAAGCGCGGAAAAACCTAGCGAATATTTTCAAGCATCCAAAGTAGAATTAGAGGACGTTTACTTCTCTTTATTGAATAATTTGACTGCCTAAAATCAGTTAACAGTTATCCGCAACTTAGAACTGCCGACTGATAACTGTGAACTGCCAACTGATCATCTTCTAGACCAACCAAAACATGATAAAACATATATTCAAATTCGAGCTTGATTACTGGTTTAACCGCTGGCAATTTTATATTTATATGGCGATTTCCTTCTTTGCTGGCTATCTAACAATGGTCGCTTCTGGAGGACTTTTTGATAGCAATACCGCTACTGTTAGTTCAGCGACCTGGATTAATGCCCCTAGTAGTTTATTAGTCACGATAGCTGGTTTTTCTTCGTTTTTATACTTTTTCTTACCAGCTATTTTTGGTACGTCTATTAGCAAGGATTTTACGAGTGAAACCCATCACGTTTTATACTCTTATCCTTTCACCAAATTTGACTATTTCTTTGGTAAATTCTTTGGTGCTTTTGTCATTGCACTCATCGTTTTTTCCTTTGTAGGAATCGGTGTTTTTGCAGGAGTAATGACGCCTGGGATGAATCAGAAGTTATTAGGACCTAATAGTTTTATGCCCTATTTAAAAACTTATGGCATCTACGTTATTCCGAATATTTTAATATTTGGTGCCATTGTTTTTATAGTGGTCAGTGCGACTAGAAATGTCACATTAGGGTATATCGTAGTCATTATTTTATTATTCCAAGATGCTTTGACCGCACAGGTTTTCGATGAAATGGATAATAAATTCTGGGGTGCTTTATTAGACCCCTTTGGCTTTAGGGCACACCTATTTTATGCAGAATATTGGACAGTAGAAGAGCAAAATGTGAATCCAATTCCATCTGGTGGCTATGTGCTTTTAAATCGGGCGCTTTGGGTAGCCATTGGTTCGGTTATTATTGGGTTGTTTTATAATTACTTCCAATTATCCCAATCTCCTTTCTCTTTTTTCAAGAATAAGCAGCAGGAAGCGGAGGCAATGGATACGCAAAAACATGGCAGACCTTTATTAAATGTTAGTTTACCAACCGTAAATTTCACCGATAACCTAGGTTTTCAGTTGAGCAATATTTTTAGTTTTGCTTGGATGCATTTAAATTATATTGTTCGGAATACCGCTTTTATCGTTTTTGCGATATTAGGCATCATCTTCCTATTAATCATTTTATCTTTTTCTGGTCAAATTCTAAATACCGAAACATTACCGCTAACAGAACAGATTCTGAATTATGGAAGTGTGACTTATCTCTTTATCTTAATTCTAACTTTTTTATTTTCTGGTTTTTTATTACATCGAGAAAAAGAAGTAAAGATCGACCAATTAGTAGATGCGACGCAAAGTCAGAATTTTGTGCATTTATCAGCAAAATTATTGGCGATTATTGCCATGCAACTTATTCTATTATTACTCATCATGGTGAGTGGTATTGCTTATCAATTATACAAAGGATTTTATGATATTAATATTAGTTTATATCTTTTTGATTTAATGGCTATTCGGATATGGTACTTTATTCCTTGGGCAGCACTTGCCTTTTTAATTCATCATTTTGTACCCAATAAATATGTTGGATTTATTATCCTATTAGGCTTATTTATTGGCCTTCCTTTTTTAGATAAAATTGGCTTAGAACAGAGCATGTTTCGGTTTAATCAAGGTGGTTCAATCGTCAGTTATTCTGCGCTAGATGGATATGGTACTCGTTTTAATCGTTTTATAGCTTATAGAAGTTATTGGTTGTTGCTCGGTTTTGTGTTTTTATTTTTGACGAGTCTTTTCTGGCGAAGAGGTTACAGTTTTACCATTGGCGAAAGACTGGCAAAAGCCAAAAAGAGAATGAATCTAAAACTAGGTGGTGGTTTAGCTTTAAGTTTAATTGCCTTTTTGTCTATGGGTTTCTTTATTTATAATGAGAATAATGTTAAAAACAAATTTACGAGTTCCAAAGAAAGCGAGCAAAATTTAGTGAATTGGGAAAAGCAATATAAAAAATACGAAAAAACGCCTACCCCAAGAATTACGGCGGTTAACATCAATTTGGATTTAGTACCAGAAAATCAAACTTTTAAAGCAAATGGAACCTATCAATTAGTCAATAAAACTGGACAAAACATTGATACTTTATTACTCAATTATGTCAATCATCCTTTTGAATTTGAGTTTGATAAAGCAACCGAATTGGTTTCCAAGGACGAGGACATGAATTTTTCCATTTATGAATTACCGCAACCCTTATTGCCTGGAGATACCATGAATTTTAGCTTTACCATGGAGAATCGGGCGAATACTTCCTTTAGAGTTAATTCAGGAGTACAGACCAATGGTACTTTTTTAAATAATAGTATTTTCCCTTCTTTGGGTTATTCGTCAAATGGCGAATTATCAGATGATGATGTCAGAAAGAAATATGATTTGCCCCCTAAAGAAAGAATGCCACATCCAACGGACACCGCAGCTTTAGCCAATACCTATATTTCTGGGGATGCCGATTGGATTGATTTTGAAACAACTATTAGTACCGCCCCTGACCAAATTGCGATTGCCCCAGGGTATTTGCAAAAAGAATGGGAAGAGAATGGACGGAAATATTTCCATTATAAAATGGATTCGAAGATGCTTAATTTTTACAATTTTGTATCGGGCAGATATACCGTCAAAAAAGACAAATGGGAGGATGTCACTATTGAAATTTATTACCACGAAGCGCACGATTACAACCTTGACCGCTTTATCAAAGGTTTGAAAAAAGGCTTTGACTATTACACCAAAAATTTCAGTCCTTATCAGCATAAACAAGTACGAATTATCGAATTTCCTGCTTATTATGGTGGCTTTGCCCAATCATTTGCCAATACGATTCCGTTCTCTGAATCTGTAGGTTTTATTGCAAATGTAGACGAATCGGAAGAAGGCGGAGTCGATTATCCATTTAGTGTTACTGCACACGAATTAGCGCATCAATGGTGGGCACATCAAGTAATTGGTGCTAAAGTGCAAGGCGCTACTTTAATGTCTGAAAGTTTATCGGAATACAGTTCTTTAAAGGTCTTAGAAAAAGAATATGGGGCTGATAAAATGCGTATTTTCTTAAAAGATGCCTTAGATAAATATTTATTAGGCAGAACGACTGAGCAGAAGAAGGAAAAGGCGTTGATGTATAATGAAAACCAACAGTACATTCATTATCAAAAAGGGTCTTTGGTTTTATATGCGATGAGTGACTACTTGGGCGAGGATAAATTTAATGGCATTTTGAGCAGTTATATTGATAGCGTAGCCTTCCAAGAAGCACCTTATACGACTTCTTTAGAATTTGTGGGCATGATTGAGGAAGCTACCCCCGATTCTTTAAAGTACTTGATTAAGGATATGTTTGAGACCATTACTTTGTATAATAATAAGGTGATGAAAACAGAAAGCGAGGAATTAGAGAACGGCAAATATAAAGTCACCATTGATTATCATGCTCGAAAATACCGCACCAACGAAAAGGGTAAAAGAGTCTATGCCGATGAAGGTATGGAAGGTTATTTTGAGTTAAATGAAAAGCAAGATACGGTCAAGTCCCTTCCCCTAGCCGATTATATTGAAATTGGTGTTTTTGGAGAGGATGATAAAGAATTGTATTTACAAAAGCATAAAATCACTAACATCTTTGGAACGGTTGAGATTATTGTGGACGAAGAACCTGAGGAGGTTGGGATTGATCCCTATAATAAGTTGATTGATACGCAGGGGGATGATAATCGGCGGAAGTTGTAGCCTTTGAGATTTAGGATTAGGTGACTGTTTCATGGAGGGATTTGCTTTATGAAACAGTTATTTTTTTATTACTACCTGATTTTCGGTAGTTTATATTGCAAATATATGAACGAATTCGTGTATGAACAAGCTGTCAGATAAAATTACAATAAAATAAAAACTTATAATACATGGAGTTTCCAAAAAAAAACGAATACTATCCTGGTTATCAACCATATATTGACCTTGTTGATAAGGAGCATTTTTTTGAACAATTTGACAAGGTCACAAACGAAACGGTTGATTTATTTAAGTCAATCCCTATTGATAAATTAAATTATAAATATGCTGAAAACAAATGGACAATAAAGGAAGTCCTCATGCATATAATAGATACGGAAAGAGGGTTTTCCTATAGAGCAATAGTTTGTTTACGAAATGATAAAAAAACACCATTATATGGAATGGACGAAGATTTTTATGCTAAAAACGTAAATGTTACAAATAGAGGTATTGAAAGTATGTTGGAAGAATTTGAAATAGTAAGAAAAGGATTTAGAATTTTATTTAAAAACTGTACAGCCGAACAAGCCTCATTTTTAGGAAACAGAGTTGGTCATAAAATTTCGGCAAGAGCATTAGGCTATATTTCTATTGGACACACTCAACACCATTTAAATATAATAAAGGAAAGATATTTAGACAGTTGATAAAACCCGAACAGCTAATAAAGTATATATTTTCAGAAGCATAAAATGGAGATAGCCACAACATAGAAGAAACTTACGAAATATAAAAATCATCAAATAACCACAATAACAAATAAAAAAACTAAACATGAAAAGTAAAATCTTTCTTTTTGTCGGCGTATTTATGGTAGTAGATGTTATTCAAAAGCTAGTAAAATGTCCTGCTTGCGATGATGATTACTTTGGCTATGTAGTTTCAGGATACACCTATTTGGCAATTAAAATAGTATTCGCAGCAATAATTTTATATAGCGCATATACCGAACACCAAAAAAGTAAAAACCAATTACCTAAGGAGGGATAAAAAATCAAAATATGAAAAACAACTATTCGCTAATTCTAATAATTGGATTGAGAATCTCCACCCAAAACATAACTAGCAAAAGAAAAAAATGAATCAAAAAGAACTATCAGCATTAACCGATCAAGAACTGTTAGCCGAAGCAAAAAAAATGAAATCAGCTTCCATAATGAATGCTCTATTAATTGGAGTTATGATTGGAGTGGTCATTTGGAGTGTTGCAAAAAATACCGTTGGATTTTTTACCTTAATTCCCTTATTTTTTGCCTATAAATTAATCAATAAGGATAAAGATCATAAAGCATTGAAAGACTATTTAAAAGAACGAAATTTGAAATTTTAACTATTAAAAACAGCATTAGATAAAATTAATAGTCACCAATATCTTTTGTCTATTATACGCTTCAACCATCACAAAAGCGGACATCACGTAGGTAAGTTCGCAGCAAGAATTTAATGCTGTCCATAATAGTTCGGCAAATACGATAATTTGGAGAGCTGGCACTTATTCCAATATCTACATGACCCTTCAGGCAATTGGAAGGAATCGCCAAGAAGACGTCAAACGAGTACAGACTATTAAGTTTATTAAAATTAAGTAGTCTTTCCAGATAATACTATTGGATTAAGTCTGAGCCAAATCATAAATCTTACATCATAAATCTGTCACGTAAAAGCTAGATGGATATACGATGTAAGATGTAGGATGTAAGATTTATGATTTTGTCGCCCGCTCAAAAATCAGAGGGAACTTTATCCCACATTCTGAAAGCGCTAAATATAGATACTAAAAGAACTACCCTTTCACAGCCTCCTTATACTCCTCATACCCAAACACCTCATCCAAAGACAATTTATTAACCGCCCCATACTTACTCAAAGCTTGAAAATTCATTTTTTCCTCATCTCCAACCACTGCAATATTGAATTTTTTGTCTTTAATATATTTTGCATGAAATGCCTTTAAGTCTCCAAAAGACATTGTTTTAACTCGACTATACACATCTTTCCGAATGTCATAATCCAAGTTTTTACGCTTAGCCGCTAAATAATTGAAGAAAATAGACGTCTTGGTAATCCGAGAACTTTCGATTTTATTCAAAATAGATTTTTTAGCCGTTTCAAAGTTCTTTTCTGATTCTGGTAGGTTGTTTAATAAATTAACCAAAGCATCTAATGCTTCTTCTTGTTTATCTGCTTGCGTGCCTAAATAAGCCGTTAAGTAGTCATTATCTTCTGCTTTGCTGGCTACATTATAGCGAGAGAAAACAGAATAAGCCAAACCTCTAGCCTCTCTAATTTCTTGGAATAAAACAGAAGACATGCCACTACCAAAGTATTCATTAAAGACATTCACTTCGGGCATAATTTCTTTATTGAATTGGTCTTGCTTAGACGTCAACATCATTTCCGCTTGCACCATATCGTAATTGGCAAAATAGACATTTGGGTCTGCCATATCTGTGGTCGCAAATACTTTTTTGGTGGGTAACGGCTGCATTTTTTCTGGCACTCGATGCAATTCATTTAAGGTCGCAACGACTGCATCCTGCTTCATTGGCCCATAATACATGACTTTATGTTCCATTTTCGGAATACTTTTTATCATCCCAATCAATTCAGCTGATTGTAAACTGCTTAATTCATCATTGGTCAAAACGTTGGTATAAGGAGAATCTTTACCATATTTTGCATAATTTGCTAGACCTTGCCATAAAATTCGCCACTTTTCTTTCTTCGCATCCGAACGAGATTTATGGGCATCCGCAATCATATTTTCTAGCACTTCCCCATCTCCTTGTGGATTGGCTAATAAATCTTCAAATAGCTTCATAGCTGGTTTCATGTTCTCACTTAAACCAGATAGATATACATAAATTCTTTCTTCTTGAGAATTGATACCAAAATTACAGCCTAATTTATAGAGTTCTTTTTTGAAATCTTCTGGGCTTAAATCTGGGGTGCCTAAATATTTCAGATAATCTAAAGCTAATTTAATGGTTGGATTTTCATTTGTACCCGTTTCCAATAAGTAGTACATGGTAAAGAGGCTATTTTCTGTATTCTCTTTATACATAACGGGCACATTGCTTTTCATGGTAGTTTGCGCAAAGTCTTTGGTGTAATCCACAAAAACAGGCGCTACTTCTTCCACTTCTCTATCTTGAATCCGCTTAAAGAAATCAGATTGCGTCAAACGGTCTAAATCCACAGGGGTAATACTTGGTTTTTCAACTTTTTGTTTATTAGGATCTTCTCCATTTTCTTTATAGACCGTTACATGATGCACATATTTTTCATTCACAAATTTCATAATATCTTCCTTCGTCAAAGACTCCATCTTCTTGATCAAGCTCACTTTTTCAATCCAAGGCATATCATTCGTAAAAGCCATAACCATCGCATTTGCTCTAGCATAATTACTTTCCATTTCCTCCATCTTCGACTTCTTAAACTCATTGATAATCGCAGGGACTAACCAATCTTCAAATTCTCCTTTTTTAATCAATTCTAATTGGTCTAAAATTAAGCCTCTAACTTCTGCTAAAGTCTGCCCTTCTCTAGGTTCTCCCCAAAAATTATGGATAGAATAATCGTTCATCGCATTAACATAACTGCCCGCTTTCAACACTTTTTGTCCCTGTACTAAATTCAAATCAATCAACCCCGCCGTACTGTTATTTAACATAAAATCAACTACCTGCAATTTGTGGTAATCTTCACTTCGCATGCCGTCAAATCGAAAGCCCATGCTCAATCTTTCTTTATCTGGACCTATGACGGTCGCTTCCTTATTGCTGGTCAATGCAGGCTCTTCGATAGACACATATTTTTCCAAAGGTTTAGGTGCAATTTTGCCCCAATATTGGTCGATTAACTGAATCGTTTTTGCTGGGTCTAAATCTCCACTCATACAAATTGCCATGTTATTTGGCACATAATACTTATAGAAATAGGCATTAATATCTTTAATTGATGGGTTTTTCAAATGCTCAATCGTACCAATTACGGTTTGTGTACCATATTGATGTTTAGAAAACATATTGCTCAGCATCGCTTCGTATGCCTTTCGACCGTCACTATCTAAGCCTCTATTTTTTTCTTCATACACCGTTTCTAATTCCGTATGGAATAGGCGATTCACAATGATTTGAAAACGATTCGCTTCAATATCTAAGAAATTCTCTAATTGGTTAGTAGGAATATTATTCACATAGACGGTTCGGTCATTCGTCGTATAAGCATTTGTGCCTGTATAGCCTAGAAAAGAACACATTTTGTCATATTCATTGGCAATCGCCAATTTAGCTGCGTCATTAGAGACCTTATCAATTTTAGCGTAGTGCGCTTTTCTTTCGTCAGGATCCGTAATGCCACGGTATTCTTCAAATAGATTTTCTATTTCCATCAATAATTTACTTTCTGCTTCCCAATCTTTAGTCCCATAATCAGCAGTACCTTTAAACATAATATGCTCTAAATAATGAGCTAAACCAGTTGAATTGGCTGGGTCAAATTTACCACCTGCTTTCACAGGAATATAGGTCATAATTCGAGGTTCTTCTTTATAGACACTGAGATAGACTTTTAGACCATTTTCTAAGGTGTAAATTCTAGTTTTCGAAGGGTCATTTTCTACAAAATCGTAAGTATAGCCATTTATATCTGTAGCTGTTTTGGAAACCAATTGTTTGGTATCTGTGGCTTGTTGGCAAGCAGTAAAAATAAGGGTAATGCCGAGCACCAGCATTAGCAGTTTGGATGATCTCATTCAAATAGATTTAGTGGTTTAAAATGTTTAGTTCGATAAATATACAAAAAGAATAATATTTTAACGCAAAAAATGGATTTAGTAACGCTTATATCTTAATTTTAACAAATATACCAAATTATCTTTCACTTGTTCAGCAATCCTCAATTGGGTTTGCCTATCATCAAGTAACTTTCCAATATTAACTCGACAATTAATATTGCTAGATGATTTCAATCTTTTCTTTCTTTAAAATTTTCTAGCACCATTACTTGTCGAATTAATGGTGGGAATTTACTGGAAAATAAAACACGAACTTTCTAAACTTTCAGAAAATTTTGAAGTTTACTTTTTAAACTGTTTTATCAAAGTAAAAAATAAGGTACTTTTGCAAAAGAGATGAAGGAAAAGCAGTTTAAGTTTTATCACCATGCTAAAAGATACATAAAATGAGTCAAATCGTTAAACCATATCAGGAAGAAGGTAGCAAAAAGGAACAAGTAGGAAAAATGTTTGATAATATTGCGCCTTATTACGATTTTCTGAATCGCCTCTTAACTTTGCGAATAGATGTTTTATGGAGACGTAAAGCCATTCGTTCCATTAAGAATCGGGACGCTAAGCATATCTTAGATGTCGCTACAGGCACAGCAGATTTAACCGTTGAAATCAACAAGCAGTTAAAGCCTGAACAAATTATTGGGATGGACTTATCTCATGAAATGCTAGAAGTAGGTCGTAAAAAAATTGCTAAAAGAGGTTTGGATAAATTAATTCAATTAGATCAAGGAGATAGTGAAAATTTGCAGTATGAAGACAATAGTTTTGATGTAGCCACCGCTGCATTCGGTGTTAGAAACTTTGAAGATTTAAAAGCTGGTTTGACTGAAATGCATCGAGTTTTGAAAACTAATGGACAAATTGTCGTATTAGAGTTCTCCCGCCCCACAATATTTCCCTTCAAACAGTTGTTTAATTTATATTTCAAATATATACTTCCCCTCATTGGAAAAGTAACTTCTAAAGATCCTAAAGCGTATCAATATCTTTATGAATCAGTACAAGCTTTTCCAGACGGGGAAGATTTTTTAAAAGTACTAAGAGAAGTAGGATTTAACTCAAATCAATGCAAGAAATTAAGTTTAGGAATTTGCTCCATTTATACAGGTTTCAAGTGATTCAGTTGGCAGTTAGCAGTTGGCAGTTAGCAGTTTCGAGTAGGAAAGTAGGCCGATTATTGACGCTAATTGGTTGTTTCTTTTTTTTACAAAGTGGAGATATTTCTGCTCAAAATGCTAGGGGGAATTATAATTTCCTAGATTTTCAGCAAAAGCCTTACTACTTTGGCATTACCCTCGGCTTTAATCGAGCCAATTACCGAGTTTTTCATTCCAAAACTTTTATTAGAAATGAAGATGTAGAAACGGCAGAATCTGTTAGTGGCCCAGGGTTCAATTTGGGAATTGTTACTAATTTAAAAATTGGACAATATTTTGATTTT
The DNA here is from genome assembly GCA_017857395.1 of Bacteroidota bacterium. GTDB lineage: Bacteria > Bacteroidota > Bacteroidia > Chitinophagales > Saprospiraceae > JAFMDF01. Next base: position 16,761 of record JAFMDF010000089.1, on the reverse strand, counting down.
AGATTTTTACCGACCCTTTCTTTTGCTGAAAAGCGATTAGAGTTTACGCCAGGCAATAATCCAGACAAACCGAATGTTCCGCTCACAAGAAATATAGAATCCGTCTTAGTAGAAATGCCTTTTCATATAAGGTTCAAATCTGCTCCCTATAAAGATATGCGCTTGTTCGTTATTGCTGGTGTAAAATACGGGTTTGATGTAGCAAGTGATTCTAAAGCAAGACAGGCAGATTCGCAAGTAAAAATTGCACCTACGGATTTTTCAGGTGAAATTGGCGTTGGTATTCAATTTTTCTTCCCTTATTTTATCTTTTCTCCAGAATTAAAAATGTCGCAAGGTTTAGGAAATACTTTAATTTTTGATGAAAGTTTACCACAATCTACGGTGATTGAAAAGGTATTGTCTCGGACTTTCACTTTGTCTTTGCATTTTGAAGGGTAAGAAGTAGCTTGGGCTTCCAGCCCGAGTAGCACAATCAGATAAATAGCCTGCTAAAAATAATCCGTTGCTAAGTATCTTAGCAACGGATTATTTTTTTGTTGATGCAATAATATGGTCTACTCTACTTTTGCCTACTTTAAAAGAGCAATTTTTTGGACAATTGTCTGTGCATGTTTCAATTTTGATTCCATCGTCCAACCTGCAATATGAGGAGACAGTACTACCCTATCTGATTGAATTAAATATTGAAATGGCTTAGGTAAATTAGCTGCTTTAAAAGCTTCAAAAGATTGTTCTTCATATTCCAAAACATCCAAACCAGCGCCTAAAACTTGCCCTTTTTTTATGGCTTTTACTAAATCTTTGGTATTCAAAACCAAGCCTCTAGCGGTATTAATCACATAAATGGGTTTCTTGAATTTTTTCAAAAAAGCTTTGTCAATAAAATAATGATTGGCTTTATCATAAGGAATATGAATACTGATAATATCACTTTCTTTATGTAAGGTTTTAAGAGAGACCTCTATCGCATATTTCTTACTAAACCCTTTTTTGTATTTGTCATACGCCATTACTTTGACGCCAAAACCAGCCAATCGCTTTGCCATCGCTTGCCCCATATTCCCGAAACCGATAATTCCAACTGTTTTCCCTTTCAGTTCCACGCCTCTATTCGGTTCTCTAAGCCATTGTCCTTTCCGAATTTCTCGGTCTCCTTTAGACAGATTATTTAATAAACAGAGTAATAAACCCATACTATGTTCTCCTACGGCATCTCTGCTTCCTTCAGGAGATAGAATAATTTCTATGCCTTTCTTTTTGGCGTAAGTCCTATCAATATGTTCAAAGCCTACTCCTACTCTTGCTAGAAACCTTAAATTGGTCGCATTTTTAAAAAAAGATTTATCGGCACGAAAACGACTTTTCATGACAACACCATAATAGGTAGTCATTTTCTGCTCAATCTCTTCCTTCGTTGAGGTATAATCAAAGTCTACTTGAAAACCTAACTCAGTTAATGCTTTGGGTAAATAAGGATGAATTCCTTTATTTGTTAATAATATTTTTTTGGCCATTAATTATTTTTATTTTTTACCGAATTATGGGCGATATTACATTTCCTAGGGTTTGCACCCTAGGCTACATTATATCGCCCTTTCAGGGCTAAAGCATAAACTTGTCGAACTATGTTTGAATAATCTCAACACTATAAGTAATATTAACCGATTTTTCCAACATTTTAGAAACGGAGCAGTATTCTTCCATTGATAATTGAACTGCTCGCTGCCCCTTACTTTCCGCAATTTTTCCAGTTAATTTAAAATGGATGTGAATATCTGTAAAAACAGCAGGCACTTGGCCTTCAGCTCGTTTCCCTTCTACCGTCACTTTAATATCCTCTAGTTGTTGGCGCTGTTTTTTCAGAATCATCACCACATCAATGGAACTACAGCTTGCTATCGCTGATAATACCATCTCCATTGGTCGCATCGCTTTATTGCCACCACCTATAGCAAGAGAACCATCGGATTCAATTGTTAAACCATCTTGATTGCTAGAAATAAAATGAAAAGCATCATCTGCTCTGTGTAATTCGATTTTCATATAAAAAGGTAAAGAGGTATAAAGGTAAAGAGCATCAAAGGTAAAAAGGGCATCAGGTTTAGAAACTTCTTTACTTATTGCCATTCTAACCTCTTTACCCCGTAACCTTTATACCTTGTTTTAAAATAAATTCGTCAATAAATTTGAATATTAGTCAAAAAGCTAATAGATTTACAGCTTATAATATTACATTTTATTGCAAATGTAATATTCCTCTATCTTTCATACCCAATTTTTTGGGTTTTTATAGAGAAGGGTGAAGAGAACGGGCTCAATGCAACCCTGGCAACCGGTTTCAATCATGAAACATCGGTGCCAAATCCCGCCAAGCTTACTGAGGTAAGTAATTTTGGACATATAAATACAAATACTCATGTTTCACAAGTTTGCTTATTTCCGCTGAATAGGAATGTCTTAATTTAAGACATCACTAATCTTATTGACTACTTTCAAAATAATAGTTTATCAAATTATTTTGTTTTAGCCAATATATTACATGTATTGATTGAATATAGTTCAAACAATTGTAGGTTTTTTCCTGCTATTTTATTAATGGAAAAATTTTAATTACTTGACTTTAAACACCATTTTGACAGCTAATTATACAACCAATGAAGTGAAGATATTACAGCACAAAAAACCGTTTCCGCTTGCCTGTGGCGAGACTTTACCAAGTATTGATATCGCTTATTGTACTTCCGGTCAACTGAATAAAAACAAAGATAATGTTGTTTGGATTTGTCATGCTTTGACTGCCAACGCAGATGCACTAGATTGGTGGGATGGATTGGTCGGTCAGGGAAAAGTATTTGATCCTGCTAAATATTTTATTATTTGTGCCAATACACTCGGTTCATGCTATGGTGCAACTTGCCCTTCAAGCATCAATCCCAATACGGGAACCGCTTATCATAAAGATTTTCCATTAATTACTATTCAAGATATTGTGAATTCCCACAATATTTTACGAAAACATCTCAAAATTGACCAAGTTGAGGTATTAATTGGTGGTTCTATGGGCGGGCAGCAAGTTTTAGAATGGGCGGTAGCTAACCCTACTCTTTTCAAGTATATCATTCCTATTGCCACAAATGCTAAACATTCTCCTTGGGCGATTGCCTTCAATGAGTCGCAAAGAATGGCTATGGAAGCAGACCCTACACTTTTTACCAATTTACCAGATGCGGGACACAAAGGATTAGAAGCAGCTAGAGCGATTGCCATCCTATCTTATCGGCATTATGTTACTTATGAAAATAGCCAACAAGATAAAAGTGCTAAATTAGAAGACTTTCGAGCCGCTTCTTATCAAAAATATCAAGGGTTAAAACTTAGAAAAAGATTTGAACCATTAGCTTATTATGCTTTATCAAAAGCCATGGATTCGCAAGATATTGGAAGAGGGCGAGGTGGAATAAAAAAAGCGTTAAAACAAATAAAAGCGAAGGCACTCGTCATTTCTTTAGATACAGACGTATTATTCCCTCCTACCGAACAAAAATTCATTGCCAAATATATCAAGGGCGCAAAATATAAAAAAGTAAAATCCAAATTCGGTCACGATGGTTTTTTAATTGAATATCCGCAATTGGAAAAATTGATTAGTAAATTTTTAGCTAAATAATAACTAATGAATAAATTTGAAACACAAGCCATTCGAGTTCAGGCAGAAAGAAGTCATAATAGAGAACATAGCGTTCCAACTTATATGACCTCCAGCTTTATGTTTGATGATGCAGAACACATGCGTGCGATGTTTGCAGGAGAAGCAGAAGGCAATATCTATTCTAGATACTCCAATCCCAATACCGATGAATTGGTCAAAAAAGTCTGTCTGATGGAAGGGGCAGAAGCTGGTTTCACAACTGCTTCGGGGATGTCTGCGGTGTTTAATAGTATTGTTCCTTTCTTAAAAGCTGGAGATCATGTGATTGCTTCACGAGCAGTTTTTGGTTCAACTCACCAGATTTTAACGCAAATTTTGCCTAGATGGAATATTGCGTTTACTTATGTCGAACCTGATGATGTTGGAAGTTGGGAAAGTGCCGTACAAGCCAATACTAAAATGCTGATTTTAGAAACCCCTTCTAATCCAGGTTTAGCTTTAATCGATTTGGAAGCAGCAGGCGTTTTTGCTAAAAAACATGATTTAATTTATTGCGTGGACAATTGTTTTGCGACGCCTTATCTTCAACAGCCTATTAAATATGGTGCAGATATTGTTTGTCATTCTGCTACTAAATGGATGGATGGGCAAGGCAGAGTTTTAGGAGGAATCATTGTAGGGAAAGCGGAATTAATGGCCGAAATAAAAGTATTTATTCGACATTCTGGCCCAGCTATGTCCCCATTTAATGCTTGGACTATTTCTAAAAGTTTAGAAACGTTAGCTGTCAGAATGGATAGACATTGTGCCAATGCTAAAAAAGTCGCTCTATTTTTTGATAAAAATGAAGAAATTCAGCGAGTACTATATCCACATCATCCTAAACATCCACAATACAAATTAGCTAAAAAACAAATGACTCAAGGTGGCGGCATTGTTACTTTTGAAGTAGTAGGAGGTTATGAAAGAGCTAAAGCTTTTATAGATGAAATCAAAATGATTTCCCTTTCTTCTAATTTAGGAGATACTCGGTCAATTGTTACCCATCCCGCTTCTACCACTCATTCTAAATTATCAGAAACAGAACGATTCTCGGTTGGTATTACACCAGGAATGGTTCGATTATCAGTTGGTTTAGAACATATAGAAGATATTATTGCCGATTTACAGCAAGCCTTAGAAAAATCTAAAGTGGTAATCACTAAGCAAATGGCATCATCGTTAACCTAACGGTATAATCACTTGCTGTTGACAGTACTAAGTTAGCATCAATTTTCTCAGCACGCATTTTCATATTGGCAATTCCTTGACCTTGTTTCTTGGATTTATCAGTCATTTCTTTAGGTTGCCCATCATTTTGAACCACCAAGATGAATTGTTTGTTTTCGTTGCTAAAATTGATGTTAACGGTGGTGGTATCTGCATGTTTTACTATGTTATTAATGGCTTCTTTGTAAATAAAATAAAGATTTTCTCTTAACAAAACTGACATTTTCTTTTTGCGATTGATATTTTTTACATCCAATTGCCAGCTAATTTCTAGCGGATCTAAAATATCCATGGCATGCTCTGACATTCGAGCAATCAAATCTTCAACTTTATCGTTTCTAGAATCAATTGACCAGATAACGTCGCTCATTCTACTCATTGCTGAACGGCTAATTTTAGTGATTTTATTCAACTTTGGTTTAGTCTTAGCATCCGAAGTAACCATTTCTAATAACTCACTTTGCATGGCAATGCCAGATAATAAACCACTCACTTCATCATGTAAGTCACTCGACAACTTAGTTCTGATTCGCTCTACTTTTAATTTTTGTTTTAATTGATACTCATTAAAAAGTTGTAAAATTCCTCCTAAAATAAGCGAAACTAGCACCCAAAATTGCCAAGTTTTATGGAATGCTTGTAACACTTTAATATTAATTGAGAGCGATTCTTCGCTCCAATTCCCTTTAGAAGTTGCACCTTTTACTAATAATTTATAATTACCCGTCGGCAAAGCACTATATCGAATACTATTATCAGTCCCTAAAAATACCCAATCTTCATCATATCCTTCTATCTTTACTTGATATTGATTGTTTTCAGGATTGCTATAGTCGGGAAGACTAAAAAATAGTTCTAAATATTTATCATTTGGTTGTAAAGTAATGCTCGATAAAGCAGCTAATCCCTTAATTTGATTTTCAATTTTATTCTTTTTGCCATTATAGTAAACCAGCTTGGTTAATATTACTTTAGGTGCAGGTGATGCATTTAGTAAATCTTTTTCATAAAAACTACTAAGCCCGTTCACTCCTCCAAAATAATACCTTCCTTGCTTATCCTTGTATTGAGCAAAACGATTAAATTCATTATCACTTAATCCATCTTTTTCAAAAAAATTATAAAAAGCCTCTGTTCTAGCATTAAAAAAATTAAGCCCCAAAATGGTACTAATCCAATAGGTATCAGGGGCTTCGCCAGCAATAACGCCATAAGTTTGATTGGAAGAAAGTCCATCTTTTTTAGTAAAATTTTGTTTAGTACTATCTTTTAGATTGTAAATATCAAAACCCTTATTCGTACCTATCAATAATTCCTCTTTATTAATCTCTAATAATGCTTCAATATTATTACTACTCAATCCTCTTGCCTGGTCATATAAGTCCACTGTATTGTCCATCACATTAACTTTATATAAACCAGTCATTGTTCCTATCCAAAGATGCCCATTATCACTTGGTTGAATAAAATTAGTAAAAGTTTTAGCAAAGGGATTTCGCCCTTCTACCGTACTAAATGACGTAATCTTTTCCGTTTCAGGGTCAAAAAAGAATAGTTCAGAATCACTACTTCCGTCGGTGGCTACGATCCCAAAAAGGCCATCCTTTGTTTTACAAAAAGATTCTATTTTCTTTTCAAAATAAAATCTTTCCGTTTCCCATGTATCAACATTTACTTTATGTAACCAAGAACCCGTATTGTTAGTGGTACAAGTATAACCCCATAGCCTATTTGTAGATGCTTCATAATGAAACTGCTTAGAACAATTAGACCCAATTGGTTCTTTTGTGGTTTTATCTATTAATTGAATTGGCGCAACTTCTTCTGTTCGAGTATTTATTTGATACCAAAGTCCATCTTGATCAGCGACCACTATTTTATTGGAATCCACATTAATAATTCCCCTAATGACTTTTCCTTGATCTTCTCTTCTATTCGGTTTGTGGAGTAAATTCTTAATAGTGGAAGATTTATTTACGGCTATCTTAAAGCCAGAAACCGTAGCAAACAAGGTGGTTTTAAAAAAGTCATCACTTTCTAACTCTACAATAAATTGACCTAGTTTTTTAAAATAAGAAACATCTGTCCACCTATTTTTTCGATCTAAAAGGTAAAATTTAAAAAAGGAAGGATGAAAAGAAGGTTTTGATTGACCAAAAACAATATTACCTTTACTATCTTCCCATATTCTTGGAATATAATTATCTCCAATGGGTGTATCAAAATATTCAAACCGTTCCGCTTTTTCGTTTAATAAGAGTACACCATTATTCTGGATGATAGATAACCAGCATCTATCCTGTTGGTCTTCTTTAAAAAAATTGAGCTCAAGCGGTTTTTCAGAATTAAAAGTAACTTTCTCAACAGATATTGGTTTTAGTCCTTTCTCATTCTGTTTAAACAACCCAAGATTTCCATCAAAAAGATAAAAGTCCCCACTCTTGCGTTTTATCAACGTGATTTGCTTGCCCCAATTATAATCAGTTTGTGGTAATTTATATATATTAGTAATAGTTCCATTTACAGCAATCGAAGAAATATGAAAAACCTTTTCTCTTCCCCACAAAACATAAACCAATCCATTTTTTTCTGCAAAAATACTCAGAACTCGGCTTGTTTCGCCAATCAATTCTTTAAAATAAATTGGAGTAACTTTAAAAGAGGTAGGGTCAAAAAAATCAAAATTCGTTAAATTATTCTTGTAGGTTATTAGGAATTGACCTTTTTCAACTGGCTCTATCTCGCCAATATAGTCTCCAGAAATTGGATACTCACTAACTGTTCCAGAAGCAAAATGCAAAAAATTATATCCATCAAAACGATTTAAACCATTAGGTGTTGCTAGCCAAAGAAAACCAGCGGTGTCTTTTTCTATTCGGGTAACTAATCGGTGAGAAAGTCCATCCTCTAGTGAATAATTTTTAATCTTTAAATTTGCAGCTTGTCCCTTTAAAAAGGAAGTAGATAACCAAAAAATAGCGCCTAAAATCCACAGACATTTGAATCTCATAGAAATTGGTAAAGAAAATCATGGGATTAACTAAATATTTTTATTAAAAACAAATGTAGACAAAAAAATAGATAAAATTCTCATCCGCTAAATTATTCTTTATAAAAAAACGTAAATATGACTGTCACATTTTACATTTTTTTAGTTAAAAGTTAATAAGCTTCCCCATTAAAAGGGCTAATTCGAGGAATTGGATTACCCGCAATTCTACGCCAACTGTTTACTTGTCCAATATGTGTCAAGGCATCTGCAAGTGGGCCATTAATTAAATACCAAAAAGGAAAATGTTGGTCTTTTCGTTTTAAATAAACACTTACTTTTTCTATATCTACTGCTGATAAATTAAATAAAAATTGACTAAACTGTTGGGAAAGTTCAAGGGTTTCTATTCTCAATTCATCAAAATCAGTAAATTCCTTTTTTGTAGTATAGGGCAATTTGAAAGCAGTACTTGTCCAACTGATAAGTTGGTAAATATGTAGCAATAATTGGGACATATCCATGCTTTCTTCCGTTGGTCGAAAGTTAATTTCATTCATCGTTAATCCTTCTGTAGCAATGCGATAGCGAAAACCAATGCCATCCACAAGTCGAGCTAAAATTGCTCCTTCAGATACTTCATTTGGTGGATTAGGCAATGTTTGATAGGGTGTCATATTAGATTATTCTCTGATAAATGATTGGTATTAAATTTAGAAGCAAAAGTAAGGCTTTATTTACTTTACCAACAAAAAAGCCTTCAAAGGAAGTTACTTTCCTTTAAAGGCTTTTAAACAAATTATTAGGAGAAAACTAAATCGAATTTTTGGAGGTTATTTTCTGATTACTTTTCAAAAATTAATTCCCTGCACAACTTTCTTTCTGAGCTTGTAATTCTTCTGAACTATTCACCGTTACCGTCGTTCCATCGGCTAAAGTCAAGTCTATAGGAAACGCTAACATTGGTCTTTCCTCTCCATCAGGATTAGTTGCTTTCCAAGCCCTTACCCCCATTTTCAAGGTCATTCTATCCTCATAAACGGTAGTCGTTCCATCAGGAAAAATAATGCTAAGAGGAAACACTACCTCAAAACAACGATCTCCTTTATTATGATTCTTTCGGCCATTTCTTCTACAGGATTGCTTTAATTCTTTTAATGCATCTTTCGATTCTACACTAATAATAGCGCCATCTTCCGCAACTACTTCTAAAGGGAAAGCAAGCGTAGGCTTTTCTTCTGCAGCTGGATTCGCTTCTTTCCATGTTTTAACAGTTGATCTTAATGTTTCATAATCTTCAATGGAAGCAGTACTTTCATCGGGAAAAGTAATAGAAACTGGAAAAACAAATTCGTAACAACCCGTTCGGCCAACACTCCCAGAACGTTCGACAGCTTCCACACTTTCGTTGACAAAATTCTGGACAATTTCATCTGAGAGTACACTTTCTTTATCACAAGAAGTAAATAGAGTAGCAAAAATGGTTAAGGCAAAAACAGTACTAATTTTGAAAATACGGTTTAACATGGATTTTAATTTTAAACAGTCAAATAATGATTAATGATTTCAATACTATAAGGCTGCGGAATTTAAACTGTACTCATTTTTGATAATTTTATTTTTATTTTTTTCTAATTTCTAAAAACAATTAGGTTAATTTTTTTTGCTAACAAATACTTTTACTAATCGCTTAGATGCTTCGTATTATCAGTTTGAAATAAACTATTTAGGTCTTAAATGGGACAGTGACAACATGTAATTTAGCTCACTACAAATAACAATTAACTACTCCATTGTCAACATATTAAATCACATTCACTTCATTAAAAACCATTGCTATTCCTACAATAATTTCAATAACTGTCGTAGTCGTGATATTTCTGTGATATTTAGGTTATTATTCTGTAACCAAACCTTCATGTTTCTGTGATTCCCTAGCCCTTCTTTTGGAATACCTTTGTCTCATAAGATTTTAAAACCCTTTTTTATTAACAAAAATAAAACCCGATTTATGAACGCGAGTATTGCAATAGAAACAGTAGGAACTAGAAGAATAGGCCCTTTCAGTTTAAATACCCTTTTTGCTAATTTCCCTGAAAGAACCGCTACTAAAGGAACCGCTCTTGTAAAACGAAATCACTCTCTAGGCTATGTTTTTTATTTAGTAGATGGTATGGTCAAAACCTTAAGTTATTACCCTGAAAAAAACAAAGAATTAGTAAATGGCTATTTTACTGCTGGAGATATTATGAATCTAGAAATCTGGCATAAAAACAATACAGATATAACTACTTTAAAAGTAACCTCTCCAAAAGCAGTCTATAAAGTAATTCCAGTCAATGAATTCAGAGACATGGTTTTACAAAATAAAGGATTAAATCAATTAGTATTAACGACTTTATTAGACAAGGTGAACAAAAACAATGACAGATTACACCGATTATTGTTATATAAATCTAGACAAAGAGTCCTACAATTTTTAGTAGATTATGTAGGAGAAGTTGGTCAAAGAGTAGGTTATGAATATGTGATAAAGAAACCATTTACGCATGAAGAAATGGGAAATTTATCAGATACTAGTCGTCAAACAGTGACAACAGTATTGAATGAATTAAAAGCAGTAAATTTAATTCATTTCACTCGAAGGTATATCGTTATTAGAAATTTAGAAACTTTGGTAATAGAGGCAAAAAAAGAAGGTTAGCATAGCCCTAAAATGAAGAAAGCCCCGGTTTTAAACCGGAGCCAGAACAACTTGACATTCTTCAAAGATTACAGAAAGAAAAACGGGTTTCATATTAAAAAAGTTACAATATGTTTTAAAATTATTTAATCTTTTTTTGCATTTTTCTTTAAAAGGCAAAACTATTCTATCTAAAAGCCTAATTTTGTATTCAATTATAGCTAAATAGGATATTTTTCAATAAAAAAGAAAAGGGCTTGATTAAAGAAATTGAATTAAAAATATTACCAAAACATATTGAGAATCAAACTTTTATCCTCGAACGAATTAGTAAAAAAGTTCGATGGCCAAAAGAAAAAATTAAGGATTGGCAAATTGTCAAACGCTCTATTGATGCCCGTGGTTATCAGCCCTATTTTTTATTAAAAATTTTAGTCACTAAAGCGGATGCACTTCCGATAAGCCCATCTATTTTAGCTCATTTTTCAGATGTATCTAAAAAGAAATCTGTAATTATTGTCGGTGCTGGACCTGCTGGATATTTTGCTGCTTTAGAATTAATTGAACTAGGAATAAAGCCCATTATTTTTGATAGAGGGAAAGATGTTAGGGCAAGGAGAAGAGATTTAAGAGCCATTCAACAATTTGGAGAAGTTAATCCACATTCTAATTATTGTTTTGGAGAAGGCGGTGCAGGCACTTATTCCGATGGAAAATTATACACTCGTTCCCAAAAAAGAGGAAAAATTTCTAAAGCACTTCAACTTTTAGTAGAACATGGTGCACCATCAGATATTTTAGTGGATGCCCATCCGCATATTGGTTCTAATAAATTACCTAAAATTGTTGCTAATATTAGAGAAACTATCTTAAAATTTGGTGGCGAAATCCACTTTGATAGTTTTGTAACAGATATAATTGTACATAAAGGGAAAGCTAAAGGCGTTATCGTCAATGATTCAGCTGAACATTTAGCAGATGCTGTCATTTTAGCAACAGGTCATTCTGCTAGAGACATTTACGAACTACTTGATAAAAAAGGGATTACGATTGAATTTAAACCTTTTGCTTTGGGTGTAAGAATAGAACATCCACAACCACTAATAGATAAAATCCAATACAATCAAGAAAATCGAGAAGAAAATCTTCCTGCGGCAAGCTACAAATTAGTTTGTCAAGTCAATCAACGAGGCGTATTTTCGTTTTGCATGTGTCCTGGCGGACTAATTGTTCCAGCTGCCACTGCACCTGGAGAAATAGTGGTCAACGGCATGTCTATGTCCCGTCGAGATTCTCCTTTTGCCAATTCGGGCACGGTTATACAAATTACGGAAAAAGATGTCCTACCCTATCAAGACCAAGGGGTATTTGCAGGTCTTGCCTTACAAAAATCCGTAGAAAAAACTTTATTCGATTTTGGGGATGGAAGTCAAAAAGCACCTGCCCAAAGATTAACCGATTTTGTCGCTGGTAAAATTTCCGCTGACTTACCCAAAACGTCCTATATTCCAGGTATTTATGCTGCACCAATGCACCAATTATTACCTAAATTTGTTTATGACCACCTACAAAAAGGCGTGCGAGAATTTGGTCGAAAAATGAAGGGCTATTACACCAATGAAGCAGTAGTAGTTGGCACAGAAAGTCGGACAAGTTCTCCTATTAGAATTCCTAGAAATAAAACGACCTATATGCATGAGGAGGTATCAGGTTTGTTTCCTTGTGGCGAAGGTGCTGGTTTTGCTGGTGGTATTATTTCTGCTGCTTTAGATGGGCAAAATGTGGCTAAGGCTGTGAAGTTATTTTTTGAGTAATATTTATATGTTACAAGCAATCAAATGGAAAACCGAGGTGGTAGTGGTGTGTTGAAAATAGTACAAGGAGCAAATTTACAAATTGGCGAACGGAATATAATTTTAGGGCTTAATATTCCTGACTATCCAAAGGAGTAAACTTTTAATAATCTGTTTTTAAAGAAACGCTAATTTATTGAAAATCCCTTTTGGAAGTATCTTATTAAAAAAATGTGCCATAAATAATAAAAGTCGCTAACCGTTTCTTAATTTGCATTTTTGTTTACAGCATATAGGCCTAACTTTTCTTTTGAAAATTTTAAATTGAAAATTGAAAATTACTAAAGTTGCTACTTTTATTCACTATTAATCACAAAGCATGAGATATACGCTTTTCCTATTATTCTTACTTTCTTGTACGGCATTTAAAATGCCCGCAGGTGACCCGCCAACTAAAGAAACTATCATCAAAGAAGATATACCTTATTTAGTTGATTTCTATAAAAATCGACACCAAAATCCAGAAATATCACTTAGAGAAAAAGAAACAGCGGCAGCATTAGCCAATGAACTAAAGCAAATTGGCTTTGAAGTCACCGAAAATTTTGGTGGTTATGGTATCGTTGGGATTTTAAAAAATGGCGAAGGCCCAACCATTTTATATCGAACAGATATGGATGCATTGCCAATGCCAGAAAAAACCAATTTGCCTTATGCCAGCACTAAAACCGTGGAATATAACGGTTTAACGACAGGCGCTATGCATTCTTGTGGGCACGATATACACATGACCACTTGGGTTGGTACGGCTAGAGCAATGGTTAAAATGAAAGACCAATGGAAAGGCACTTTAATGTTAATTGGGCAACCAGCAGAAGAAATTGGTGCAGGCGCAAAATTAATGCTAGACAATGGCTTGTACGAAAAATTCGGTGTACCAAATTATGCCATGGCACTCCACTCTAGTCCGACTGTTCCTGCTGGTCAAATTGCCGTTACAGATGGTTACACGATGGCGAATACTGAAAGTGTAGATATTGAGGTTTATGGCGTTGGTGCCCATGGTGCCTCCCCACACATGTCTGTTGACCCTGTTATTATTGCCAGTATGATTGTCATGGATTTACAAACGATTGTTAGTCGGTCACTTAAACCTATTGAAGATGCAGTCATTACCGTCGGTGCTATCAAAGGCGGTACTAAACATAATATTATCTCTGACCAAGTCACCTTGCAATTAACCATCCGAACCTATAAAAAAGAAGTTCGGGAATTAGTGCATAAAAGAATTAGAGAAATTTGTAGAGGTATTGCCATAGCAGCAGGCTTAGGCGAAGATAAAATGCCTAAAATAACGGTGCCTGATACTTTTACACCCGCTAATTATAACCAACCTGAATTGGTCAATAAATTGAGAAATTCTGCCAGTACTGCCATCGGTAAAGCCAATGTTTTAGCAGATGAGCCAAAAATGCTTGGGGAAGATTATGCCATGTATGGACAAACAGAACATCAAGTACCTTCCGTTTTATATTGGTTAGGAACGGTACCAGAAGCACGTTTGAAGGCTGGTGAAGACTTACCTGGTTTGCATTCTCCTTTTTATTATCCAGACCCTTCTACCTCTATTGAAACGGGGATAAATGTGAATGTGCAGGCAATGTTGGATTTGATGAAGGGGTAATTTTGTGAGGTCGGTTGATACGGCTTCGGTTTTTTTCGAAAAATCCGAAGCCGTACTTAATTCTCAATTACCTCCTTATTCTTTTAAGCGATTATATTTTTCAAGTGTTTTAATTAATAAATCATGAGGTAAAGCATAAGCTTTATTTCCATTAATGCCTTCCATCGTTTCAGCAGCTACCATTGCATTGATAATTGCTTCCTCCACCGCCTGTACCGTCGCTTCAAAAACTGGCATTAATCGGTCATTTGACATGGTTTCTACTGTTGTTGCTTCGTCCCGATTAAAAGCATTTTCATTCGCAGTAGAAAAGGCTAGAAAAATATCTCCAGAACCATTACTTCCTCTTCCGCCGACTATACCAACACCTAAAGGGATTCTTTGAGCTATTCTTTTTAATTGATGTGGTAAAAGGGGTACATCTGTTGCTATAATTACGATAATTGACCCATCGCCTTCTTGTCGCCTCGATTTTGGTGGCGCATTGAAGACAGATTTTAAGGTATCTTTTAATTCCATGCCAACGGGAACGCCTGCGATTGATAAATTTCTTTTTGCGCCAAAATTGGCTTGCACAATTGCGCCAACGGTGTACGTCGAATCCTTGATTTTAAATACTCTTGAAGCAGTCCCCGTTCCGCCTTTAAAGCCCAAACACATCATTCCCGTTCCGCCACCCACATTTCCTTCTGCAATCTTTCCACCTGCTGCATTTTTTATCGCTTCTAAAACATGTCCCTCCTTGACATGAAAACCATATATGTCATTCAAAAAGCCGTCATACGTTTCTCCTACCACAGGATAAGTATACCACCAATCTTCCCCGTCATACCAGTCTGTATCTACATACCATTTCAAAACGGCATCCCGAACAACGCCAACACTATTTGTATTGGTTATCATGATTGGCGTTTCCAAAAATCCAGATTCGGTCACCCAAGTAGTTCCTGTCATTTCTCCATTTCCATTTAAGCTATACCAATTTGCATAAACTGGGCTAAATTTCTTGGCTTTCCCTCTTGGGAATATGGCAGTAACACCTGTTCTGACAGGGCCTTTACCAACTACATTTTCTCCTTTTCCAGAAATAATAGTGCTATACCCCACCTCAACGCCTTTGACATCCGTAATGGCATTAAATGCCCCTGTTGTACCGACAAACGGAACGCCTAAGTCTCTTGCTCTTTGTCCGTACGAATATACAGAAAGTAATACAATAATTAGGATGGTGATTGTTTCTTTCATTTTGATTGTTTTTTTAAGATGATACTATGTCCCTTCTTATGTGCTAACTTTTCTTTTTTCATTAATTTGTCCTTTACTAAATCAAAAATAATTGGGACAATTAGCAGCTATACTTTACTGTATGATGGCTTATTTATAAACCTTATTTCTCTTGTAAAAAATCAAGAACCTTTCTATTTACTAACTCTGCCTGCGAATGAGTTATATCATGACTGGCATCAGGAATAATTATTGTTTTTATTTGTGGTGCAACATTATTAAGGCGTTGCACAACCTTATCAGGAGAGTACATAACTTCTTTTTCTCCAATAAGGTACAATACAGGAATTTTCAGTTTTTGCAAATCATCATCCGTTAAAACAGTTGGTTTGATAAATTTTCTTTTTTTAAAACATTTCCCTGCCAAGACTACCTCCTCAGTCATTTTATTCGCAATAGCCCGACCTGCTTCTCCTTGTTTTACTAAACATTTTCTTTCCCAATATACTAGTTTTTTTGTAATAAAATGAATTGGAAAAAAATGAGCTGTTATTGCAGGAATCAAGTACCCTATTCTTGGTTGCATTACTGTTGCAGATGGAGAGATAAGTATAATTTTATTAAGTCTTTCGGGATGTGCCAGCGCATAAATACTTGCTTGCCATCCACCGTATGAGAACCCCAACAGATTAATACCATTTTTCAAATTTAGGGAGTCAAACAATTCATCTAACCAGTTAACAAAATCCCTCGGTTCTTTCAACGGACTTGAATATATACTACGACCATTATCATAGATGCAGTCTATTGCATATGTTTTATAATGTTCTGAAAACTCCTTTATCTGAGGCATCCAAAAAAGTGAATTTTCAGTATCTCCAGGCAAAAGAATTAAAGGTGGTTTATCTTCTGAACCACTTATTCGGACAAAGGTTTGACCATAAGAAGTTTCAATATATTTATTCTTTGATGGAACAGGCCACAGTTTAGCATGTTCATCATAAAAGGCAAGATATTTTTCTTTTGCTTTTTCTGACTTAAAAGGGTGATAAGATTTATTCATTCTAACCTAGTTTTTATTGCATGTTATGTTTTCTTGCTGCTTGCAAACAACCAATGCATATTTGTAGTAGGAGAATATTTGCTTGTTTTTCTTCTAATAAGAATTTGCCAAAATAGATAAGGTACTGAGCACAATTCTTTTAATAAGTTGTATCATTATTTTTTTGATTCATTTTCTTAAAGACAGAGAATGGTCTTGCATCTACGACATGACCTTGATATGCTTTTTTATTCTGTTTTAAACCTGGGTGTTTCAATTTCTTCAATACAATCTGGAGTTGGTTTTAAATTTGGATTATTGAAAAAATTATTGGCAGCTTCCATCTATGGTAAAACGTTTAGCGACACTAGCCGTCGAGTAGGTCAGGGCATCACTGCCCCTTCCCCTCTCAGAACCGCCCGTAC
>JAFMDF010000005.1 GCA_017857395.1 Bacteroidota bacterium | reverse complement strand
CACAACTTGGAAGATTTTAGTTGATTTGGCTAATTATTTTTTTCTCTTTGCCTTACTAAAATACGACCATCTGGTTTATGTAAAACGTCATAAATTCGGTCATTTGATTGAAATACAACGTTGTCACCACCTTTTAAGTTAGTCAGTACGATTCCTTTATCTCCAAATGTTGTATCTAAATATCCGTTATTTGTAATACGAACCAATGCGATGTCATCCTTAATTCGGTTTTTTGCAGTACCTACAAAAAGAATTTGTCCATTATTTAATACATCAAGAGAATTGGGGAAAATAGTTCCCAGATTAAAATTAATAACCAACGTTCCTTCCTTACCAAAAGTACTATCAATATTTCCTGTTTCGTCATAACGTACCATCTGAAAATCAGTATTTCGATTTCTATTTTCTGATAGGTATGCAGTTAGAATTTTTCCATCTTTTTGTTGTGTTAAAATTGGTGAATTTGTATTTATATCTAAAACTGTTATTCCCTCTACACCAAATTCTTTATCCAAACTTCCATCAAGATTTATTCTAATAAGAATACGTTCAGAAATAGGGGTAGGTACATCCAGTTCCGAAATTCTTCTAACCATTGACATAACTATTTTCCCATCGCTTTGAACCAATAAATTACGAACCACGGATTCTTGTATTAGTTCTTTTATTAATAGCATACCATTCTTTCCAAAATTTTTATCTAATTCTCCAACTCCATTTATCCGAATTAACATAGTTTCATCTATACCTATACCTTCATTTAGTATTTTGCCTAGAATAATAATATGTTCATCAGGTTGAGTGACAATCTTGCTGAAAATAATATCATTGCTAATGTTTTTGAGAACTCTCCCGTTTTCGCCAAAGGTATTATCTAGAAAACCATCTTGATTCGTTCTAAATATTTGAGGTTTTTCATTTCCTTTTAGTATTATTTTATCATCTTTTTGAAGAGTCATTCCTCCTATAAATCTACTAGAATCAGTAATTTCAAAGAGCATTATTTCTCCATTGTTTCCAAAGGTTGCGTCAACTTCAAAAGGTTGTGTAAATAAGAGATTTATAAATGAGAAGAGGCATAAGGGAAGTGTAATCAAACGGTTGATTGGCATGTTGGTGATTTTTTGGTTATATGTAAAGCTAAAAAAGAAGGAGGGAATTAATAAAAAGTAGTAGCAATATATAAATCACATAAAACAGCAATCATGCCATGATATGTTAAACAAAGTTGATGTAGTGAAGATAAAATCATTTTACCAAATATTGAAATATTTCCCAATACCTGAATAAGTTGGAGCTGTTGATAATTTTTTTCTAACAATTTGTTGGCATAATTATTGATGCCCTTAAATGCAATTAGAATTGCCCTCTTCCCTTCCAATTATTGTCTCCCCCTTTTCTTTCTCTACTAAAATAATAAATAATGAAAACCTTAAAAGTATTACCTTTTCTCTTATGCCTCTTTCTCTTTAGTACACTAACTGCGCAAAAGTTAGTGGACGATGATATTATTGGAAATTATTTTGCAGCTGCTCATTTATCTAGATTAAAGCGTAATATTATCGAAACGGATACGCATATAATTATAGGTAAATACCAGAAAATTAAAAGATATGACAAATCAGGTGAATTAGATGAATCTTTTGGCAAAAACGGGTTATTATCTTTTGGGGATTCTATATTAGCAGTCCGTGGTATTTTTTTGACTGAAGAGCATTTAATAGTTATTGCTAAACTCCGTTTTGACGGATTCCAATTAAAGTTAATATATTTAGTTTATGATAAGGATGGACAGCAGCTTCATTTGAGTCGAACCAATGAACTTGAAGAATTATATACATTGTACGATATATTACTATTAAAAGATAAAAAAATATTATTAATAGGGGATTTAAAGAATAGAAGTAAAGGAGAAGAGGATTATTTAGCTATACGTCTAACAAGCCTAGGAGAGATAGACACCACCTTTCAATTAAGACTTCCTCATAGGGGCGAATACAATAAAGATATTATTCGAGTATTTAGGGCTGCCACCCAACGAAAAGATGGTAAGTTATTACTTGTAGAAAGCGGAAATTACGAGGCACATCTAAGGTTATATAATCTAGATGGCACTATAGATACTTCTTTTGGAGAAAAAGGAAAAGCTTTGATTCCTAAGATGAATAATCCAGAAATTCGTAATATTCACTTAATAGAAGATAAAATATTAGTTACAGGGTACAACCGCACTTTTTTTATAGTAAGATTTTTAGAAAATGGCGTTTTAGATACTACTTTTGCTGATAAGGGAATTGCAGAACACAACAAAGGGGTTTCTGCTCTTAATCGTAGACATGAGATTTTAAATACTTCAATTGTTAAACCCGACGGCAAAATTTTACTATTAGGAACTTCCGAAATAATTGGCTTAAATTTGGAATATAGCCAAGCCTTATTAGTGAGGTATAATGAAAACGGTAGCCTCGATAAAACCTTTATGGATAATGGAACTTTGTATTTAGAAGGTTTTAAATCTTCTGCATTTCTTTATGCAATTTCGGCCGAAAAAGATTATAAACTTCTATTTGTAGAAGCTTTTGATGAAAAAGAGCAACGTATTGGTTCTCTTTATATAATGGAATTGGAAACAGAGGTCAGTACGTCAACTACAGAACAATCCAATAATGCCATCCATCAATTATTTCCCAACCCAGTCTCCGATGCATTCACCTTAACTTATCAATTGAAAAAGATGGACAAGGTTGAAATAGAGCTATTGACTATGAGTGGTCAATCTGTCAAAAAATTACTAAATGAACCGCAAACTACTGGTACTCATACCCACAAGTTTAATTTGGCTGGACTTTCGAAAGGTGCTTATTATTTACGCCTAGTTAGTGGTGGCAAACAGGATATGATAAAATTAATGGTTCAATAAAAACGCTATATTCTTTCAGAAAACAAAACCAACTCGTAAATTCATTAAGCAAGGCTTTTGGAAAGATGAATTGAGTTGATTTTGTTTGTTTACTAATTGGAATATTTTTATCCTATTACCTAAACCTCTAACGATAAATGTTGTCTAATTATACCCACATTTTTCCTTACAAATGGATATACTCCCCATGTCTGCTCCACTATAATCGCCTTGAAAAGATAGGTTTACAAAATCGAATTTTCCTCCAGAACAATCCCAACTACCAATAATTAAGAAAACACTGTTGGTAAATGACGAATTCTCTGCTTCAAATGTATAACCAGCATTGCCACCTGAAAATAAGTAAATATCGTTACTTGTAGTATTTTCGTTCAATGGTGCAATTCGAGATTGTCCAGCAAAATGAACCTTTGATCCATCTGATGAAAGATTAGCCACCGTACCAGAATTAGCAGAAGGGTATATACTAATCACATTATTGCAATCACCCGCTCTAGAAGAGGCAGGTCTATCTGCTTTAGGTGTACCATCTTCCTTTAACTGTAGTTCAATAGGAACATCCATTTGAATCGTTCGACCATCAGGTAAGCGTACATCTACAGAAGTCATACCAGGTAGTATTAACACTGTATTTTGAGTTTCAGATACAACAATGTTCTGAGTTTCGGTTTGATTTACTGATTCTCCTAAATCTTCTGTCTTTGCTGATTTATCACAAGACGTAACGGCAAAAAATAATCCTAAAAAAAGGAACAACGATAACTTCTTCATAATTTTTGTTTTAACGAGTTAAAAAATATTTTCAATCGCAACTTAAATCATCCCACTACAATAAAATTGCAGTCAACAAAAATTATTCAAAACCAATAGAAAACTGGTAGTCATATTCATAGCAATAACTATTGCGTTCTCGATCAAAATAGACGGGCGCATCTAATTCTTTCATTAATCGAATGAGTTGATAAATTCTACTTTCGGATAAGGCTAATCTGTCTGCTAATTGTTGAGGTGTGCCAGTTGCCTTCATTTTGATTAATTGGTGTATCCTTTTTAGGCGTTCCAATTGGTCTAAAAAATTCATAGTAGAGAGGGTTTTGGTTATTTTAGGCATAGCAAAGCCACGGTTATGGTTTTGCATAACCTAAAACGTGTTTAGTAAATAAATAATCTAGGGCAAGTAGTTAAAAGAATAGTTAAGTAATCATAGAGGTAATGGTTTTTGGTTAAATAATTTGATAGTGTAAAAGTTCCGCAAGATGCGGTACTAGTTTTTGTGATTTCGCTAATGAATTGGAATTCCTAGCGTTGTTTAATTGTTGGGTATAAATACTTGGCAAAGATAAAACAGTTCCAAAAAAATTAACATTAATATTTATTATAAACTATAAATATTTGTTTATCAATTTATTAAACTAAAATAGCGTACCAATTAAAAAATACTAGATAAAATCAAAGAAAAATAATAGCAAGATATGGTATTATCTATGAAGGGTATTAATCATGCCATGATAGGTTAAACAACATTGATGTGGTATATTTTGATTAGGAAAAAATCCCTGTTATTGGAAAATAAAATTACTGGATAACAGGAATGTGGTGCGAACTATAGTTCTAGTACACAAACGAAGTAAAGTTCGCACCACAAGGAAGCTATCCAGTAATAGGGATTAAAACCCCTCAGGCACTTTCACCAAAGACCGATCGTCCGCAAAATCATACAAAGTCAACGTCCGCAACTCATAATAAGCCAACCAAAAATTTTGCAAAGCACTTACATAATTACGTCGAGCTTGTTCCTTTTCAGAAATAGCAATATTTAACTCCGTAATCCCAATTTTGGCAATTAAATAACGTTTTCGGGTAATGTCTTCTCTTTTGATGCCCGCTTCATACGCTCGTTTCGCTAATTTTACTTGATTTCTCACTAAATCAAACTGCTGGACTCGTATCAAAATATCTCTTTCAAAATTGACTCGTTCTTGTTCTATAGACACTTTAGTGAGTTCCAAATTAGAAGCGGCAATTTCTTTGTTAGCTTGGGTCTTTCCCCAATCGGCTATGGGCATATTAATGCCTAATCTAACCACCTCTTGGTCTAATAAATTACTAAAAGCATCGCCAAAATTATTAGCCGTCTGCGTCAATCCGAATCGACCGAATAAACTAATGTTGAATCGTTCTCTATCCGCTTGTTCTACTTCTCCTTCCGCTTGTAATAAGCGTCTATCAAAATTAACTGAATTACTTCGATTCATTCGAGCAAACTTTAAGGCCTTTTCAGCATCTATTAAAAAGGTTGGAATATCGGCGGGCGCTTCTAATTCAAAAATAACTGCTTCCTTAATACCTAAATGGTTACGCAATCGCTCCGTATTAGTCGTTACATTCAAGCCTGCCTGCGCTACATTTGCATCGGCATTCAGAGATTGCAATTCAATTTGTAGTAGTTCTGTTTCAGCTATTTTACCCACTCGAAAACGACCTTTAGAAATTGCAAAAAGGGTATCTGCATTAATTTTATCTTGTTCTGCCGCTGCTAAATTTAACTGGGCAATTAACACATCAAAAAACAAATTCGCTGCTTCAAAAGCAACACTTTCCATTTCTTCTGCATATTCTTTTGTCCGTTCAGAATAACGCAAAGGTTCTATCTTTTTATTCCATTTTAATTGATTATAAGCGAATAAAGGTTGGATAAAACCAATTGAAATAGGAGCAGACAGATATGATTGCTTACTTGGATTATTATCCGTTTTAAAAATATCAATTCGTTCTAAATTAGTAGAAGCGAATACGGTTCCTCCAGTAGAAGTAATCTGTTGACTTAGTTGCAGCCCTATACTAGAAGACATTAAAGAACGATTGATAAAAGCGTCTGTACCATCTGGTAGTGTAATAGAAGCAATTGACCGATTCAAATTAGGCAACTGAGCATCTAAATTTATTTGTGGTTTATAATCCGCTAAAAAGGATTTATAGCGCCAATAGCTATTATTCAATCTAGTGTTAGCAATCAATACATCAGGTGCATCACTCTGTGCTAAAGTCACCACTTCTGACAAAGAAAGTTGGAGTGTTTTTGTTTGTGCATTTAGTAGCGTAGTGCTTAATAATAAAAGGGAAATATATAAAAATCGGGTGTACATGTTTTAGAGGTGTAGAGGTTTAAAGGTAAAAGGGTGTAAAGGTTTAAGGGTAATAAGTTGATGAGGTAATGAGGGCAATCTTGTAAATCTTGCACCATCTTGTCATCCTGTAGCTAATCGGAACGCAAGGCCTTAATTGGGTCTAGGGCTGCTGCTTTTTGGGCAGGTAATAACCCAAAAACTAAACCTACACTAGCCGCCACACCAAAGGATAAAAAAATCGACCAATTCGAGACAATAGTCGGAATATCCGCATAAGAGGCGATAGATTTTGCAGCAATTACGCCTAAGACAATCCCTAAGATGCCACCAATTAAACTAATAAAAATAGCTTCAAAAAGAAATTGTAAAACAATGTCTCTTTGATTCGCCCCTAAAGAGCGCCGCACCCCAATTTCTTTGATTCTTTCTAAAACAGAAGCCAACATAATATTCATAATACCGATACCACCGACCAATAGAGAAATACCTGCAATAACCGCTAACACAAAATTGAAAGTCTCTTGGGTTTTCTGTTGTTGTTGGAGTAATAATTCAGGCACTTCTATTTCAAAATCAATTGTGCCACCGTGTTTTCTTTTTAATAATCGAGCTATTATATCTGCTGTCGCTTGTAATTTTTTAGAATCTTTTACCCGCACTACTACTCTATCTAATTGGTGGTAATTCTGAGCCGCATCACTTGCATCATCCCAGTTATTTTCTTTAAGGTCATTTTGACTAACCAATGCTCGATTTTTCAACCGTAACAAAGTCGTCGTTACTGGCACATAAATATCTGCATTATAATCTCTAATGCCCAAGTTAGCTAAACTTTCTTTCGTCGCAATTCGCTTTTCTAAAATACCAATAACGGTTAACCAAACATTCCCACATTTGATTTTTTTACCAAGCGCACTTCCATCACTAAAAAACTTTTTTTCTATTGTTTTACCAATAATGCAAACGGGTTTACCTTCTTGTTCATGGACAAAATGAAAAGATCTACCTCTCGCTATTTGTAAATTATTCAATTCAAAAAAAGTATTGGTCACCCCAATACAGCGTCCTTTCTGATGTTTGCCGTCTCGGACAATGTTTAGCGGTAAAATAATTTCAGGGCTAATTTCTTCAATGGTAGGTACTGCTTTAGAAATCGCATTCACATCTTTAATGGTTAATCCTGGAGACCAAGGTTTTTTATCTTTTTTACCTTGTCCTTGATTACTCCCACCTCCTTCTTCATCAGAAGAAATGACACTCTTAATAACTATATTATTCGTTCCTATCAGTTTCATTTGGTCCAAAATAGATTGTTTGGCACCTGTTCCTATTGCCAACATGGCGATTACCGCTCCCACACCAAAAATAATTCCTAAGGCAGTCAACATGGCTCTTAATTGATTGGCCATAACGCCTTCTAAGGCTAGATAAAAATTGAAAAGTACTCTTTGCATTCGGTTGACGAGTTGCGAGTTGCGAGTTGCGGGTTGCCTAAGCTATTCCCTTAACCTTTCGCTCCAATTAATTAAAAACGAATTGAGTTTGAGCTGCCAGTTACGAGTTACCTGTCAAACAGACAACTGGCAACTGGCAACTCTTAACTCGCATCAGTTAAAGAAAATTACATTTCCTCCCCCTCCAGATGATTTAGGGAGGTCTGTATCTTTAATCAATTTTCGTTTTTCTTCCATCCTTGCTAATCGAGCTTTTTCTCTAGCTTCTTGTTCTAAGCGAATTTTCTTTTTAATGGCAGGGTCTAATGGTTGGAATGCCATGTCTTTTGAATTATCTGGCATAGATAAATAGATATTATCATTTTCTTGCAAGCCAAAATCAATAATGACCTGATCATTATTAGAAGAACCTGTGATGACTTCTTGTTTTAAGATTCGACCAGCTTGTTCTTTGAAAACATAAGGCAAAGAGTCGCTATATAATGCTTCTAGTGGAATGGCAATAACATCTTGTAAAATATCCGTAACAATTTCATTGCTCGTTGTCATAGCAGGTCGAAGAATAGAATCTACGCCTAACATTTCAATATTTACTTCAAAAACTTTAGCATCATATTCTCTTAATTCTTCTCCAATATTAGCTACGCTAATGACTCTACCTGTATAAGTTTCATCAGGAAAAGCATCAATTTGTATAGTTACATCTTGCCCTTTTTCTACATTACTAACATCTACTTCATTGACATAAGTCTTGGACATCATTTCTGATAAATCAGGTAATTCTGCCACAACAGGATTCCAAGAAGAAACCTGCGACCCAGCAGCCACCTTGCCTTGCCATGTTTTAGCATAAATAATCATACCGTCTTTAGGCGCACTAATGGTAAATTCACCCGCTAATTTAACCAATCTTTCCAGCTTGGTTTTATTCTGTTTTAAATCCGCATTAATCTCGGCAATTTTAGCCACCGCTTTCTCTTTCTCTAGCTCATATTTTGCTTCTGCTTGCCGAAAATCTCTTTGATTTCGTTCTAGATCTATTTGTTTTTGCTGAATGACTGCTTGTGGCTCGTATTTATTTTGTTCTAACTCTAATAATTTTTCATTCTTAGCAAATCCCAAATTAATCAATTCATCTCGTAGCCCCCTTAATGTAATAGCTGTATCTATTTTTGCTTGGGCTAATTGCGTAAGGATTTTATCTATCTCCGTTTGCGCATCCCCCATTTTATTAGAAATCTCCGTTCGGTCAAGTGTTGCGACATAATCTCCCGCACTCACGACTGTCCCTTCAGCAACCATGTCTTGAATCGTCGTTTGGTGGATTCGCTCTGCACGCATACTCGAAGGTGCTTTAATTTGAACGGAGCGTTTTGCTTTCAATTCTCCGGTAGCATCTACTTTAAGGATAAATTCTGCTTTTTTGATGGTTGTTTTGACATCAGTTTGTTGTTCTGGTGTGCTTTGATTAGAATAGAAATAATAGCCTCCTAAGGCAACTGCAAGTAGTATAATTGGCAGCACAATTTTTTGTATCGACATAACGGGTGTTGGTTTGAAGGTTATAAACAGTTGATGAGAAATGTGTATCTAAAAAATAACCTAGAGACACATCATTAAAAACACCAATTTAACGTTAATAATGATGCTTTTTATCTTTTTACGGACATTTTAACAATTATTAACAACCTTAACGTTAGATGCGGAAAAAGTAACACTTTGGTGGGTCTCTTATAAAATTGGCGTAATTTTTGTCACTACATAAGGGTATGTTTCAGTTATAGTTTCCATTGTATTTAATAGCTTACTTCTACCATGTTTATGGTAAAAAACGCTTAATCTCTAGCAATAATATCTTTTGGTATCAATTTTGTTATCTATTAAGCAACCAATTCCCCCTCCATTTTCATCGTTTTTCAAATTTCCATCGTACTTTTTTTAAAAAAACATAGCATCTTTAAAATTATGCTATTAATTATTGCTACTTTCTAAAGCAATTCTTCTTTATTATTTACCTATCCGTATTATAACCTACCTTATTATTTTCAGGCTAGAAGCCCAAAAATCATTGCGCTTCTAGGTGTCAATAAATCCCATATCTTAGAAGAATCCATTTACCCATCGATAATGGATCGTTCGTTTTAAAGTGGTTGCTAGCAACTACTTGGTTTAGTTTTACGGGGTTACCACACAAATTGTAGATTTTAATTGAACGTTCCAGGGTAAGAATTGGAATGACTGCGATCAGTGAGGACTATAATCTGCTGGGTAGCCCCTTTTTTCAAATTGCTAATGCTATTGATGCTATTATTACTAAAAAAACTCAATTTCAATATCAAATTCAAAATAGGAGACAAAAAATAAAATTATTTCATTATTATAAGACTAAGTAAGGGTATTAATCAAAACGGCACGCTCCTTTTGGAAACGTGCCGTTTTTTTTTATTTTGTAATCTATAATTTGATTTGCTAAATTTTCAGAATCTACGGTACCGACACAGATGGGCAAATGGTAAAAGATGGTGACGAAGCTACGCTCCTTATAGGGAATTTTGGGAATTTCGTTTCTACAGACAGAGTCAGAGCTACGCTCTTTTGGATTTTTTAGGGGCATCGCCCCGTCCCCGTCTGTAGATTTATTCGATTTCCTTCATTTTCCTAAGGAGCATCGCTCCGACACCCTTTTTTTTACATTAAATTTAACTTATCCCATCTGTGTAGATACCGTAGATTCGCTAGATTTAGCAAATTAACTAACACTTTCTATTAGATTAATTTCCAGCCTTCTCGATACGCTCGACCAACAAATTGGTTCGCATCTTCAAAATTGGTAATTCGGGTATTTTCGCCGTCCCAAAGTAATTTCTTACGACCATAAAAATCCATTCTTCCTCGTTCTCCTTCTTTACCTAAGGTGTAACTTCTAATAGCTAAATTCCCCATCAAAACAGTCTCTGTCAGTGGCCCAGAATAATCAAAAGAGGAAGTCAGTCCTTGATGTTCTTTACTATTAAATCCTGCCTTGCAAGCTTCTGTCCAAGACATTTGATGTCCATGTTCTGGGAATGCTTCTGTTGGAAATTTACTAACAAATTCATCGCTCATGGTTAAGGTCTCTTCTCCTTTTCGATACACTTTTGGATTTCTACCATAGGTTCCACAAGTCATAATTCCTTTCTCTCCAATCATAATTACCCCGTTTGCACTACCATTCCCCCCAATATCCTCATCTGCTGGTATCAAATCTGGATGAAACGGCCTAATTCCACCATCATACCAATTCATCGTAACTGGCATATCATTGACTTTTGTTTTAGGGAATTTTACTTGTACATGCGAAGAAGGAGGACAGCCTTCTGGAATATATTCTGGCACCCAATCTCTTTTAAACACTTGCCCTACACTACATTCCACCTCCGTTGGATACGCCAATTGTAAGACTCTAAAAGGTGGGTCAATTAAATGACAGCCCATATCTCCTAAAGCACCTGTTCCAAAATTCCACCAACCTCTCCATTTAAATGGATGATATAAAGGGTCATAATCTACCATTTTAGCTGGGCCTATAAATAAATCCCAATCTTCCTTACTCAAATGTTCTGGCAAAGGTGTATTATTTTGTGGCACAGGAATACCTTGCGGCCAAACTGGTCGATTGGTCCATACTTCTACAGTATGCACCTTACCAATCAAACCTTGATTAAACCATTCTATCATTTGTACTTGCCCAGGGTTAGAGGCTCCTTGATTTCCCATTTGACTTACAATCTGATATTTTCTAGCTGCCTCTGTCAATTGTCGAGCCTCATAAATATTATGGGTTAGTGGTTTTTGCACATAAACATGCATGCCTAATTGCATAGCGGTCATGGCAGCCACTCCATGCATATGATCCGGTCCAGAAATCGTTACTGCATCTATTTCATCTTTCATTTCTTCGAGCATTACCCGAAAATCTTTGTAAAATTTAGCCTTAGGGAATAATTCTCTAGATTTTTTTGCCAAATTCACATCTATATCGCATAAAGCAACTACATTATTTGCCCCATTATTCCAGGCATTCCTAATATCACTTGCTCCTTTTCCTCCCGCACCAATAGCTGCAATATTTAATTTATCGCTAGGAGCGATATATCCTTTTCCGCCAATTGCACATCTTGGCAAAATAAAAAAACTACCGCTAACTAAGGCGCTGGTTTTTAAAAACTGTCTTCTAGAATTAATCGTTTGTTCCTTTTTATTCATTGTTAATTATTTTTAAACTATCAATAATGGTCAATTAAGAGCATGTAAGTTAGGAAATTGGCGATTAATATTTAGTTAGAAGGTGTTTTTTATAGTAAATTTTCCTGATATACTATTTACCGTTAATCGTATACTATCAATTTTACAGTAGCTCTTCCATTTCTTTTTTAATATTCTCTCTAGCTTTCGCCTCCTTTGTTTCCCGATAAAAAGGGGTTTGATAGATACTAGATCTTTCTAAAAATTTACCCATTGCTTTTTTACGACCGCTTTTAAAAAGTGGCGCAGGATACATCCAATATTCTTTGCGAACCTGTTCACTATAGATTTTATAATTCGCCCAATCTCGACTAAGAATCTCTAAATCAAAATCTACTAATAGTTTATCATCTAAATGGGCGGTTGCTTCGGGTTGATGCTTAACTGTCAGCAAAATTAGGTCATAACATTTTTGAATTCTTTCTGGGCTTAAATTCGTTTGACTTAGTATTTTTTTAGCCAATTCCGCACTATCTTTTTCATTCGTTTTACTCAATGGATCATAAATAATATCGTGAAACCAAATCGCAAATAAAACCACTTCTTTATCCGTAATTTTTTGGTCAAACTTAGCCGCCTCTTGTAGCATATTATTAATGTGTGTGAGGTTATGATAAGCTCTATTATCTTCGGTATAATGTTGTTGGATTTGCTGCCAAGTATTTGTAATTAATTGTGCATCTTCCGTAAATTGGCTTATTAGTTTTGTCCAAGCCGTATTTAATGATTGATTCATAGGCGTTATCGTTTTTTCAGTTGAGTTATCAGTACAAGCATTTACCAAAAGGGTGATTAAGGATAAGTATAATAGTTTCTTTTTCATAAAAATCGAATGATTTGTGTTTATTCTAAAATAAATCGTATAGGAAGTGCTTCCTGAAATTTAAGTTTTTCCCATTACCCTCAGAATAAAAATGCGAAATAGGGTCGAAGCTAGGCTCCTTTGTATCATTTTGGCATTTTTTTGCTACGGACAGAGGCAGAGCGATGCTCTTTGGACATTTTTTAGGAGCATCGCTCCGAAACCGTCTGTAGAAATACCCTTTTAATCTTTTTTTTCCAAAGGAGCGTAGCTTCGGCACTTCCAAATTTATTCTGTGGGGTATCAATAGAACTTAAAGTTCTGGAAGCACTAAGCCTTCTGGAATAAAATCTGCTGGTTAATGCAAAAAGGGTTTTAGAAAAATACCACAACTAGATTTACAATAAATCTACTTCGTGCTTCTTTCTAAAACCCTTTTATGGTTAATGCTATTATATAAATCCGTTAGATTAAGATAAAATGACAATAACCTAAATCGAGAATAAACAATAGTATCCTATAAATCCAACAACAAAGTAGTAGGATCTTCTAATAAGTTTTTCACTTTTACTAAAAACGTAACCGAAGTACTACCATCAATAACTCTATGGTCATAAGATAAAGCCAAGTACATCATTGGACGAATCTTCACTTCTCCATTAACTGCCATTGGTCGTTGTTGGATGGTGTGCATGCCCAAAACTGCAGATTGTGGCTTATTCAAAATTGGCGTACTCATCATAGAACCAAAAACACCACCATTGGTGATAGTAAATGTCCCGCCTCTCATTTCATCTAAAGTCAATTTACCACTTCTAGCTTTGCCCGCTAATTCTTTTATTTTTAATTCAACTTCATGAAATTTCAAAGATTCTACATTATGAACAGGAGGTACGACTAAACCTGTTGGTGTAGAGATAGCAATGGAAATATCTGCATAATCGTGGTAAACTACATGGTCTCCATCAATCATTGCATTCACATCAGGCATTTCCAGCAATACTTTCGCACAAGCTTTAGAAAATAAAGACATGAAACCTAATTTAACGCCATATTTAGCGACAAACTGTTCTTGGTACTTCTTTCTTAGTGCCATGATATTAGTCAAATCCACCTCGTTGAAAGTAGTTAACATCGCCGATTCATGTTTCGCTGCTAATAAATTTTTAGCAATCGTTCGACGCATTCGGCTCATTTTCTTACGCGATGTTCCTCTGCTTCCTCCAGTATTGCTAACAGGTGCTGGTTTAGCTGGTGCAGCTACTTTAGGTGCTGGCGCAGCAACTACTGCGGGGACAGTCGCTTTATTCGCTACAGCTTTTACCGCATCGTCTTTAGTAATTCGACCGTCTCTTCCTGTACCACTAATATTATTAGCAGTCAAACCATTTTCTCGCATTATTTTAGCAGCGGCTGGCGAAGGATGTCCTGCAACTGTAGCAGTGGCAGATGGAGTTGCTGCCGCTTCAGGAGCAACAGCAGCTGATTTAATGGTAGCACTAGCTCCAATTTCTATTTTAGCAACAAGCGCCCCAATAGTTAAATCGTCTCCCTCTTTAGCTACATGGATTAATTTTCCAGTGCCTTCCGCAGGAAATTCTAAAGTTGCTTTATCTGATTCAAATTCACAGATAGATTCATCTAACTTGACCATTGCTCCGTCCTCGACTAACCATTGAGATAAAGTTACTTCAGTGATAGACTCACCAATAGTAGGTACTTTCATCTCTATTACTTTCACGGCTCCTGTAGCTGCTGGTGCAGTACTGACAGGTTGAGCAGGTGCAGCAACAGGTGCAGGTGGAGCGTCATTTCCAGCAGTTACACTAGTATCCACTTTAGCGACAACTGCACCAATTTCTAAATCATCCCCTTCGGCGGCTACCCAGATTAATTTCCCCTCTACTTCTGCGGGAAGTTCTAAAGTCGCTTTGTCTGATTCAAATTCACAGATAGCTTGGTCTAGTTTAACATATTCACCATTACCAACTAACCATTGAGATAAAGTTACTTCGGTGATAGATTCGCCAATGGTCGGTACTTTTAATTCTATTAAGCTCATATTATTGAAATGATAATTTTTTCGTGAAAGGATAATGATAATTTTTACTCAGAAAGCATCATTAAGGCTGCAAATATAAGCGGAATTTTTCAGAGAATTGATGAATTATTATCGGTTTAATCAGACAATTAAATCATATTACTAGTTACTTAACTCATCTTATCTCCTTTTTTAAATTTTCCGTCTTAATTCTACATTCTAACCCAAAACAGCTAAAGATGATTTTTGTTTGTTTTAAAGATAAGATACCAATACCAAATTAAAACTTCTCTTGCTCCACTAACTCCTCTAAATTCACAAATTCCCAATCTAATCGTCGTTCTTCCACAGAATGGTTAAAAACTAAAACACTATCGGGGTTTAAATTTACGGGTGGGCCAACCGCAAAAGTAGGTGGATTATCTCTATCCAAAGTGGAGAAAATGCCAGAAATAAAAAAATCAACACCTTTTTTGGTTTGATGATGAAATTGCTTGGTATAAACACCGCCATCTCCGCTAATCACCATTACCTCAATTCCTCTTTCTTCTAAAGCAACTAATTTATCATACAAAAAAGGAGGAAACCTGGAAGCACCGCCGCCACAAAGAAATTGAAAACCATTAATACAATTATTTGCCAAAACAGCACAAGGAATATTTGGTTCTACTTCTCCCCAAACGACCCAATGCGTCAATAAAACTAAATGACTAGAATGCTGTAAAGTATCCAAGAGGTTTAATAAAAAATCGGCTTGTTTTGCTCTGTCTTCGCAAGTAGCATCTCTACCTTTTACATGTCCAACATTCGTATCAAAAGTAACAATCGTAATTCCATCTTTCGTCTGTGCATGAAATAAATCTCGACCAGTTGCTGCTCTTATCCAATCTAAATTTCCATTACGCACATCATGATTGCCTACTGCCCAATGCGTATCTTCACTACTCAGGTCAAAAATATCGTCTAAATAATCTAAAGTCGCACGTTCTCTAGTTGTCTCTGAGCATAAATCGCCTCCTAGCCAAACACCTTTATAGGTTTGATAATTAATTTTTTCTAACCGAGGGTCTATTCTATTAGATTTATTATATGTATGCCCTAAAAAAATATATTCGGATTTCTGCTCAATAGGTTTTTCTACTATAACGCTATCTTTATTACATGCGAAAAAACTAATTAGAGAAAATAAGGAAATAATAAATATTTGTTTTGATTGCATAGTTTTTGGCTGTTTTAAATACTTCACGAAAAAACTAGCTTCACTCCCTATTGTTCTCCAAAATCCTCAAATAAATTTTCTTGTACAAAGGGAATCAAGGCTAAAATTAAAGGTTGCACATATAAATCCATTCGAGTGACCACATTATTTGTCAAACTACCAACTGCCCCGCCTCCTTGTTTAGAATTGTGCATTTTAAAAAAAGCATCATTTACATGCCCTAACTCTTGTCCTGCATTTACTGCTTTAGCTACATAAGGCGGCAATGGAAAGGTACAAGACCGAGCTTGTCCAAACCGCTTTTCTGACAAAATAATCATCCACCCAAAAGCATCCATATCTACCCCATCAGTTTCAATACCTCCTTCTATGCCCACCCAAAAATCTGCATCTTTTTTAGCTAGTTTTGCATTTTCTGCTCGATTAATCGCCCCTTCCAAAGTTTCCTCATCTGACATTGGTTGATCTGATACAAAAGAAGGTACTTCCATACCCACTACTTCAAAATTTTCTTTTGGAAAAACGCTTTCAAATGCCTTTTTAGTGGCATTTATTTTAACAGGATTTTTAGACGCTACAATAACTTTTTTCATATACTAAATTAACTGCTGTTTTCTTATTTTATTATTAGGGTAAATGGCTACTTAGGCTGAAGGAAAATGAAAGATTTACTAAATCTGCTAGATTTAACAAATCGGTAGTTTACTATTGCCCACTATCATCAAAGGTGTCTACCATAATATAAATGACCACAAACTTTACCATCTATTTCTGCAATATTCGGTAAATGCCCCCATTTAATAAAGTCAAATTTTTCTAATAACCCTATGCTTGGTAAATTGGTGTCTAACAAGATGGCAAAAGCATGTTTAAAACCTAAATATTTTGCTGTTTCCAAAGCATGTTTTAGCAAGAGGCTTCCCAATCCTTGTCGCTGATACGTATTATCCAAATAATAACTAATTTCTACGGTGTATCGCAATGCATGCCGACCACCTCGATATTGACTAAGGGTAGAGTAACCGCAAACAACTCCTTCTTTCTCTACTGAGAATAGTGGATAATTTAGTTGTTGATGACTTTCAAACCAAGATATTCTATCCGATATTGAAAGTGGAAGGGTATCAGCCGTTTGCCGAGCTTCCACAGCTTGATTATAAATAGCGGTTAATTTAGGTAAATCTTCCACAGCTGCTTTTCTAATAATAGGGTTCGACATAAAATAAGGAAATTAACATTAATAATGTGCTAAACAAAATTACAGTAAAATGTAATAAAAATATCCGTTAGCAAAACATCTATTCCGTTCAATAGAAATAAAGCAATAAAAATGCCTTAAATATTTGTAAACAAATCACAACTCTTCCCGTTACCTCTTTCGCTACATTTACAAAAAGCGTATCTTTGCAACTTATGAAGAATATTAGAAATTTTTGTGTAATAGCCCATATTGATCATGGCAAGAGTACCTTGTCTGACAGGCTATTGGAATTTACTCAAACCATCTCTGAGCGGAATATGAAGTCGCAGGCTTTAGATGATATGGATTTGGAGAGAGAGAGAGGAATTACGATTAAGAGTCACGCCATTCAGATGTATTATAATCATACGGATGGTCAGAGATATACCTACAACATGATTGATACACCAGGGCACGTAGATTTTTCCTACGAAGTGTCTCGGTCTATTGCTGCATGTGAAGGAGCACTTTTGTTAGTCGATGCTTCTCAAGGAATCCAAGCGCAGACTATTTCCAATTTATATCTAGCCATTGAACATGATTTAGAGATTATTCCTATCCTGAATAAAGTAGATATGGAATCGGCGATGATTGATGAAGTATCTGACCAAATCATTGATTTAATTGGCTGTGAATTAGAGGACATTATTCACGCAAGTGGAAAGACAGGGATAGGTATTGAAGAAATTTTAGCTTCTGTTGTAGACAATATTCCCGCACCAAAAGGAGACCCAAAAGCACCTTTGCAAGCGTTGATTTTTGATTCCATGTTTAATTCTTACCGAGGCGTAATTGCCTATTTTAGAATTATGAATGGTACATTGAGAAAGGGCGACAAAGTCCATTTCATGAACGTGAATAATCAATATACCGCAGACGAGATTGGCATTTTACAGATGGATCAAGTGCCGAAAAAGGAACTAGGGGCTGGTGATGTAGGGTATATTGTAACAGGTGTAAAAATCTCCAAAGAAATTAAAGTAGGGGATACGATTACAACGGTTGATAATCCTGCCCAAGAACCAATTCACGGTTTTGAGGATGTAAAACCAATGGTTTTTGCAGGTATATTCCCAATTGATAATGATGATTTTGAAGATTTAAGAGATAGTTTAGAAAAATTACAATTGAATGATGCTTCTTTGGTTTTTGAACCAGAAACATCGGTAGCTTTAGGTTTTGGTTTCCGTTGTGGATTCTTAGGAATGTTGCACTTAGAAATTATTCAAGAGCGTTTGTCCAGAGAATTTGAGCAAGAAGTGATTACGACCATTCCAAACGTATCTTATTTTGCTTATGACAAAAAAGGCAATGAATACACGGTCAATACGCCAAATGACTTACCTGACCCGACTAAATTAGATAGAGTAGAAGAGCCTTTTATTGTGGCACAAATCATTACCAAACCTGAATATATTGGAGCAATCATGACTTTGGCAATGGATAAAAGAGGGATGTTGACCAAACAAACCTATTTGACGCAAGAGCGAGTAGAGTTGACATTTGATTTACCTTTGGCGGAAATTGTCTTTGATTTTTATGACCGCTTAAAATCTATTTCTAGAGGATATGCCTCTTTTGATTATTCGCCAAAAGATTACCGAGCGTCTGATTTAGTTAAATTGGACATTATGCTAAATGGGGATGCGGTAGATGCCCTTTCTGCTTTAGTACATAAAACCAAAGCTGTTTCTTTTGGCCGTAGAATTTGCAAGCGATTAAGAGAGCTATTGCCTAGACAACAATTCGTTATTGCGATTCAAGCAGCTATCGGTGCTAAGATTATTGCTAGAGAAACCATTTCTGCTTTACGGAAAGATGTAACGGCAAAATGTTATGGTGGGGATATTACTCGGAAGCGAAAATTATTGGAAAAGCAGAAAAAAGGAAAGAAGAAAATGCGGCAGATTGGGAATGTAGAAGTGCCTCAGAAAGCGTTTTTACAGGTATTGAAGTTGGATACTTAATAATAGATAAAATAAGTTAGATTTTGCCACAGATAATCTTTGTTTCGTTTCCTTTTTGGGAGCGGATATATAAAAAGGTGCTTTTGAATTTTTCAGAAGCACCTTTTTTATTCTAAAGATTAAGGTTTTTGGTATGCAAAAATTCTATAATCCGCCAAAAAGGCTAAAAAAATGAAGTTCTGGCTGATTATAGAGCTATAACTAGCCAGAAGGCTAAAAAATATTGAAGTTTGGCTGATTATAAAAATTATTATCATTCTCGAACCTGCCCATCCCCTCGCACAATCCACTTATAACTAGTCAATTCCTGCAAAGCCATCGGTCCACGAGCATGTAATTTCTGCGTACTAATGCCTATTTCTGCGCCCATACCAAATTGCGCTCCATCCGTAAAAGCAGTTGACGTATTGGCATAAACGACCGCAGCATCTACATTTTTCAAGAAATAATCGACGATTTCAGTATCTTCTGCTATAACTGCCTCACTATGCTTAGAACTAAATTCAGCAATATGGTCTAGTGCTTCTTCTACGTCATTGACTGTTTTAATAGACATCTTCATGGATAAAAATTCTGTGCCAAAACTGTCTTTGGTAACAGGGTGTAATAAATCCGATTGGTAGGCATTTTGTAAATAAGGTAAGGAAGCCTCATCTGCATAAACGACGCATGCATGCACCTTATCCATATTACTCATAAGGATAGGCAATTCCGCTAGGCGATCTTTATGAATGACTAAACAATCTAGGGCATTACAAACACTTACCCTTCTAGATTTTGCATTTTCTATAATCGCCTTTCCTTTGTCTATATCACCACTTTTATCAAAATAAGTATGTACGATGCCTGCGCCCGTTTCAATCACAGGTACTTTGGAATTGGCTCGTACAAAATTAATCAAGCCTTGGCTTCCTCTTGGGATAATCGTATCGACATAATCGACCGCTTCCAAAATATATTTTAAAGCAGCTCTTTCGCTTGGTGCTAAATAAACCACTTCTTCTAAACCGTATTTTGCCAAAACTTGGTGTATGATTTCGACAATGGCAATATTAGAAAAATGGGCATCTCGACTTCCTTTTAACGCAGACGCATTTCCCGACTTAAAACAAAGTGTAAAAACATCAAACGTAACATTCGGTCGAGATTCAAAGACAATTCCAATGACGCCTAAAGGCACAGTTGTTTTCGTCAGGACTAAACCATTCGGCGCGGTTCTACTATCTAGTGTTTTATTAAGTGGTGTCGGTAAATTTGCTACATTTCTAATGTCTTGTGCAATGCCTGCCAATCTTGCTTCATTTAATAATAAACGGTCGTATTTAGGGTCTTTGGGATTCATACGGTCTAAATCCTTCTGGTTTTCTGCTAAAATATAAGCCGTATTTGTTAAAGTTAAATCCGCTAATTCGTTGAGAATTTTATGAATCTTTTCATCCGTTAAGCGAATTAATTTTCTACTAGCCTTGCTTAATTGTTTTAAATCTTCGGTGATGTTGACGTCTAAATTTACCATTTTTCTTAGTCGGTGGACAATTTACGGTTTACGATAACCATTGATCCTAATGAATAAATTAATTTGAATAGCTTCTTATTAGGAAGCAATAGTTTGGTTGTTAAATGGAAAGGAAGGTATAAACAAGATTATAAAAATCTAATTGCTAAAGCAAGTTTTTTTCACCACATAGTTACATCGTTCATATAGTAACACATAGTTTTCTGACAGGTATAGCTTAGTTCTTTAAGCAATTTAAAATAAATTAATTCCAAATAAGCGAACGTTTAGTACATAAGAAAAAATCCGTACTAAAAATCCTTCTAAATACAAAAAAGAGCGATTGAAAATATCAACCGCTCTTTTTTATATATCGTTCCAGAAGCTTTAATAAAAAGCTCAACTATCTAGTTAATAGAATTTAGAACGTAAATCTTCTACTTCTGCATTCTTTTTCATTGCTTGCATTAAGCGAGCAGTTACTTGTGTTTGCGCAGTAGAAGAGCTATTTTTTCTTAATTGAGGAATATTAAATGCCGTACCAACTGCTGGTTTATCCGTTAGCTTTATTACATATACGCCACTATTTCCAACGATTGGCTTAGATACGCCATTCACTGCCATATTAAAAGCAGAAGCAATCACTTCTGGTTCGTTTCCTAATCCTTGTACAAAAGTTGCATCAAAAGTAACGTCCTTCGCACTTTCTACTTCCCCATCAAATTGAGTTGCAATTGAATTTAAATCACTCCCAGAAACTTTAGCTTGTAAAGCTTCTCCTTTCTTTTGGTTTCTTACAAATCCTTCAATTTCATCTTTTATATCTGCTACAGCAGGCATACCTGCATCTTGAACACTTGCCAATGCTGCTACTACATATTTATTAGTATATAATTCTACTGGATCTTGGAAAGAATAAGCACTTACCGAAACACCACCAACTTCAGAGTTAGGATCATAAGCAAATTTCACAATATCTCTAGCATCAGAACCGCTACCTAAATTACCTACTGCAAAATCATTTGCTTTTAAAGCACCAGAATTTTCTACCGTTAAAGTTCCACTTTGTGCAACCGCTGCTTGTAGTTCCGCTAACGTTCTATTTTTAGATAAGAATGTATTTGCTTCTTCAAAAACTGCATTTTGCGTATCTTCACTAGGGGTAATAGATTGACCTATCAAAGCAATCTTCACTCTTTCCGTAGTTTCTCTTGACCGCTTTAGTGGCTCAATCAAGTGAACACCATAAGTTGTTCTAACCTTATATAATTTACCAAATTGACCATTCAACATGACCTCTTGATATTCAGGAACAAACTGGTTAACAGGCGTTTTTTCATATACTCCACCTTTAGCAGCACTTCCTTGATCTTGGCTTAACGTCTTCGCTAATTCTTCAAAATCACCACCTGCTTCGATTACCGCTTTGATACTGTCAATTTTAGCATCAGCCACTGCAAAACTTGCTGGGTCAGAAGCGTTAATCAAAATATGTCGAGTGTCAGAGGAATCAGCTAATGCTTGTCGTTCCATTACCTTCACAATTTGATAAGAGTTGCCTTCTAAATAAGGACCATATACTTTACCAACAGGTGTAGCTGACACAGCGTCTTGAAGCGTTACTGGTAAATCTGCTGCTGCTAGCCAAGTTGGATTAACGGTACCGTAATTATTTTCTACAAAAATGGTATCATTAGCAGTCGATTCAAATCCAGCAATCAAAGCTGATAATTGGTCTCTATAAATTGCAGAATCTGCAGCAGTTGGCAATACATCAAAAGTAACATAGCTAACTCTTCGAGTCTCTTCTGTTGTCATATAAGTACCTTTGTTTGCTGCTAAGTAGTTAGCAAAGTCTGCATCTGTTAAGCTGATTTCACTATCATCTATTTCCGTAAAAGGAACTTTCACAAAATCAAAAGCAATCCGCTGTGTTTGGTCGCCATAAGTTTGCTCTACCATCCAAGTTGGGGTATACAAACCTTTAGATACCATCGTATTCAACTTTGATTGCAATCTATCTTTAATGATTTCTTTTTCTTGATGTGCCCAAAATCGCTTTTGCTCAGGCAGAATAGAACCATCTTGAATTTGTTGACGAAACTGATTTAAAGTTGCTACATCAACCGCACCAGTTTGCGGGTTTCTGAATCGGTTTACAATTACAGGGCTTTTATTTGCACCAAATTGTAAATCAATTAACTCATCTCTACTTACATTTAATCCTAAAGCCTCTGCTTGCTTTGCTACAATTGCCTCTTCTACAAAGTAGTTCCACAATTGGCTTCTTCTTGCAAACACATCTGCTGAACTACCTGAGTACAACATATTCTCAACGCCTTGGAATTCATTCCAATCAACTGTCTTACCTTCAACCTTCCCCATTGCCAAAGAAGTAACTGCACCACCTCTGTTTCCAGCAGAAGTCATGTCCATAATAATGAACGCTGCTAGTGCCAAACCAATGACAAGAATTAATAGCCAGCTATTTTTCCGAATCGTTCCTATAAGTGCCATCTGTCTAAATCAATTTTTTTTTGTAATTAAATCTGTTTCTACTCGAAACTTTTGTTATTTTAGCTTCTCTTTTTATAATGAAATTCAAATTTAAAAAGTATTGATAACCAATTAAATATAGCTATTTTACTTTCTAATTCTTTATTTTAAAATACTATTTTTTAAAAAGCTTTGCAAAAATAAGCACAATAACCCGTAAAATCAATCTTGTAGTGATAAGTGATAAGTGATAAGTGATAAGTAGTACCCATAAATCCCTAAAATCAACGAATCGACTTTCCATTCAAACCGATATTTCTAGTCTGGAGGCTAGAAATTAGTATCTAGCCGTCTCCTGACGACTCACATTTTGATATTTTATGCTTAAAATCTGATTTCTGATAGAAAAATTTATTTTTTCTGTCTGATTTCTTACCTATTAAGATGTTAATCTACTAATTCTCGGCAAGCTCGGTATAAATCTTTCCAATCTTTTCGGTCTTTTACCACTGTTTCTAAATACTCCATCCAGACTGTTTTATCTTGTACAGGATCTTTAATAATCGCCCCCGTAATACCTGCTGCTAAATCTGCTGCTTTTAATTCTCCATCACCAAAATGAGTCGCCAACGCTTGTCCACTATTAATTACGGAAATTGCTTCGGCTGTACTTAAAGTACTACTAGGTGATTTGAGTTTTGTTCGGTTATCCTCGGTCTTTCCAGTACGCAATTCTCTAAAAATGGTTACTAAGCGTTGTATTTCTTTCATTGGTGCAGGTGGGCTTGGTACATCTAAAGCCTTTCCTAGTTTCTCTACTCGATTTTTCACTATCGCTACTTCCTCCTCCAATTCAGCTGGTAAAGGCAAAACAACAGTATTAAATCTTCTCCGTAAGGCACTCGATAATTCGTTGACTCCCTTATCTCTATCATTGGCTGTGGCAATTACATTGAAGCCTTTATTCGCTTGCACTTCTGTATTTAGTTCTGGAATCGGCAAAATCTTTTCTGATAATAAAGTAATCAACGTGTCTTGTACATCCGATGGAATTCTAGTCAATTCTTCTACTCTTGCAATTTTTCCTTTTTGCATGGCCGTCATCATTGGACTTGCAACTAAGGCTCCATTTGTTGGGCCTTCCGCAATTAATTTGGCATAATTCCATCCATATCGCAAAGTTTCTTCACTCATCCCTGCTGTTCCTTGCACCAATAACGTAGAATCTCCTGAAATTGCGGCGGCTAAATGTTCCGATACCCAAGTTTTACCTGTTCCAGGAATCCCCATCAACATCAAAGCTCTATCGGTCACCAAAGTCGCTACTGCCACTTCTATTAAGCGTCGATTGCCAAAATATTTCGGTTCTATTTCCATACCGTCTTCTAAAGTTCCTCCCATAATATAGGTAACGACTGCCCAAGGAGACATCACCCAATTAGTGGGCACTTGTCGGTCATCTGCTTTTTTTAAGGCTTTTAGTTCTTTAGCATATTGCCTTTCGGCGTGTTGTCTTAGTATATTACTCATAATTTAGGTTATGAGGTAGCGGGTGACAGGTTTCAGGTATCAGGTTAGACGCAATGCACACGCATCTAACCTGATACCTGAAACCTGTCACCCGCTACCTTTATTTATTTTTCTAATTCCTCCAACATC
Organism: Bacteroidota bacterium; assembly: GCA_017857395.1. Classification (GTDB taxonomy): domain Bacteria; phylum Bacteroidota; class Bacteroidia; order Chitinophagales; family Saprospiraceae; genus JAFMDF01. The sequence continues at coordinate 50,624 of JAFMDF010000005.1, read as the reverse complement.
TCTCGTCTAAAGCGTAAAACAGTCAAAAACTGCTGAATATCTTTCTCCCAACCAGCCCAATTTTGGGAAGCGCCCAGCCAAAATTTACTTAGCTGCTTTTCCTTTTTTGGAGAAATATTATAAGCTGCTTGTTTTAGCATTTTTCGATATTGAATACCTGTCCAAGAATAGCTCACATTATTGGCAATCCATTCTTTTAATTGCGGCATTAATACATTGGTCAAGCGGTCGTCCCAAGGACAATCTTCTTTCTGTAATAACTGAATTAAAGGCGAATGTTCTTCTGGTAAAAATTTTAGCGCTTTTAATTTCTCAAAAAGCGCTTCATTAAATACCTCATTGGGCAATTCCTCTAAAACTCGTTTTATATTTAATTCTGCCCAGCGTCGATTATTATGATTGGATAACCAAAAACGCAAAATAGCTTCCATCCAATCAACGGAACCATGCAAAGCAGCCGCAGTAGCGACTCCTTCTACCAGCATCATCGCCCATTCACTTAGGGTAAAAAAGTATAGTATTTCTGATGGATTTTTCTGAAATTGTTTTTCCCAATGATGTGGTGAAACAATGGCAATCATCTGATACAACATACCCGTTGTTTCTCCACCTCTTCTCCATTTCCGTTTAGGGCTAATGCCATCTCTAATTAATGTTTTGTCCTTAGCGGATGGTAGTATAATGAAAGGTTTTGCGATTCCTGTTTCTTTTCCAATCGTAATTGCTTCTTTTAAATAGGCTTTAATTCTTTTTTGTAATTGACTATTCGGTAATTCGCTTAATAGAATGGCTGCATTTTCCCGAATCTCTTTTCTAGGAAAATCTAAGCATGCTTCTAAGAACACTTCATCCATGTCTGACAAACCAATGGTCAAGCATTTTAAAAAGGCTGTTTTTTCTGACAAACCATCTTCCGCCCAAGTAGATAAAAGCATTAATAAACCTTCGGCAGAGTCTTTTTGACGTAGTTTTTTTAAAATAGCGACTCGTTCTGCTTTTGTACCTATTTCCCATTTTTCTTGGGAAACTTCTATTTTTAATTTTTGCCAAGCAGGATTCAACTCAATCAACCAATTCCCTCGATGTCCAATAATCGGTTCTATTTGTTCCCATAAAAATTCATCCTTAACGCATTTGTCTAATAAGGTTGGTAAAAATTCAAAAGGCAAACATTTTTGATAGTCTGCCATTCCTTGCACAAATTCTGTTAAAGCATAAGGATAACGCCCCGTTAAAATAAGGCTTAAATGAATTGCGGATTGTTTATTACAATTAGCTAATATTTCTTCCCTGCTTTTTGCTAATAAGGGTTGCTCCCAAATTTTAGGCTCATATCCTGCTTTTTGTAAAGGCGCGTATAAGGCTGCACTTTCTAGCACCACTTCTGTAATTTCCTTATCTGTATCAATACCGTAGCCTTGCAATTCGACTTTCATTGCAGGCGATAGACTGCTTCTATCTGTACCCAATAAGGCTAATTTTACTAATTCATCCCACTGCATTGGCTAATGTTTTTTTTTGTAGCACCAAGCTCTGCTTGGTATCATGCTATCTTTCTACCAAGCAGAGCTTGGCACTACAGAAGTACAACTACAAAAGTAAAACCATTTACTACTATTATAGTTTTTTACTACTAAAATTTACAGGAAGCTATTTTATAGCAAAGAAACTACTTATTTTTGTCATTCATTTTTTGAGAAGAACACTCAAAGGCTAGAGAAATATTTATTGTCACCATCTCGATAGTTATTGAGATAATCTCTAATCTTTACTCTATTCATACAGCACTACACACAACAATGGATCAATTAGCACAACATATAGAAAGTATTGTTTTTGTCTCAGAATCGCCTATTTCTTTAAAAGAAATCAAAAGTTGTTTGGAAGAGACTTTTGAAACCAAGTTTAAAAAACCTGCTTTAGAAAAAGCAATTGAAGGATTAAAGGATAAATATCAAGCAGCACAGTTTTCTTTTGAATTTTTAGAAATTGCAGGCGGTTTCCAATTTTTGACAAAGCCCGCCTTTCATAATTCTGTTGGCACCTTATTAAGGCAAAATAATAAACGAAGATTGTCCAGAGCGGCTTTAGAAACCTTATCTATTATTGCCTACAAACAACCTGTCCCTAAAAGTGAAATGGAGAAAATTCGGGGCGTAAGTTGTGATTATTCTGTACAAAAATTATTAGAAAAAGAATTGGTTGCTATTATCGGTAGAAGTGATGCGCCAGGGCGACCATTACTTTATGGGACGAGTGAAAAATTCATGGATTATTTTGGTTTAAAAAGTTTGGAGGATATGCCTAAACCAAAAGACTTTAAAGACCCTGACAATGAAATTGGCGAACAAGCGCCAATTGATGAGGCGGCTACGGCTGCACCAATAGCAGAATTACCCACCGATGACGCCCAACCAACCGCTAATGAAGATGTCACCGATTCTGAAGATTTAGCAATAAATATTGATGATTCAGAAGAGTAGGCAAGATTTACTAAACTCTCCTATATTCCGTGTGGGCAAATCTGCTAGATTTAGCAAATCGTAAGTTGCTTCAGCAAATTTCCAATTTTCAAAAAGCGACATAGCAAAGCCAAAGCACAATTTGAAGATTGAAAATTGTTACTGAAAGTTGAATATAAAAAAGGTTATAGGTAGATTAAGAACTAAATATTTGCGGGTATAATTTTTATTCGTTCTTTTATAGATTGAACTAAGGCAGGAGAAACGGTGCGGCGCTGAACTCGGCTTTTAACAAAAGCTCTAAAGGATTTTTCTTTGTGTAATAATTCCATGTAATTCGGATTCGACTTAATCTCTCTCAACAATTCTCTTTCCGCTTCTTTGCTTAAGGCATTATCTAAGTACATCGTGACTTTAGCTACTAGGTCTTTATAATCCTTTGAATTCTTCATGATTGAAAACATTTAAAATACCTGCTCGGCATAACAACTCTGAAACACGATGGGGATAAACATACGCCAACTTGCTGCCACAAAGGGCATCATCCCGATTCCCGATGAATCGGGACAAATTGGGACACTAAAACGAAATGTTGATGTATTAAATAACCTCATATCGTGACAGAAAAAGCCCCAAGCATAGAAAGAAAAGTCAAAATGTAAAATTCTAAATTTAAAATCTAAAAATATTGCAGACATAATCGGCTTTTACCGATACATTTTTTCCTGTTGCAAATACCTTATCATTTATTAAAAGTTACATTAAACAATTCCCCAGCTTGGGGCTTTGATAACTCATGCACTAGCAGAGTGATGAATAATATTATTTATGGGGTATCGGGTTGATGGTTTCAGGTATCAAATTCTGCGGTACTAAACGCTTAATCTGATACCCGATACCTAGTACCTGAAACCTATTCTTTAGAACGCTTATCAGAGTAGCCGTATTCCGCTGCATACTCTCTTAGCTTTTCTTTTAGCATATTTCTAGAACGGTGCAATCGAGAACGAACGGTTCCGATTGGGACATTGATAATTTTAGAGATTTCCTCGTAAGTAAATCCTTCAATATCACATAATAAAATAACCGTTCTAAAGTCTACAGGCAGCGAATTAATCGCTGTAGTGACTTCATCGCCCATCATCTTATCAAACATCTCTGTTCGCAAATCATCATAAGAAGAGAAATTAGTATCTTCTTCATTATGGAAATTTACGATTTCTTCATAATCAACCTTAGTTGGCTGCTTATTTTTCTTGCGATAATCGTTAATAAATGCATTCTTCAAAATGCGGAACAACCAAGCTTTTGCATTGGTACCCACTTCATAATTATTAATGAAACGGTAGGCTTTCATATAGGCCTCCTGTACCAAGTCGTTGGCGTCCTCCTCACTATAAGTAAGGTGGTAAGCAAAATTATACAAAGCATCTATTTGAGGAAGGAACTCTTCTTCAAATACCTTGTCTTTTGCTATTTTTTCGGTATTGTCGGCCATAAGTACCATAATAATAGAAACTTTTTTGTGAAGTAAAAACTATATGCCTAAATTAATTGTCAAAAAAATTAAGGTTTATGCTTTCCTTTTCACGACGTTAAATAAGGTTTTGATTGGTGTATCATTGCCATTAACCTGTATTTTTCTTTTAAAGTTCCGACTTTTTTGAATTTCTTTGATTTTGTTGGAATTATTAGCATTCCGTAATAATACAGTAGAACGCATAAAAAAAGTTTCCAAAACAAGAAGTCTTGGAAACTTTTTTAAACTAACTATTTTTTATCGAGATAAATAGCGAGACCGATTCTTATCTAATTCTCTAAAAAACGGATCCGTCAAATCTTTAATAAAATGAATCGCCTCACCAGTAGATTTCATCTCTGGTCCTAATGTCTTATCAACATTTGGAAATTTATTGAAAGAGAAAATAGGTACTTTTATCGCATAGCCATCTAATTTCTTCACCACATCAAAATCCTTTATTTTATGCGTGCCTAACATCACTTGCGTCGCCATTTTTAAGAATGGATACTGATAAGCTTTCGCAATAAATGGGGTAGTTCTTGATCCTCTTGGATTGGCTTCAATCACATAGACTTTTTCGTCTTTGATAGCAAATTGAATATTGATTAATCCTCTAATTTCTAAGGCAAAAGCCAATCGTTTAGTATATTCCTTCATTTGATCAATCACGTTCTCTGAAAGACTGTATGGAGGTAATACGGCAGAACTATCACCCGAGTGAATTCCTGCTGGCTCAATGTGTTCCATAATACCCATGATATACACCTCCTCCCCATCACAAATTGCATCAATTTCTGCTTCTTTAGCTCTTTCTAAAAATTGGTCAACTAAGACTTTATTATCAGGCATGTGCTTGAAAATGCTCAACACTTGTCTTTCTAGTTCATCATCATTTATCACAATTCTCATACGTTGTCCGCCTAATACATAAGACGGTCGCACTAAAACTGGATAAGTCACTCTATTCGCAATGTCTAAAGCTTGGTCTGTATCGTCTGCTACCCCATATTCTGGATAAGGAATATTTAACTTTTTTAGCATATCAGAGAAAGCGCCTCTATCTTCTGCTAAGTCCATCGCTTCAAAACTAGAACCGATAATCTTTATCCCTTTTTCGTGGAATTTTTCTGCTAATTTTAAGGCAGTTTGTCCACCTAATTGTACAATGATACCTTCTGGTTGTTCTAATTCAATAATTTCCTCAATGTGTTCCCAGTAAACTGGTTCAAAGTATAATTTATCAGCTACATCAAAATCAGTAGAAACTGTCTCTGGATTACAATTAATCATAATCGCTTCATATCCAGCCTCTTTAATCGCTAATAAACCATGGACACAACAGTAATCAAATTCAATCCCTTGTCCAATTCTATTTGGGCCAGAGCCTAAAACGATAATTTTCCTTCTATCTGAAGGAATACTTTCATTTTCTTTATCAAAAGTAGAGTAGAAGTAAGGCGTTTGTGCTTCAAATTCTGCTGCACAAGTATCTACCATTTTATACGTTCGACGAATGCCCAATTTCTTTCTTTGTTTGGTTACAATATCTTCATCATCTATTCTCAACAACCAAGCAATTTGTGCATCAGAGTATCCTACTTCCTTGATTTCTCTAAAGAAAGCTTCTGGAATATCTTCTGGTACATTATAGCGAACAATTTTTTCTTCGTATTTTACTAATCGCTTGATTTGCTTTAAAAACCAAGGATCAATTTTAGTTAACTTATGCACCGTTCTTTCTGGCACACCTAATCTCAGGGCATCTTTTACTCTAAATAATCGGTCATCACTTGCATGCTCTAAACGTTTTAAAATATCTTCTGTTCTAATCCATTCTTTTTTATCAGCTCCTAAACCAGCACGGTTATTTTCTTGGGATTGACAAGCTTTTTGTAAGGCTTCTAAGAAATTTCGACCAATTGCCATTACCTCTCCGACAGACTTCATCTGTAAACCTAACTTATCATCTGCTCCTTGGAATTTTTCAAAATTCCATCGAGGCATCTTCACAATTACATAATCTAAAGTCGGCTCAAAATAAGCCGAAGTAGTCCCTGTAATCTGATTCTTTAATTCATCTAAAGTATAGCCTAGTGCTAATTTTGCTGCAATTTTTGCAATTGGATAACCCGTTGCTTTACTCGCTAATGCAGAAGATCGAGATACCCGTGGGTTAATCTCAATAACAATCATATCTTCCGTTACAGGATCCACAGAAAATTGAATGTTACAACCGCCTGCAAAATTGCCTAAAGAACGCATTGCATGAATCGCTTCATTTCGCATTCTCTGATAAGTTGTATCTGATAAAGTCATCGCAGGAGCAACAGTAATACTATCTCCTGTATGAATCCCCATTGGATCAAAATTTTCCACTACACAGATAATAACAACATTATCATTCTGATCTCTCAATAGCTCTAATTCGTATTCCTTCCAACCCAATACTGCTTTTTCTACCAATACTTCTCTAGTTGGAGAAGCATCCAAACCTCTTCTTAAAAATTCATCAAAATCCTCTTTTTTATGCACAAAGCCGCCACCAAAGCCACCAAGTGTGTAAGAAGGGCGAATCACTAATGGAAAGCCAATCTTCTGTGCTGCTTCTTTTCCTTCTAAAAAGGAATTGGCAATATAGGAAGGGGCAACATTTAAACCTATTTCAATCATTAACTGACGAAAGGCTTCTCTATTTTCTGCCAACTCAATAGCTTCTAAATCTACCCCAATCAATCGGCAATTATGTTTTTCCCACAAACCTTGTTTTCCTGCTTCAATAGCTAAATTCAAAGCTGTTTGTCCACCCATTGTTGGCAATACCGCATCAATTTGCCGCTCAGTTAAAATTTTATCCAAACTTTCCACCGTTAGGGGAAGCAAATAAATATGATCCGCCGTTACGGGGTCAGTCATAATTGTTGCTGGATTGGAATTAATCAACGTTACTTCAATTCCTTCTTCGCGAAGCGACTTAGAAGCTTGAGTTCCTGAATAATCAAATTCGCAGGCCTGTCCAATAATTATCGGGCCGCTTCCAATAATGAGTATCGATTTTATCGAATTATCCTTAGGCATGGATAGTAAATTTTAGATTTTTAAGGAAAATGGTGGTTGGTTAGTGCAAAATTGGCACAAAGATAAGTACTTAACCCTAAAATAGTTAAATAGTTGACTAATAATTAGTTGAATAAATAGTTGCCTAACAAAAAAGGGCAGCATGCAATGCATACTACCCTTTTTGATGTTTTATTTGTTTAATTGACTAATATTATTTGGTGAATTAAAACAATATCAAGTCAATTCTTGCTTATTTAACCTATCTAGCAAAAGTAACAGACCGTCGTTCCCGAATAACCGTCACTTTAATCTGCCCAGGAAACTGCATTTCGTCTTGAATCTTTTGAGAAATTTGGAAAGATAAAGTATCTGCAACTTCGTCTGATACCTTTTCACTTTCTACAATAACTCTTAATTCTCGGCCCGCTTGCATGGCAAATGCCTTTTGTACCCCATCATGCGCCATTGCCAAATCTTCCAATTCGCCAATTCGCTTTAAGTAACTTTCTAAGATTTCTCTTCTTGCGCCTGGTCTTGCACCAGAGATCGCATCACATGCCTGAACTAAAGGAGAAATAATATTATTCATTTCTACTTCATCGTGGTGGGCACCAACTGCGTTACAAATAACCGCATGTTCTCCGTGCTTCTCACATATCTTCATGCCTAAAATAGCATGCGACATTTCAGATTCTTCTTCTGCTACTTTCCCAATATCATGTAAGAGTCCCGCTCGCTTCGCCATCTTCACTTGCTTAGGATTCAAGCCTAATTCTGCCGCCATCATCGCACAAATATTCGCTGTCTCGATAGAGTGCTTTAAAAGGTTCTGTCCATAAGAAGAACGGAAACGCATTCTACCAACCATCTTGACTAAGTAAGGTTGTAAACCATGAATGTCTAAATCAATCACCGTTCGCTCTCCAATCTCAATAATCTGTTCTGTTAATTGCTTCTTCGTCTTTTCTACTACTTCCTCAATTCTTGCAGGGTGAATTCTACCATCTGCAACCAATCGCTTTAACGACAATCGACAAACCTCTCTACGAATCGGATCAAAACTAGAAATCACAATTGCCTCTGGTGTATCATCTACTACAATTTCTGCGCCCGTTGCTGCTTCTAATGCTCTAATATTTCGACCTTCTCGACCAATGATTTGTCCTTTCAAGTCATCCGATTCCAAATTGAATACAGAAACTGTATTTTCAATCGTATATTCTGCACACATTCTTTGAATGGTTTGAATCACAATTTTCTTTGCTTCTTTATTAGCATCTGCCTTCGCACGAGTAATCGTATCTTTGATGATAGACATCGCATCTGTTTCCGCCTTTGCTTTTACAGCTTCTAACAATTGCTCTTTTGCCTCTGCTTCGCTTAATCGAGAAATATTTTCTAAAGCTTTAATCCGCTCTTCATTTGCTGCTTCTAATTCCTCTTTTTTCTTCGCAACAATTTTCATTTGCTTGTCTAAATTCTCTCTTACTGCCTTGATTTCCGCTTCTTTATTCTCTACTTCTTGTTTGCGCATATCAAACTCTTCCTGCTTTGCTTCTAGTGCTTCTTCCTGTTCTTTCACCTCCGCCTTCAAAGATTTTGCCTCAAACTCCAAATCTTTCATGTCGATTTTATGCTGGGCTTTTTCACTTTCAAACTTAGATTTCAGGCTACTAAATTTGCTTTTTGCTTCCTGAATCTTCTTTTGCTTAATTTGCTCATTTTTGGTTTCCGCTCTACTAATAATTTTATCTCCCTTTAGCTTAGCTTCTTCTTCCGTTCGCTTAGCCGCTATTCTTGCTTCTTCTAATACTAAATCTGCTTTACGATTAATTTCATCGGTTTTGCTTTGATTGGCTTTAGTTATAAATGATTTGACCATCAAAAAAGCGATAATCGCGCCAACTACTCCTCCTCCGAGTAATCCCATAAGTATTTCCATAAGTCCACTTTATTTATATATGATTGAAATAGGATGACCTTCTTTGATACTTGATTTTTGATACTCGAAACTCGATATACCGTGTAATAGGTATTTATAATTCAATTTCTAACATCCAACATCTAGCATCAAGTATCTAAATAATTTAAGTCTAATCGACTAACAAGTCATCCAATAAATTGTCAATTTCGTGAAGGGAATCAGCGAGTGGATTCGTTATAGGTTGGTTAGTAGTGGTCTTGGTTCTAGCTTTATGTAAATCTACGGAGTAACTCAATAGAGTCATTGCCAGTAAATCCTGCTTATCTTTATTGGTATAAGTCGTTTGGAATTGCCTTATTTTATCGTTTATTTCTTTCGTTAAACGTAAGATAACAGGCTCATCTTCAGCTTTTACCTTTAAGGAATATGGACGGCCAGCAATGACGACCGTTATTCTAATTTTATTGTCTTGGTTATCCATATTCAAAACCGATGGGAGAATTGTAAAAGTTTAAAATCGTCAATTTAAAAATTAGGAAATAAAAAATATCTCCTTCCTACTATTAAATTTAAGGTTGTTAAGCTATTATTTTACAAAGTCTCAAAATCTTATACTAACTGTTGTTCAAAGCACTTTTTAATAAAGTAACTTTTTAGAAATAAGGAAAAATAAATTTACTTTACTAAAATTAGATTTTGCTATTTATTAGCATTTTTTAATTTTAGAGTTGTAATTTTAAATTTTAAATTTCTTTCAAATCCTACACGCCACTCATTCCTCTTCTTCAATCACCGTCTTTGGTGATTTGGCCAATAACTGCTCTTTTAATACAGCTAATTGATGCTTTAGATAACTAGTTTCTTCTGCATCACGCTGCAATTTAGTTCTTAATTTACTATTTTCCTCAACTAACAGGCGGTTTTCTAAACGGAGGTTCTCCATTTTTGATGCTAATTGTGTTATTTTTTCTTTAATGCCCGCTATTTTTTTTGATAGCTCCATTTTTTTCGAGTGTTTGTTATAGTGTTTCTTGTTTAAATCATGGTGATTTTGAAAATCACCATGATTTAGCACTTCTATCTTCTATCTCTTTATCTGTGCATTTAAATTTCGTTCAAAAACTTGTATCAATTTATTCATTTCTTTATCTACAAACTTATCAACCAAAGTTTTGGTCTTGTCTTCGAAGACAAAGCTAACAGCATACGCTTTTTTATCAGCCCCTAATTGTTCTTCATTTACATAAACGTCAAAAAGGTTAATATCTTTTAAACTTTTCTTATTTGTTTTACGTGCATTTTTTACAATATCGTTGAAACTAACCGAATTATCAATAATTAGATTTAAATCTCGACGAACCGTCGGGAATTTATTCAACTCTTCGTAACCAATCTTATGTTTCTTAGTCGCCTTGATTAAAGCATCAAAATTAATGTCTGCATAATACACATCGCTTTTGATGCCCATTGCTTTGACAATCTTCTTTTGTACTTTTCCAAATGTCGCTACGATTTGTTGCCCTCTGAAATATTTATATCCCATTGAGAATATATCGTCTTTCAAATTGTCTTCTTGAAACCCTTTTACGCCTAAACGAGCTAAAACATTATTGACATAAGCCTTTAAAGTATAAAAATCAACAGGTACTTGTCCCATCTTCTGCCAGTTCTCACTAGCTTTTTGACCTGTTAAAAATAAGCTTAAATGCTGCGTTTCCTTATGTCCTCCTTCTTCCGTCGTTTTATAGGTCTTCCCTGATTCAAATAATTTTAAATCAATGCTTCGACGATTTTGATTATGTGCAATGGCTTCTAAACCGCTGAACAACATCGTTGGTCGCATCACATCTAACGTGATATTAGAGGTATTATTGACAAAAACTAAGTCTTCTTCTGGAATAGGCAAAATTTCTCTAGCATAACTAGATTTTGTCAACGACACCGCCATCATTTCATTGAAACCATTAGCCGCTAAATAATCCCCTAAGACATTTCGTAATTCTTGTGGGCTAGGTCTTTTAGTCGCTACTACAGAATTTTTCACCTGTGTAGGAATCGGCACTTTATTAAAGCCATAAATTCGTAAAATCTCCTCAATCAAATCCGCCTCTCTGGTTACGTCTGCTTTATTGGTTGGAACAGCTACTACAAATGATGCTTCGCCATCTTCCAAAATCTCCATTTCCATCGCTTCCAAAATCGCTCTGATTTCTGCCTTTGGAATATGCACCCCAATCAATCGCTCTACATTTCTATAAGCTACTTTTATTTCTGCTCGCTTAATCTCTGTTGGATAAATATCTACTATTTCAGAAGCAATTTTACCACCCGCTAATTCTTTGATTAATTGCGCTGCTCTTTTCAAAGCATAAACCGTAATATTAGGATCACTTCCTTTTTCAAATACTTTAGCTGCATCTGTTCTTAAATCATGATGGAAACTCGTTCTTCTAGTGGTCTTTGCATTAAAATGTGCTGCCTCTAAGAAAATATTCGTTGTATCATCCGTTACCCCAGATTTCAAGCCGCCAAAAACACCTGCAATACACATTCCATTAGAATCGCCATCACAAATCATCAAATCCGTCGCAATTAACTTGCGTTCTACTTCATCTAAAGATTGGAATGTTGTTCCTTTAGGTAAATTTTTAACGAGAATGGTTTTACCCGTAATCCTATCCGCATCAAATGCGTGTAGTGGTTGTCCCAATTCGTGTAAAACGAAGTTCGTAATATCGACCACATTGCTAATTGGTCGAACGCCAATTGACATCAATCGAGCCTTTAGCCAATCTGGAGATTCTTTAATCGTCACTCCTGAAATGGACACACCAGAATATCTTGGACAAGCTTCCGTATTTTCTACCGTCACCTGAATAGGTAAGTCGTGATTGTCTACTTTAAAATCTGCTACAGACGGCATTCTAACTTCACCAGAATGGCCATAATTAATTTTCAAAGCTGCTGCTAAATCTTTAGCAGAACCCGTTTGATTTGTTCCGTCCGAACGGTTAGGTGTTAAACCAATTTCGTAGATGTAATCGTTTTCCAATTCATAATGATCTCGCACCAAAGTCCCTACTGCTAAAACTTCTGGCAAAACAATAATGCCATTATGGTCTGTTCCCAAACCAATTTCATCTTCTGCACAAATCATTCCCATCGAAACTTCTCCTCTAATTTTTCCTTTTTTGATTTTAAACGGGGCGCCATCCAAAGGATACAGCATTGTGCCAACTGTAGCTACAACTACTTTTTGGCCTGCGGCTACATTAGGCGCACCACAAACAATTTGCAATAATTCATCCCCTCCAACATCTACTTTTGTTAAAGATAATTTATCTGCATTCGGATGTTTGCCACATTCTTTCACATGACCGACGACTAGGCCTTTCAAACCTCCAGGAATACTTTCAATTTCTTCCTCGCCTTCTACTTCTAGGCCAATATCCGTAAGAATTTCTCCCACTTTTTGCGGTGGTAAATTAATATCTGTATATTCTTTTAACCAATTAAGGGCTAGTTTCATGTCGTCAATAAAAATTAAAATAAAAATAAAAATTCAAAATGAAAACTCTTACACTATAAAATCAGTTCCATTTTTTTTAAACAAAGGTGCAAAGATAGGGATTTTTGGAATGAGATTTCTTCCCGTTTGAGGTTTTGTTTCTCAATGAATGCTTACTATTTTTGTATTTTTGGAAAATCAAAGAATCAAATAAAACTTTAAAAAGTAGAAAGCGTTTCTATAGCATAAAATTAATTAAACAGATGGCAGAAAAAAAACATCAGAAGCATACCAAACTCAGTAAACCCAATTACGGATTTTTCGGTAGAAATGAATGGGCAATTATAGGCACTCTTTGTGGTAATATCCAGCAATTAGCGTATAAAATAACGGAACGATTAGCCGAAAAATACAAGGTAAGTTATGTAGATGCGGATCATAAAAGTGCAGACGATACAGTGGCAAATTCGACCAAAGAAAATGCTATTAATTTTGGTGCACATCTGGAGTACACCGATAAAATCAATTTTCATCGGTTTGACACCAAGACAGGTTTAGATAGGTATCAGTTTCGACAATATTTTAATGAGGAAGATTTAGTGTTAATTAATGGCAATCATTTTACCGCTAAAAAGCAAATAGTCGTTATTGACCCTAAAAAGGAAAAGTCATTAGCTAAAAAATTAGACCGATTAACAGATGTTGGATTAATTTTGATGACTGCCGACGCAAAAGAAATCCCTGCTTTCTTAAAAGAACATTTACCCAATATTGCAGATATTCCAACTTACCCTTTTTCACGAATAAGTAGAATTGCTGCTTTTTTAGAAAAACAATTAGTAAGAGAAAATCCTCCGATTTATGGTTTAGTTTTGGCAGGCGGAAAAAGCCAGCGAATGGGAAAAGACAAAGGGCAAATTGAGTATCACGGCAAGCCACAGCGATTGTATATGGCAGATGTCTTGAATGAAATTTGTGATGAAACGTTCTTATCTGTTCGGTCTAGTAAGAATGAATCTGCGACTGATTACCCATTTTTAGAAGATACTTTTTATGATTTAGGGCCTTTTGGGGCGATTGCTTCTGCTTTTAGGCATCGACCAAATGCCGCTTGGTTAGTCGTTGCTTGTGATTTGCCTTTATTGGATTTAGAGACGTTAGATTTTTTAGTTAAAAACAGAAATCCATCAGCTATTGCAACTGCTTTTAATAGTCCCGTCAATCAATTTCCAGAACCCTTAATTAGTATTTGGGAACCGAAGAGTTATCCTGTTTTATTACAGTTTTTAGCCCAAGGTTTTTCTTGTCCAAGAAAAGTGTTAATTAATTCGGATGTGCAACTAGTGGATGCGCCGGATGGGCAGAAATTGATGAATGTGAATCGGCCAGAGGAGTTGAAGAAAGCAATTGAATTAATTCAAAAAGCATAAAAATTGTACCTGTTTTAAATATCCTACGTTTTAAATACCTACCGCCCCACTAACGACTTAATGACTAGTGATATAATGACTACTCATTTCATCTAAAGATATTTCAAATACATGCCCTTAAAGCAATATACTTTTAGCTACTTCTTTTTTTTATGCTGTTTATTTTTTAATCAACATTCAATTGCTCAAAATTTTTCTACTATCTCTGCTGCTGAAATTCGAGAATCTCCTATTCATACTTATTCCAATTATAATACGCTGGAGAACTGTGTCAATATTTCCGCAAAGGAATACCCAAAGCAAATGGCTCGTTTCCAGATAGACCGTCCAGGCTTTATCCGTAAAATTATTTTACATTTAGACGGCCGTGGAAAAGGGAAATTCACCACACATATATATGGGCATGAAGGTGGTTTGAATTATCCATTTTTTACCAAAGACTTGACACCGCCTATCCAGAAGAAAAAAAGAAAAAAAGGCTACCAAGCTATTGAAATAGAATTAAGTAGTCCTGTCTTTGTTAATAATGACCAATTTTATATAGTACTCGATAATTTCACAGGCGATTTTGGGCTAAAACAAGACGCCACCTTTTATCAAGATTTCTGCTATGCAGAAGATGGAGGCAATTTCTATCCTACTATATTGGAAACGAACGAAAGGAAATTACAGGGAGAAAATTGCGCCTTAACTATGGACATAGAAATGGAATTAATGCCTGCCATTCCTCCTATTTTTGAAGATATAAGTCAAGCAGTCGGTATTTCTACTGATTTATATAATGAACATATTGCTTGGGGGGACTTAGATGGAGACAATTGGCTTGATTTAATCGTAGGCGGTCGAGTTTATAAAAATAATAAAGGGCATTTTGAAGACATTACAGAAGCAGTAATTGGAACAATTTCTTTTGGGGTAACTGGTGCCGCCTTTCTAGATATGGATAATAATGGGCAGCAAGACATTTTACTTTTTGGGTATAAACATAGTGTCTTGTACATTCAGCAAGCATCAGGTATTTTTGAAGAAACAGCAATCGACTTACCACCTTTACCTTCGCTTCATGGCTTTAGCATTGCGGATATTAATAATGACCATTTTCCAGATTTAGTATTGGTTCAATTATGGGAACCTTATCCTGTACCACATCCCAATTACCTTTTTTTAAATAATCACCAAAATAATTTTGAAGACATCACTCAAAGATTATATCCATTACATAAAGGGCAAGAAAACTATCGATTAGGTTTTGATTGCGTTCCGAATGAGGATAGCACCTATTACGCAAATTTCAATAAAAATAAACGAAGTAGAGGCTGTCAATTTACAGACATTGATATGGACGGAGATGCAGATTTATATATTGCGAATTATTTCTTAGAAACAGATGAGTTATACTTAAATGACGGGCAAGGTCATTTTTCTCCTATTGTTGTTCCCAAAGCAGTTAATCAAAGCAGTACCGTTAGTAATCATGGAACTGGCGTAGATTGGTATGACTTTGATAATGATGGAGACTTTGATTTATTAATGCCTCAATTAGCACATCCTGGTTACATGAAGAAATATGACCACAGAGGGACGACTATTTATAGAAATGATAGGAAAAAATTCACTGATTTGCGAGACAGTCATGGCATTGAATATGAAGAAACACATGCTGGTGCAACCTTCGGAGATGTTAATAATGATGGACTGGCAGATATTATCACGACGGTATATTATGGTTGTCGCTACATTGATTTGTATTTACAACAACCCAATCATAATTTTGAGTTAAGCACCTATAAATCTGGCCTATCCAAAATATCCACTGGTAACGATGCCTGTTTTGTGGATTTTAATAATGATGGTTTATTAGATTTGGCAATGGGCGTAGCTGGCAAGTTTCGGCTATTCAAAAATATAAAACCGACCAAAAATACTTGGATAAAATTACAATTAAAAAATATAGCTGGCAATCGTTTTGGACTCGGCGCAATCGTAAAGGTCTACGCCAATAATCAGGTATATACCCAAGAAGTAAATGCAGGCAGGGGGCAAAAGATGCAAAAACCTGCTGTTTTGCATTTTGGCTTGGGATCAGCTACGACTATTGATAGAGTAGAAGTTTATTGGCAGAAGAATCAGTTAGAAACATTCTATAATGTTCGGTTAAATAAAGCATATACGTTAATTCGGGGAGGGCAAGAGGTATTACATAAATAAAAAAACGGTAGACAAATTAATGCCTACCATCCAGTCCATTACTATTTAATTGTAGGATATGTTCACAAGTAATGGGTCAATGCAGTTTCTGGGATATAACTCATTAAAAAGATAGACGGAATTCTTTTTAAAATGGTTGGGTTGATTATTACTGTTTCTCCAACATCCCAGCTTTTTCTATAAAATCAGCCCCTTTAGCAGATGGTGTAGTTAATAAACTAACGATAATATAAAGTATAAAAGAAGCCAACATACCCGTCATGGCTTGGGTTGTAGAAGCAATTTCCCAAGGAACACTAATACCAATATCAAAAGCTGCTAATAAATTAAAAGAAGAAAATAAAATACCAAAAACCATAGAAGCCATTGCACCAGCCGAAGTTCCTTTTTTCCAGATAAAACCCATTACTAAAGGCACAAAAGCGCCTGTTGCTAAAAAGTCAGAACCAATCCAAGCAACGGTAAGGATAGAATTGATATTGATTCCAATAAAGAGGCTTAATAAGGCGACAAAGAGTGTCGCATATCTACCTATTTTTACTAAATGTTTATCAGAAACTATTTTATTTTTTGGTCGATAAAGGTCAATTGTTAAAACTAAAGCACCTGTATTAATTAAGGAATCCATTGTAGACATAATCGCGGAACAGATGCCTACAAAAATAACCGCCGAAAGTACCGTTGGCATCTGTTCAAAAATCATAGCTGCTGCAATCCCTCCTTCTGGTACAGTTTCATATAAGCCTCGACTTAACATGCCTGTCAATGTTACTAAAAGATAGAGAGGCAAGAAAGCTAAAAAACTCATCACCATCATTTTTTTAGCATCTATAGGCGTCCGAGTCGCAGAAATGCGTTGCCATATATTCGCTTGTATCATCCACGCTGCACCAAAGGTGATGATATACGCCATATTATTCGATAAATTATGGGTAAAATCAAAGAAATTCGGTAGCTCTTTTTGTTCAACTATTTCAGCTAAACCACTAAATCCTCCCGCTCCATTATAAGCATAAACAAATAAAGTAATCGCAGCAATTAATAAAAAAATGAACTGCAAAATATCTGTGATAACCACACCTTTAAATCCACCAAAAACAGAATAAGCCACTACAATCAACGTACCAATGATAGCTGCCATTTCGTAACTAATAGCAAAAAAGGTACTGAAAAATCGACCAATGACAATTACTTGCACCGCACTTCCTATCACCATAAAAATCAGTATCAAAACAGATAGTAATTGAGCAGAAGCTTTATTATATCGAGCCTCCATTAATTGTGGCTGGCTAATCGTCCCAATTTTACGAATTCCTCTGGCAAACAAAAACATCAAGAAAGTGGAAAACAAAACAGGCATACCGTAAATCCAAAAAGAACTAATACCATTAGTAAAAGCTTGGTCAATCAAATCGACTGCAGAACCGCCACCCCACCAAGAAGCAATGAAGGTGATAGATAATGCCCAGAATGGCATTTTTCTACCAGCTAGAAAGTAATCTTCACTATTTTCATCTTTTTGGCTTCTAAAAACTAGCCATAGAATGAAAATAAAATAGGCTAGTAGAAGTATTGCAGATAGGGTTTGGCGGTCGTTGAATTGTGTGAACATGGCGCAAATGTAGGGCTCTATAATTAAAAATTCAAAAGATTATTTATCAGAATTTAAGTAGATGAATTTACCACACAAAAACAAAAAGCGGTAGTCCATTTTTACAGGCTACCGCTTTTGATATATTTTCTACAATTAATTTTATCGAATCACCACAATTTCCTCCGTTTTAACTCCTTTCTCCGTCTGTATCATCATATAATAAATCCCAGCAGACCACTCATTGACAGCAACAGAAAGGTTAATAGTTCTATCCTCAAAATTTTGCTGCCAAATTTGTTGACCAACTTTATTTAAAATCAGTATTTGTCCTGCTTGCACTTCATTAAAAGTCAAATTAATATCCACAAAATCACTCGTTGGATTCGGAAAAACTTGTAAGCTTTCAATACTCGATTCTATTGCTTCTAGACTGGTACTTTCATCAATCGTAAACATAATATCGTCTGTACAACCGTTGGCATCTGTAACTGTTACCGTATAATCACCAGGAGCTAAATTAGCTAAGGAACTATCCAAAGAAACCGCAGTTCCTATCCATTCATACATATAAGGAAGCGTACCGTTAATGACTACTAAGTTCGTTGTATCATTCATTGTATCTAAAGAAAGTACTGGGCTTTCTAAGGAAGTAACCAAAACAGAATCTACATTTTTACAACCATTAGCCGCATTCGTCACAATCAACTCAAATAAACCTGCATCGTCAATTTCTACCGTCAACGCATCTCCACCGCTAATAATACTACCATCTTCTGTACACCAGAAATAGGTAAAATTATCACCTTCGCTAGCAGTAGCATTAATCGTTAAAGTGCTACTATCACAAAAAGATTGGTTAGCTGCACCTGCTTCTACCATCGGTTTAATAATATCTTCGATAATAATGACACTTGCCATATTACTACAACCAGAAGTTGTATCGGTAACCGTTAAAGTGTAAGTACCCGCTGCATCGACCATTGGCGTGAAAGACATAGAATTGTCTAATATATTACCATCTTCCGTTGTCCATAAAATAGTAATGCTATCGCCTATGCTGCCTGTTCCTGCTAAAGTTAGGGTATCGTTATTACAATCTAGCTGTTGCATCGTTCCAGCGTTGACCACGGGTAAAGCAGCATCTGTTATAATTTCCACACTTGCCGAAGCAGCACAACTCGTAAAAGTATCTACTACTGTTAAAATATATGTTCCTGCTGCATTCACTTCTGGCGTAAGCGTATTTGCTCCATTAATAATATTTCCATCTATTGTTGTCCAATTATAAGTTAAATTAAATTCGGTATCTGAACGACCAACTAAAGTCAAAGAAGTTGTGTTACAATCTAAGGTTTGACTGTCTCCAGCATTTACCGTTGGCAAAGTAATGTCTTGTGCAATTTTGATAGTAGACACCGCAGTACAGCCATTAAGTGTATCGAGGACGGTTAAAATATATTTCCCTGGTTGGTCAATAGTAGGTGTTAGGGAATTGCCCCCAATTACAATATTTCCTTCTTCTGTTGTCCATTTATAAATAATATTATCGCCTACTGTAGCAGTTGCATTTAGCATCATACTTGTTTTGGCACAAGTCAATTGCTCGGCATCGCCAGAAGCCGCAAATAAATCACTTGCCGTATCTTCGGTAATCTCTACCTCATCCGTTGTTGAACAGCCTGTTAAAGTATCCGTCACCGTTAAAATATAAATGCCTTCTTCATCCACCGTAGGCATAGCTATATTACTCGCGCCTATAAAATTTCCATCCATGGTTGACCATTCAAAAATTAAATGATTGCCCGTGCTTTCGCTTCCATCTAAAACTAAATTTTCATTCGCACAGTCCAATATCCTATCCATTCCTGCAACTGCAATTGGTGGCATCACAGTTGTCACCTCAAAAGAAGCATTACTACTACAATTATTAAGCGTATCTGTTGCGGTTAAAGTATAGCTTCCCGCTCCAATAATGACCGTTTGTAAAGTAGTCCTATCTCCAATAATGACGCCTCCATTTGTTGTCCAACTATAAATAATATTATCGCCCATTGTTGCATTTCCTGCAATCTGAATGGTATCGCTATCTGCACAACCAATTTGTAAATTTCCACTTAGCATTACTTCTGGCATATTCGCATCTTGAGTAACCAAAACGGAGTCTATTGCAATGCAGCTTCCTACACGTTCAACTGTCAAAATATAAGTACCTGCGCTTGTTACAACTGGCATTAAAGTATTTTCGCCACTCCCAAAATTTCCAGCTAAACTTGTCCAACTGTAGGTTAAATCATCATTTTGGCTACTACTGCTTCCATCTAAAGTAGCACTCGTATTATCGCAGTCAATTACTTGGTCTGCTCCAGCATTTGCAATGGGTAGCAGTGTATTAAAAGTCGCTATAACTGTATCAACTGCTACACAACCATTTGAACCATTTATCACTGTTAAAATATAATTCCCTGTCGCATCGACAATTGGCATTAAAGTCGTTGCTCCTGATACAATATTTCCATTAGTTGTTGTCCAAAGATATGTGACACCTGTTCCTGTAGTCGTATTAAAAGCATCTAACTGTGCTGTTGCTGTATTAGTATCTTCGCAAGTGATTAATACATCTAATCCAGCAAAGGCAATAGGTTCGCGAATATCTTCATTGATGGTCACGCTGGTTGTACTCGTGCATTGATTAGCGTCTGTTACAGTTACGCTATGCGTTCCCGCAGGTAAATTCACCGTTGTCGTCGTACTATCCGTACTCCATAAATAGGTATAAGGCGCTACGCCACCACTCGCAGTAATTGTTGCGCCGCCGATTGGTTCATTACAAGAGATATTAACTACATTATCTACCGAGATAAGTATTTCATCTGGTTGGTCAATTGTAACGGTCGCTGTTCCCGTACTACCCTCTGAATCTGTAGCGGTTACAATATAGCGCCCAATTGATAGATTAGAAATCGAAGCAGTTGTAGAATCAATAGACCATTTATAAGTAAAAGCGCCTGTTCCTCCACTTGCGCTGACGGTTGCAGAACCATCATTTGCTTCGAAGCAAGATAAATCATTAGCTTCTATAATGGTAATTTCTATAGGCAAGGCAACAGCAGTTTGAAAACCATAAGCAGTTTGTTCCTTAACCATCAAATCATTTCCACTTCCTCCACCATTTCCTAAAATACTATTTATATAAACTTTAATCGAATCACTTGCTATAGTAGCAGGTGCCGTCCATTCTACGGTCCATTCGACAGAATCTATACTATTAAAGGGTAAGGCGGTGCTGTGTTCAAAATAATTTTTCCCACCTTGATTCATGACAGCAGCGCCATTCCCTGCATTATTTAAATTTCCTGCATTATTATTAAGATTGTCTAATACCACCATCTGAAAACCTGCTCTAGCAGGACTCCCTGCTGATACTTTGGTTACGACACTTAAAGAGTAAGTTGTATTTGGAATGATGATCTCTGGCAATCCTTGAATGGCTACTGAGCCATCAAAACTAGCATTACTTCCAGTATGGCAACTGGTACAATTCCCTTCGCCTGGTGCTCCAGTATTGGCGTTTGGTGGGTTACTCGAAAAAGCATATAATAAGCATAAGGTAAGTAATACAGCGTAAATTGGTTGAAGTTTTTTCATGCTGACTATTTAAATAAATGATTGGGTAATTGAAAGTAAATTCAATGAATCTCCCTTTTCTTACCCTCGGTTTTTGTTAAAAATACTGACGTTTAAGCCAATCCATTTAAGCGTAAACAATAGCATTTTGTTTCTTTTTTAGCTAAAAGGAAGCTTATATGCTCAATAGAGAACAGTTAGTCATAAAAAAAATGTTTCTTTTTTTAAATAAATTTTTTGTGTTATTTTTTTTTATTAAAAACAAATATTGTAAATTGTGACTCGTTTATGACAAACCTATTTTCTACCAGTTGTCCACAACTTAAATTTTCTAATAAAAAAATTCATCATGCCTACTAATTATTACATGTTCTTTATCGCTGCACTAATTCCTCTAATTGTTGGTGCTGTTTACTATAATCCTAAAGTACTTGGCGGACCTTGGATGCGCGTCAATGGATTTACTGATGCGGATATGGAAGGCGCTAATATGGCATTTACTTTCGGCTTGTCTTATATTTTAAGCATCTTAGCTGCTTTTATTCTAAGTACATTAGTTATTCACCAAGCAGGAGTCGTTCAAATGATGTCACCTGCTGTAGCAGAGGCTGGAAGTGCTACACAACAACAGTTCAATGAATTGATGACCCAATATGGCGCGAACCACAGAAGCTTTGGTCACGGCTTTTTGCATGGTGGTTTTCTTACAGTCTTTCTTATCTTACCTATTATCGCCGTTAATGCCATGTTTGAAAGAAGGGGCTGGAAATATATTTGGATTCATACAGGCTATTGGTTTATTACTTTAGGCTTAATGGGAGGAGTATTATGTTCTACTTTGGAATATGCGCCTTTGAGTTAAAACTGAGCTAATAAAAGGTTATGAGGGAATGAGATGACGAGTATATCAGACCTCGTTAACTCATTCCCTTATTAACTCATCAACTCCTATCACTTTTTTTATTTTCATCATCAAAACGTAAAAACAATGAATTGGACTAAATTTACTTTAGCTACTTTAATTGGCGGCATTGCTTATTTTTTATTGGGTTGGGGTGTTTATGGTGTTCTTTTGAAAGATGTTTTAGCTATTCCTGTCGAATTTAAAGGAACAGCAGCATATCCAGAAGATCAATTCAAAATCAGTTTAATGTTTGCAAGTTGTTTAGTATGGGCTGCTTTATTTAGCTTTATTTTCATACGGTGGGCAAATATTTCCACTTTTGTAGGTGGATTAAAATATGGCGCATTACTAGGTGCATTAATTACCCTTTCTTCTTTATTAGGTCTAGCTTCCCAATTTCGAATCTGGACTATACACTCAATTCCCATGGAGTTAGTTGCAAATGTTATTTGTAGCGGGTTAATGGCTGGTCTGATAGGTTGGTTTATTGGGAGAAAAAAATAAACTTGAAAATTATTGCTTCTTATTAGAAGTTATTATTTCCTTTTCCTTCCTTCAATAATAACTTCTAATAATTTTATTTACTATCTTGCCTGCATGACTTTTGCAGATAAGCTATTAACTTTCCATAAAGATTTAAAACCTTATACAAAACTCCCAAAAGGTGTTGAGGTGCTGTTTCCATTTGATAATACCGAAACTTGGGCAGTGATGACTGCTTTTTTCAAAAAGTATTTTGATGATGAAAAACAACGAACCTTAATTTTTGGTATTAATCCTGGTCGTTTCGGTGCCGGTATTACAGGTACGCCTTTTACAGACCCTAAAAAATTAGAAGAGATTTGTGGTATTCCCAATAATTTCAAAAAAAGATTTGAGTTGTCTGCTGATTTTGTCTATGAATACATTAATGGTTTTGGTGGGCCAGACCATTTTTATAACTATTTTTATATTACTTCGCTTTGTCCGCTCGGATTTATTAAAGCCGGTAAAAATTATAATTATTATGATGCTAAACCTTTAGAAAAAGCAGTAGAAAAACACATCATCCATAATATCAAAACCCATTTAAAATTCGGTTGTAATCCGAAAGTTGCTTTATGTATGGGAAAAGGAAAAAATTATAAGTATTTTCATCAACTCAATCAAAAGCATCACTTTTTTGATGAAATCATTCCCTTACCACATCCACGTTGGGTCATGCAATATCGACGCAAGCGTATGGAAGAATTTCGAGAATTATTTGTGGAGACACTTGGAAAAGTAACAACAGGGTAATAATACAATATATTAGGAATACTCAATTTTTATTGGCAAATTTATTCACCTTTGTAATCACTGAGGCGAATGAATTCGACGATACGTTTTAAAGTCAAATCAAACATTGTTGACTATCAGCGATTCTTGATTAAAACTATCCAGAAAACAGGATATTATAAAATAAATGCATAGTTACTTTCTTCTAACTATAAAAATCTGTACTTTTATATTCGATTCTTAGTAATTACGTTTACCCATCTACAATTTCTACCTACAAAAAATAGCTACTATATTAAATCAATAAACATTTGATTTAGTGTAAATGCTCTAGCTATACCTAAATTAAAAATAAACGACTCTCAAATTTTAAAAATTAATTAATTGATTATCAGTCAATTGGCTTATCTTTTTAATTAATGCTATTTTTAATATCTCCCCCCACCATTTTAATGAAGTCGACTTCATTAAATATCTATTAAATTGATCATAATCAAAATTTTATAGCTTTTACCCCTTGTAATCTTTACAATTTAAAAACAAGAAATGGACAACAAACACAACATACGCTGCAAGTGTACTTGCACCTTAAATTGGTTTGGTGAAAAACAATTTTTCCTAAATTTACCAACTTTCTGTTCTAATTTATTCTTAATTGCCTTGATTTTCCTCTCCCTTATTCAAGTGCAAGCACAAGGTATTTCTTTTTCCAAAACAACCTTAAGTGGCACGAATCTCAGTGAACCAACTTCCTTAGACTTTGGTCCTGATGGCAGGTTATATGTCTCAGAAAGAACAGGAAGCATCTATGCTTACACCGTTGATAAAGTTGGCAATAATTACCAAGTATTAGCTACAGAAGTAATTGATTTAGTGAAAAATATTCCCAATCATAATGATGTAGATGGTGCATTAAACTTCTTTGAAGATGAACGTCAAGTTACTGGTATTATAATTGTCGGTACACCAACTAATCCTATTATTTATGCTTCTTCAAGTGATGTACGTATTGGTGGTGGCGGCGGAAGCGATACTGGCCTGGATACCAATTCAGGCGTTGTTTCTCGATTAACTTATGACGGTACTTCTTGGTCGAAAGTAGATTTAATCAGAGGCTTGCCCCGTTCTGAAGAAAACCATGCAACCAACGGCATTCAATATGATGCCGTTAAAAATGTTTTAATTGTTGCCCAAGGTGGTAACACCAATGCAGGTGCACCTTCTGCTAATTTTGATCACCTTAGTGAATATGCTTTATCCGCAACTATTTTGGAAATTGACTTAACTATGTTGGACGGCATGCCAATCTTATTAGATGCAACCTCTAACCAACCTTATATTTACGACATTCCTACTTTGGATGATCCTACTCGGCCCAATGATAGTAATGGCAAAGATATCAATGACCCTTTTGGTGGTAACGATGGATTAAATCAAGCTAAATATATTCCTGGTGGTCCAATTTCGATTTTTTCATCAGGTTTTCGAAATCAATATGATGTCGTCTTAACGGAATTAGGTTATATATATACTTGGGATAATGGCCCAAATGGAGGGATTGGTGGACATCCAGAAAATGAAGGAACACCGAATGTAACGAATAATTGGGTATTTGGAGAACCTGGTTCTAACGGTCCTGGACCTAATGATGCAAAAGTCAATAATAAGGATGGCTTGCATAAAGTCACACAGGGTTATTATGGCGGACATCCTACACCGGTTAGAGCTAATCCATTGGGTGCTGGATTATTTACCCACGAAGATGGCCCTAGTCAAACGGGTACTTTTAGAACGACCATTACAGGAAATCCAGCGACTACTTTACCCGTAGATTGGCCTCCTTATCCAGAAAGTTTAAAAGATTTACGGGAAGCAGACTTTCAAAACCCCGGAGTAAGTGATGGCAGTATATTTACTAGAGAGGCCTCTACCAATGGTATGGCTGAATATACCGCAAACACCTTTGGTGGAGCGATGAAAGGAGATTTATTAGCGGTTTCTTTTTCTGGTGATTTATTAAGAGTAGACTTAGATGCCAATGGTGATTTGGGAACAGATGGTGTAATGAGTATTGCGAACCAATTAAGCATTCCTTTGGATGTAACAAGTTTACCCAATAATTCCTTTTTTGCAGGGACTATTTGGGTAGCTGAATTTAGTGGTAATTCAATAGCTGTTTTAGAACCTTCGAATAATAATACATGCCTTGGAACAGATGATAATACGATTGATGAAGATGGCGATGGATATACCAATAGCGATGAAATCCAAAATGGTAGTGACCCTTGTAATCCTGCCATTACCCCATCAGATTTTGACAAAACCTTAATAGGTGGTTTTAAGGTATCTAATCTAAATGATTCCGATGACGATGATGATGGCTTATTAGATAATGTAGACCCTTTTGCACAAGATGCCTTTAATGGCCTAAATACCACCCTTCCATTGACCAATAGATTAGCCAATGGAACAAGTGGTTTATTAGATTTAGGTTTCACAGGCTTAATGACTAATGGTATCACAGACTATTTAGATTTAATCTATAATGAAAATGATATTATTGCTGGTGGTGCACCTGAATTATTAGTCATTCCAGGCGTTACAGATAGTATTGCTTTAGGCAATAGTAATAATGAAGTCAATGCTTTCCAATTTGGAGTAAAAATAGATGCGGCGACTCCACCTTTTACTGTATCAGGAAAAATTGTACCTCCCTTCTTAAGCACACCGCCTACTAGTAATCAACAGCATGGTATTTATATTGGAACAGGCGACCAAGATAATTATATCAAAATTGTCCTAAATGCGTTAAATGGTAATGGCGGTATTCAAATAATCCAAGAAAATAATGGCGTAGCTATTACCAATACTTATGGCTTTAGTACCCTCTTTGCAGCAGCAGAATTAAAATTAGCTTTATCTGTCAATCCTGCCAATGGAAATGTACAACCTATGCTCTCGGTTAATGGCAGCAATTCTTTCCCTTTGGGTAGTGGTCCTCTTAGTACATCGGGTAGTTTGTTAAATGCTATTCAAAATACAAATATAGCGCTAGCAGTAGGAATCACTGCTAGTTCGGCAGGTTCAACTATTCCTTTTACCGCAATTTGGGATGATATTAATTTATTATTTAATGATCCTAATTCTATTGTTGGTCAATGGGAAACAATCAATGATGGGCTTAATTGTGCCCCTTTTGGAAATCCTGGCAGTTGTCCTACTAATCGACACGAAACGGGATATGTAGAAGCAGGGGATAAATTTTATTTAGTCGGTAGTAGGGAAACCAATGAGGTTAATATTTATGATCCTATAACCGATATTTGGACAACGGGCGCAACTGCTCCATTAAATTTACATCATTTTCAAGCTATCGAATATCAAGGACTTATCTGTGTGATTGGTGCTTTTACAGGTGTCTTTCCAAATGATACACCTGTTCCTAATATTTATCTCTATGACCCCGTAACAGATAGTTGGGCAATGGGCCCCGAAATTCCTGTTGCTAGAAGAAGAGGCGCAGCAGCAGCAGCAGTTCACAAAGGAAAAATTTATCTTTCTGGCGGTATTCAAAATGGACATACAGGAGGTCGAGTTGCGTGGTTAGATGAATACGACCCTACTACTAATACCTGGAGAGTTTTGCCAGATGCGCAAAATGATAGAGATCATGCACAAGCTATAGTTTTTGATGATAAATTGTATATGGTGGCTGGAAAACAGACAAATTTGGGAGGTAATCAAAATGCAACGGTAGCTACGGTGGATGTCTTTGATTTTGATACAGAAACTTGGTCTAGTTTACCGAATCCAATTCCGACACCAAGAGGCGGCAGTTCTCTAGCACTTTTAGGAAATGAAATTTTAACCATTGGTGGAGAAAATGTATTAGGTAATGGTCTCAACAAAACAGAAGCCTTAAATTTAGAAGATAATACATGGCGAATTTTACCCAATTTAAATCAAGGAAGACATGGCACACAAGCAATCGTAAATAATGGAGTTATTTATATAGCGACAGGTTCTCCTATCATAGGAGGAGGAAGTTCCAACTCGCAAGAAGTATTCTATTTTACCCAAAAGAATGTACCTGTTTTTACGCCGATAACTCAAAGTCTTTTAACAGTAGAAGGAGACAATCTAAACACCCTTAATGCTTTACAATTTACAGGTAACGACGAAACTATTATTCTCCGAAATACCGTTGGTAATCAAGCAATTATCTTAGATAGTATTGGTTTAATGATGGAGTCTTCTCCTACTTTTAGTTTTGCTATTACAAATGGCGCAACATTGCCGCTCGTCATTGGGCCGGGGGATAGTTTAGTCATTGATATTACAACTACAAGTAATACGCCTGGCGACGAAAATGGCGTCTTAATATTGACTCATTCTGGTAATAATGCCCCACAAACTAGTATTATCTTGAATGAAGGAATATGTGAAGATGCAGATAATGATGGTTTTTGTGTTACAGAAGATTGTAATGATAATGACCCAAATATTCCGACTACACCTGGGACACTTTGTAATGATGGCAACCCAAATACAGAAAATGATGTGTATTTAGCAGATGGTTGTACTTGTCTAGGTTCAGGAACAGGAGCGATAGCTGATTGTAATGGCGTTCTTTTTATTGGTGGGAATGGCGAAATTATTGTAGACAATTTATTAGCGACTAGTGAGATAATAGAAATTATCGGTGCGGGAACTAACTATAATGTTGTCCTTATTTGTGATGGTGATTGCGATAATACGCAAATAATTCCAAATCTTTTGCCTGGCGATTATAATGTCAAACTTAATATGTTTGGTAGCGACAATAGTTATTGCTATCGAGAAGAAACAGTTACCGTACTAGCTGGCCCTTGTACGGATATAGATGAAGATGGGGTTTGTGCCAATGTAGATTGCGACGATAATAATCCTAATCTACCCGCTACTCCTGGAACTGCTTGCGACGATGGAAATGCAATGACTACTGGAGATGTTTATTTAGCAGATGGTTGTACTTGTCAAGGAACAGTTCCTTGTCTAATTGATGCGGATAATGACGGTTTTTGTTTTGATGTAGATTGCGATGATAATGACCCTAATTTACCGACTGCCCCTGGTACGCTTTGCGATGATGGAGATGTTAATACCGTAAACGATGTCATTCAAGCTGATGGTTGTACTTGTGCTGGAAGTAATGGTGGTGGAACAGCCAATTGTAATGCCGTACTTTTTTCGGGTGGTGTTGGTCAAATAACGATAGAAAATTTAACCGCTTCGGGTGAAATAGTCGAAATAATTGGTGCACCTACCAATTGGCAAATCGTTCCCATTTGTAATGACAATTGTACAAATACTCAAATAATTCCAAATCTAGCACCAGGTAATTATACTGTCAAAGTAAATATGTTTGGAGATGATAACACTTATTGTTATGTCCAAGATGATGTAATTGTGACAGCAGGTTGTACAGATAACGATAATGACGGATTCTGTTTACCTGATGATTGTGATGATAATGATCCTACTATCCCTGCCACAGCAGGTACAAGTTGTGATGATGGAGATATAAATACGATCAATGATGTAATTTTAGCAGATGGCTGTACTTGTGCAGGTACTTTTGTCTGCCCTGTAGATAATGATAATGATGGCGTTTGTGCTGCCGATGATTGTGATGATAATGACCCAAATGTACCAGCAACACCAGGTACTTCCTGCAATGACGGCGATATAAATACCATTAATGATGTGATTCAAGCCGATGGTTGTACTTGTGCAGGTATCTTCAATTGCCCAGTTGACGTCGATTTAGATGGCGTTTGTCAACCTGATGATTGTGATGATAATAATCCAAATGTACCTGCCCCTTCAGGAACGCCTTGTAATGATGGAAATCCGAATACCTTAAATGATGTCATTCAGGCAGACGAATGTACCTGTTCAGGAACTCCTTGTCCTGATAATGATAACGATGGCTTTTGTGCAGCCGAAGACTGTGATGATAATAACCCCAATTTACCTACCATTGCAGGAACAGCTTGTGATGATGGCGATGCGAACACCACAGGAGATGTTTATCAAGCAGATGGTTGTACCTGTGCAGGAATAGGTGGCGGCCCTGCCAATTGTGATAACGTACAATTTATTGGCGGAAATGGCATGATAACCTTAAATAATCTTACCGCAGCAGAAGAAGAAATATCTATTATTGGTTCTGAAACCAATTGGATTCCTATCCTGGTTTGTGCAGCAACAGATGCTTGCTCCAATCCTTATACAATCACAAATTTAACACCAGGATTATATACTGTCAAACTGCAAATGTTTGGGGATGACAATAGTTATTGTTACCGACAAGAAGATGTATTAGTAACAGATGGCCCTTGTACAGATGGCGATAATGACGGCGTTTGTTTTGAGTTGGATTGTGATGACAATAATCCAAATATTCCCACAACAGCAGGTACGACTTGCGATGATGGAGATGCGAATACCACAGGAGATGTGATTCAAGCAGACGGCTGTACTTGTGCAGGCATCATTCCTTGCACATTAGATAGTGATAATGATGGTATTTGTGATGATGTTGATTGTGCGATTAATAACCCTAATTTACCAGCCTTACCTGGTACTGCTTGTGATGATGGCAATGCGAATACTCAAGGCGATGTCATTCAAATGGATGGCTGTACTTGTTTAGGCAATGAAGGTGGTCCAGCTAATTGTGATAACGTGCAATTTATTGGTGGCGAAGGCATTATTACTTTAACCAATCTAACTGCACAAGCAGAAGAAATAGCTATCATTGGTTCAGAAACGAATTGGATTCCTATTTTAATTTGTGCAGCAACAGACCCTTGTACGAACCCTCACATTATTACTAATCTTAGCCCTGGTACTTATACCGTCAAATTACAAATGTTTGGAGATGATAATAGTTATTGTTATCGACAAGAAGATGTAGTTGTAACTGCCCCTACAGTTGCCCCAACTGCCCTTAACCGAGCCAGCAAAGTATTAGCCTTTGCTGCTTATCCTATCCAACAAACGGTAGAAATGGAATGGTTAAATAATACAGGTTATAAAAATGACGAATTTGTATTGGAACGTTCTAGTGATGGTATTAATTTTGAGTCGATTGCTATCCATAATGCAGCAGGCGCAACGGATGAAGTTCGCAAATTCAAAGAATTGGATACGGATCCATTGGAAGGCGATAATTATTATCGGTTAAAATTAATTTATACAGATGGTGACTTTGAGTACACCCCAATAAAAAAAGTTACTTTTAATAAATTACCTGACTTTGGTGTTTTTCCTAATCCTGTTACCAAAGAAGAAGTATTTATTGACTTGACGCTATATAATGGAAAGGATATTACTATTTCCATCAAAGACCAACCTGGCAGAACGATGTATAGCGAGCAAGTACTCAATCTATCTACTCGTCGTCATCGAATTGATTTAAGGGATTTTGACAATGGTTTGTATATCATTCAAGTGCAAACGGATGGTCGTCAATTAGTTGCTAAGAAGTTGTTAGTAACTAGGTTTTATTAATGACAGATTGTGTTAAAGTTACTGGTTTTTAGTTACGCTATAGCCTTCAATTAGTAAATTTAGTATAGCAAAAGGCGAAATCAAATAAAGCGAATTAAAAATTAAAAAGTAGTAAGTTGTTTTATCACAACAACTTACTACTTTTAGTTTGTAGCCCCACAAGGGGGCGAATTCAATTTTCGTTTATTTTTTGATTATCAATACTTTAGCCGTTAAATAAATATATTTTAACTAAGATGCGGTTGCTAAAAAATTGGTTGGGTGTAAACTTATCCTAGTTCATACGACCACTATGAATAATACCTCCTCCAACGACATCATCGCCTTCGTAAAATACAGCAGATTGCCCAGGGGCAACACCTTTGACATTTGCAAAAAACTCTACTTTTACTTGCCCTGGAATATTATTATTTCTCAAGGCACTTAACGTACCTGGATCTTTATATCGAATTCTAGTTACTGCCTCTAAACCGTCAGGAATTGTTTCGTATTTCATAGAATTTACACCACCGACGGTCATCCCATTTTTAATTAAATCCTCCATTTCTCCTAAAACGACGGTATTTGTTTTAGGCTCAATTTTGGTCACGTACATGGGTTTGCCTAAAGCAATTTTTAAGCCTTTTCGCTGTCCAATCGTATAAAAAGGATAGCCTTCATGTTGGCCTAATATTTCTCCCTTCATATTTAAGAAGTTCCCGCCATTTACTTTTTCTGCTAAGCCATCTACTCGCCGTTTTAGAAAACCTCGATAATCATTATCTGGTACAAAGCAGATTTCAAAACTTTCTGCTTTTTTGGACAATTCTTCGTAACCCCAATCATAAGCCATCTGTCTAATTTCAGGTTTTGTATAACCACCTAAAGGAAATTTACTTCGATGCAAGCAAGCTTGATCTAAACCCCATAAAACATAGGACTGATCCTTTTTATCATCTACTGCTTTGGTGACGAATTTACGTCCTGCTTGTTCATTGATAATTGCATAATGACCTGTGGCAATAAATTCACAATCCAAGGCATCGGCTCTTTTTAATAAAGAGTTCCATTTAATATGCGTATTGCATAATACGCAAGGATTCGGTGTGCGACCAGCCATGTATTCATCGACAAAATTATCAATCACAAAATCGCCAAAATCTTCTCTAATGTCTACGATGAAATGATGGAAACCCATATTGACCGCTACTTGTCTAGCATCATTTATAGAATCCAAACTACAGCAGCCCGTTTCTTTTTTGTTACCTCCAGAATTCGCATAATCCCAAGTTTTCATGGTAATCCCAATCACTTCATAGCCTTGATCATGCATCATCATTGCCGTAACGGTGCTATCTATACCACCACTCATGGCTACTAAAACTTTTCCTAATTTGCTCATTTTATATATAAAGGTTTAGCGGTTTAAAGGTAGTAAGGATTTAAAATAAGATTCAGTTATTATACCTCTACCAATGAAACACTTTCTATTTTCTTGCAAAATTACAAAAAAAGCGGGTCAAAAGTTCAATATAGAGGAAGCCTTCGCATCTTACTTACGTACAAAAACAAATCTTTAACTAATCTGACAAAAGCTAAAGGTGGCAATTTACCCTAGTATTTGGTAAATTTGGATTAGGAAAGATTCACAAAGAGATACGGTTACGTACTAGCCTACACGACTCCTTCGTTAGTAATATAACTATTTCAAAATTATAATTAATTATAAATCATACTGTTATGAGAAAATTGCAACATTTTTCTTTGTTATTCTTCTTTTCTTTTTGTTTCATTGTTTTGCAAGCCCAAGCCGAAGAATATGGCTTAGCTTCCCAATATGGTGATGAATTCGATGGTAGTGCGACTGCAAGTGGTCAAGCTTATGATAAAAATAAATTAACGGCGGCACACAAAACTTTACCCATGGGTACTAAAGTTCGAGTGACTCGCCTAGATAATAAAAAGTCGGTCGTGGTTAGAATTAATGACCGTGGCCCTTACATTAAAGGTCGAATTATTGATTTGTCTGGTAAAGCTGCTGCTGCCTTAGATATGTTAGGAAATATTAAAACGGAAGTGAAATTAGAAATTTTGAGTAAAGATGGGAAGACTAAACCTAAACCGACCACTGTTTCCAAACCCGTTATTCCTAAATCTACTATTCCTGTAAAAAAACCAGAAGTTGCTAAAACTGCACCTGCTAAAACTGCGGTGTCCCCTAAAAAAAGACCAACACCTGCTGCGACTACTTCTGAACCTATCGTCACTACACCAAAGGGAAAAAGTAAAACAAAAGCAACGGCGAAACCCCAGGTAGTTAAAAACGACGCACCAGAAGAAGCATCATCATTTAAATTGGTGACAGGTAAAGATTATAATCAATATGATTTGTATAAAATTCAATTAACTCGTCCTGCTAAAGAAGGTTATGGCGTACAAGTTGGTGTCTTTTCAGATTATGATAACACCATGAAAAGAGTTGCTGAATTACAAGGACAATGGTTCAAAAATATTTTAATGAGTATTGAAAAAGGAAAGGATGGTTCAAAAAAATATAAATTAATTTTAGGCCCATTTCCTGATATGAAAACGGCTACTAGCTATAAGAAACATGCTAAGAAGAATAAAAAATTAGCTGGATTTGTAGTGAATTTAGCGGAAATTAAAGCGGCTAAGAAATAGAACCAGTTGCCAGTTACCAGTTTTGAGCATTCCTTACTTAAATTAAACTGGTAACTGGCAATCCACAACTAGAATCACCTCAAAAATAAGCCTGTCCCAATACCTAAGAAAGTACCAACCACATAGCCTAAAATCCCAATTAGGATAGCAGGCGTCACTAATTTTTTAAAACCAAAAGTAGCTGCCATTGGTGCAGCAATGGAGACGCCTCCAACATTTGCTGAAGAGGCGATCATTATTTCTTTGATACTTATACCTAATAATTTTCCTCCAATTAAGCTAATGATTAAATGAACGGTCAGCATGATAATGGCAAATAATAAAATGCCCGGTGCTGCATTAATGATGGCATAAATATCTGAAGCAGCGCCAATAACTGCTAGGAAAACATACATTAAAAACAGACCGATTTCAAAAGCGACATCAGCCAAAGGCAATAATAATTGAGGTAATATATTTGCCAAAAGGGTGATTAAAATTGTGATAATTAATACATCTAAATTAATATCTGTGCCTATCCAATTCGCAATGATTGGCCCTAGCCACATACCTATCGTACATAAGATTCCAGAAATGGTAAAACATAAAGCTAGCTGTTCCATTAAAACAACCTTTGAAGGAATGATTTTTTTTATTGATTCTTGTATAATGGGAGTTACTTGTTCTTGGTAAGGCGTAAAAAAACTACTCACAAACTGTAGGGATGGTAGCATAAAGAGTATTAATAAATAAACATTTGTAAAACCTACATCTACGGCAATAGTTGCTGGAAACAAAGGACTTTCTACAAAATCAAAAGTTGTAGAAACTGCCATGAAGTTGACACTTCCACCTGTATAAGTTCCCACAAAAGCACCTGCAATTTTATAAGTCTCTTCGCCTAAGTCAATGACTTGTGCAGCGACAATTGCACCAATTGCTATTCCTAATGCACCTATTAGGAAAATACCTAATAAGCGGCCCGAATCTTTAATAATTCGTTTGATTTGAACATTAAACAGTAAAAGTGGAATAGAAATAGGAATCAAGTAAGTAAAAATAAAATCGTAAATCGGAACAGCTAATTCCGCATCAGAAGCAGAGGGAATTAAGCGAAATGTGACTAATAATGCGGTAATCGTAATTGTAATGATGACGCCAGATAAACCTAAAAACCAATTTTTTCTTTCACCGACCATTCCAAAAGCAGAAGCGGCGACTAATATGGTAAAGAGGGCAAAGGCATTGTCTGGTGCTATCATAGGACAGTTATCTGTTGTCAGTTACCCGTTTATTCATCAACTGACGACAGATAACTGACAACTGGAATTACAAATTAGAAGTCATTAATAAATTTAAATCGGTAAATTTCAGCCCAAAGCGTTTACTTAAATATTCGTTGGTTAACGAACCTTTAAAGGTATAGACACCATGTCTTAAACCAAGATTATTGAATAATAAATCCTCGATGCTACCAGTGTCTCCTGCTTTTAATAATAAAGGCGTCATGATATTACTAACAGCGATAGAAGCCGTTCTAGCTACTTTGGAAGCAATATTAGGTACACAATAATGAATCACTCCATGTTTAAGGAAAGTCGGTTTATCATGAGTCGTCACTCTAGAAGTGGCAAAACATCCACCTTGGTCAATACTCACATCAATAATCACGGAACCCTGTTTCATTTCTGCTACAATATCTTCACTGACAATCACGGGGGAACGTCCTGCGGTAGAATGCATCGCACCAATGGCTACATCTGCGGCTAATAATTCTTTGGTTAATTGGTAGTGATTCAAAGACGAAGTATTCAATGGTCTCCCTATTACTCCTTGAATTCGCATTAATTTAGAAATATTATTATCGAAAATGCGTACTTCTGCACCTAATCCTAAAGCGACTCTTGTAGCTACTTCCGCTACAACGCCTGCGCCAAGAATCACTACTTTTGCTGGAGGGACGCCTGATACAGATCCTAATAATGCGCCTTTGCCTCCGCTTGTCGTGGTCATTAACTCTGCTGCGGTCATCATGGCATTGATTCCTGCAATTTCGCTCATAGTTCGGACAATAGGAAAACTACCAAATTCATCTTTGATATATTCCATTGCCAACGCAATGACGCGTTTTTTTAAGAGTTTTTCTATATATTCCGAATTAAGAATAGGAATTTGCAAAGGGGAAATTAACACCTGACCGGCGTGCATTAAATCTATTTCTTCTATGGTAGGAGGGGCCACTTTAATTAAAATATCGCATTTGAAGACTCGTTCTTTGCTATAGGCAATTTCTGCACCTGCCTCCGAAAAACGATGGTCGATATAATTTGTCTTTAACCCCGCTCCAGCTTCTACTAATACATGATGTCCAGCTGCTACTAGACCAGCAATAGAAGCAGGCACTAAAGCTACTCTATTTTCTTGCAAGCGAGTTTCAGTTGGTATCCCAATGGTCAACTTATTTCGTTTTTTGACCACTTCCAACATTTCTGTTTGCGTCTGATACTGTTGATTAATCAGACTCTCTGGAATAGGAATTTTCTTCTTTTTGTCACTCATTCATTAATGGTTAGTCCTGTTATTGTTTCTAAAGAGGAAAAGTAGAGGAGATAAGATTTTTTATAGAATTTTATCTATATTTCTTTTAAACCTCAATTGATCCTCTTTTTATGACCTGATGCTGAACACTTTATTTACGTTGACATCTATTTTGTTCTAAAATCTACTTCAAAAATAACTAAAGTTAGACAAGATAGGTCAAATTATTTGTTTTTCCACTAAAAACGATAAGTTCTTCCTAAAGTAATATGCGTTTGAATAGGATATAACCAATTATATACAGGTTATTTTTCTACGACCATCTTCCAGCATTTCGATATGAATCGTTACTACTTCTGCTGGTAAAATCGGCTCAATAATTTGTGCCCACTCAATAAAACAATAATTACTATCGTATAAATATTCTTCAATACCAATGTCTAATGCCTCTTCTATTTGTTTGAGTCGATATAAATCTAAATGATATAAATAATTAGTCGTGGCTGTTTTATCATCTATATAACTATACTCATTTACCAAAGAATAGGTAGGGCTAGTGACGCCTTCTACTACATTCAGGTATTTACAGATTGCCTTAATAAAGGTCGTTTTACCTGCTCCTAAATCGCCATAAAAGCACCACTTCTTTCTTTTTCCTGCTAAGGAAAGCAATATTTTGGCAGCCTTTTCTAATTCTTTTAATTGGTTGATTATTAGTTCCATGATTGTTTAAGACGAAGAATAAATGAATTAAATGGCAAAAATCGTCACAAATAGGGTAAAAAGAAAGGGTAAACTAGGAAAATCTAATTTATTGCAGCATCTTTGCATTAATTTCCGAAGTTATTGATTATCAACCAATTTTGATGTATTAATTTCTTCATAATACCTTAATAATATTTTCTATTATGGAAACTGGAACTGTAAAGTTTTTCAATGAAACCAAAGGATTTGGATTTATCGAACCTGATAATAATCCTAATGGTAAAGACCTTTTTGTGCATGTATCTGGAGTGATTGACGAAATCAAGCAAGGTGACAGCGTTACCTTCGATATTGAAGATGGCAAAAAAGGCCCTGTAGCTGCAAATGTTAAGCTTGCTTAGTAAGCATACATAAGACAATTATTTTTTAACAACCCCGATGACTTAACTGACATTGGGGTTGTTTGTTTTAGCCCGTTAATTTTCAAAAGGTATTCAAACTACCTCTCTACATCCTTCCTCTACGAGATTTACAATTACAGAAATATATAATTTATTCTCCCCGTCTTTTGAACAAGAAGCGGCACAACTCTGTGAGTTGCACCGCGCTATATAAGTATATTTCTATCCTTTAAAAAACAGGGAAATAATATTTTAAATGTAGCATGGATTATCTATGAAATTTTAAATTAAATTCTGTATTTTATCTTAAAATAGTAATTTATTTTTGTTTTTAAATAATTATTTTCTATTTTCATTCCATATTTCAATTAGATGCAAAATTAAATTCTGAAAAGAATTATCTATATATGTATTTTCTGCTAACGGAAATATAATTTACTCACCTTTAAAATTGTATCGACATGACCTACAACACTAAAGACCTGCGGAATGTAGTTCTTCTGGGGCATTCGGGCTCAGGAAAAACCACTTTTGCCGAAACGATGCTCTTCGAATCAGGAGCTATCAAAAGAAGGGGAACCGTTGAGGACGAATCAACGATTTCTGATTACACGTATATCGAAAAAGAAAGAGGCAACTCTATCTTTAGTACCTTGATGCATGCGAAATGGAAGGACTCTAAGATTAACATAATAGATACGCCTGGTTTTGATGATTTTATTGGGGAAGTCGTCTCCTCTTTAAAGGTGGCAGATTTAGGGGTGATGCTTTTAAACGCTAAAAGTGGGGTAGAAGTGGGGACTGAATTAATATGGGAATACACCGAAAAGTATAATACACCAACACTGTTTGTCATCAATCAATTAGATCACGATAAAGCAGACTTTGAAGCGACTTTAGAACAAGCTCAAGGACGATTCGGCGGAAATGTGCTGCCTTTTCAGTTTCCTTACAATACAGGAATCGGATTTAATAAAATAGTGGATGCGCTTCGGATGATTATGTACCATTTTCCAGATGGTGGAGGAAAACCTATCAAAGAGACTATACCAGAGGATGCAATGGAAAGAGCACAAGAAATGCATAATAACTTGGTAGAAGCCGCCGCTGAGAATGATGAAGATTTAATGGAGTTATTCTTCGAAAATGGGTCTTTAACCGAAACAGAATTGGCTAAAGGCTTAAAAATTGCTTTGACTAATCAAGAAATTTTTCCAGTATTCTGTTGTTCTGCAACTAGAAATATGGGAAGTGGCCGAATTATGGGTTTTATTAATGACATTGCCCCTTCTCCTGCTGACCGACCAGCCGTTCCTTTAGCCGATGGCGAAAGTTTGATTTGTGATACCAATGGAGATACGTCTATTTTTATTTATAAAACAATTTCTGAACCACAAGTAGGTAATGTCTCCTATTTTAAAGTTTACTCGGGTGCTTTAAAATCAGGAGAAGAATTGGAAAACATCGATACTAGAACCACTGAAAGATTTAATCAAATATTTGTCTCCGAAGGCAAAATTCGAACCGCTACCAATGAATTAAAAGCGGGTGATATAGGCGTCACGACTAAGCTGAAAAATTCCCATACAAATCAAACATTAAATAAGAAAGGAATTAGCAGAGCAATAGAAAAAATACAATTTCCACCACATCGAATTAGAACGGCTTTTAGTCCACCAAGTAAAAATGATATGGAGAAATTGATGAAAGCCTTGCATGTCATCGAATCAGAAGACCCAACTTTAAAAGTAGAATTAGCCCCTCACCTGAAACAAACACTACTATATGGACAAGGTCAATTGCATTTAGACATTATTAAATACCGTATCGAAAAGGTAAATAATGTATCGATGGATTTTATTCGACCTAAAATATCTTATAGAGAAACGATTACTCGAAAAGCGGATGATTCTTATCGCCACAAAAAACAATCGGGTGGTTCTGGGCAATTTGCTGAAATCCACATGCGCATTGAGCCTTATTACGAGGGCATGCCACCACCGAGTGATTTAACTGTCCGAAAAGAAGAGGAGAACACTTTACCTTGGGGTGGTCAACTAAAATTCCTTTGGTGTATAGTTGGAGGCTCAATTGATGCCAAATATATCAATGCCATAAAGAAAGGCATTATGCAAAAAATGGAAGAAGGCCCACTAACGGGTTCTCGCTGCCAAGATATTCGTGTCTGTGTATATGATGGTAAAATGCACCCTGTTGACTCCAATGATATGGCATTTATGATTGCTTCCGCACAAGTTTTCAAAAATGCTTTCCAAAAAGCAGCTCCCCAATTATTAGAACCTATATACGATTTAGAAGTCCTTTGTTCCAGCGATGTAATGGGCGATGTGATGGGTGATTTACAGACCCGTCGAGCCATAATTATAGGCATGGATTCAGAAGGGCATTATCAAAAAATTAAAGCAAAAGTACCGATTGCCGAAATGTATAAATATTCTTCTTCGTTACGGTCTTTATCACAAGGTAAGGCTAAATTTATTCGGTCTTTTAGTGAGTTTCAGGCAGTCACGCCTGATATTCAAAAGGTCTTGGTGAATGAATATAAAAATGAATTGCAGGAGGTTTAATTTTGATTATTAAACTTGCGAGTGAAAGCGTTGCTTCTTTTTGAGGTGGCGCTTTTTGAGTTTATACGTACTCCTCTTCCGAACCCCATTTCTTTTTAAGGCGTTCCAACTCTTTCAATTCTAAAATTTCTGTTTCTGATAATTCTTTTAGTGGAGGCAATTGGGCTTTTTGTTGTTGATAGAGTTTGATCATTTCCTTTTCAATTTCCTCCTCTTGCCAGTTCTCGGAAAGTGCGCCCTTAGCATTATAACCAAAGGCAGCAAGGTAAAGAATTCCCAGTACCATGATAAAAATTGGTATTGGCAACCTCAACCAAAAACTAATTGCAGGTAAATAAAAACTCAGCATTAGTAATATGATAGTCGTAAAGGAAAAAACGATAATGCAAGTGTAAAAAGCGACTTTAGCTTCCACTTTTTTCTTAGCCTTTTTACGGAGTTCTTTATACATGATTAAATAAGACAAATTGGTGAGTAATTAGATGGAAATTAAAGCTATGCAGCCGCCCAATAAAAGACAAGATGATTAGACGGATAGCTGAATAAGATAGACGAAAATTGGATTAGAACACTTTTTATTCTCTTAGAAACTGGACTGTATTGGGTTTGTGGATGAATCTCGGATTTTAAAGGATTTGTTTGAAGCGTAAAAAAAACTACCGATTCAAAGGATATTCATTGACCCAATGAAACCCTCTTTTGATTAAAGGGAAAGAATCTCTAGGCTGTTTTTTTAATAAAATATCTAGCGTATCTCCTTGAAAAACACCATTGAGTTGTAATTGATGCATGGAAGGGATGCTGTATTTAAAAGAATCTACAAAAACAGTATTTTTTGGCATTCGTATTTTAAGCCAATGATTCACGGTATCTGTTTCAACCCGATAATTTTTTTTACTATTATCCATTTGATAAACCCTTGCACGTTTTTGTCTTTCTATCAGCAGTCTTCGCCATCTGGTGGTATCTGTTAATAAAGGAGGTTGAACGATACCGTTTAGGGTAAAAGTATGGACTTCATACAAGCCATAAAGCGGGGGCTTTGGTGCATTGGGGCCAAATTTATCAAGGTTACTCAAAGAAAAGAAGGTAAATCCACCTAAACCAAGCACGACTGCACCCCATTTGAAGTAATTTTTCATTTGAATGAATTCCTTGTCATTAGTATAAGGCGTCCATTTCATCGGAGTCGTCGCTTCATTCAGGACAAAAACTTGATAAATACGTCGGAAATCTATGGCAACTAGAAATAGAGCGAATAAAACCAGATGCGTAGATAAAATTTTCACAGGCACATCATAAAAGAAATTCATTGCCATGACATTGGACATGACGCCTAAGACAATCATCGCGCCTAAAGTTTGGGTTTTTCTACTCAATAAAAGTAAACCACCAATTAGTTCACCTAATCCAGCAAAAAAAGTATAGCCTTTGGAATAGCCCATAAAAGACCATAAAACTGCCATCGGCGAAAAGTCGCCAAAAGGTTCAATTAAACGACTCAAACTTGGTGGCTGAAATTGCATATAAAATAGTTTCGCCATTCCATACAAACACATTTGCCAAATCAGATAATAGCGAACTAAGACGACTAACCAAGTTGATAACTGTTCATAATTTGGTCGTTTCTTGTCTAAAATACTCCAAATTATAGTGCCTAAAAAAGAGACAATAGCATAGACTAAAATGCTGACCCAATTATACATTTTATCGCCACTACCCGTAGGTTTCAAATCCATTTCTGGTAATTGCAACACATTTTCGCCAAACCAAGGAATCAATTCCTGCCAAAGTAAATTAAATAGCCCACTCAAAATAAATTGATTGGACATGATGAAAAGGAAGATATAGATACTAACAAGGCGAAAAATTATTTTTCTATAGGTAGGCCATTGCATGAAATACTAGTTTTAAATTTTTAAAGACCGCTAAATCTAAGAAAAATCTCGTAGTCTTAGAAATTTAGGACTTAATTTTAAAAACCATACTATTTATCCTACTCCATTTTCTTCAAAAGCCTTAATATCGCAACTTTATTAAAACCAAAGCGTTTTTTTGTCAAATAAAAACATTAAATAATTGATATGAAATTCGATGTAACAGTTATAGGTTCTGGCCCAGGTGGATACGTTGCCGCTATTCGATGTGCACAATTAGGACTCAAAACAGCGATTATAGAAAAATATGCCACTTTAGGCGGTACTTGCCTAAATGTAGGGTGTATTCCTTCCAAAGCACTTTTGGATTCTTCGGAACATTATCATAATGCAACGCATACTTTTGAAAAGCATGGTATTGATGTGAAGGAGGTGAAAGTGAATATGAAGCAGATGATAAAGCGGAAAAATGAAGTTGTTTCCCAAACTTCTGGCGGGATTGATTTTTTAATGAAAAAGAATAAAATAACGGTCTTTCACGGACACGGTTCTTTTGTCAATAAAAATACAATTAGCATTGCTAAAGCCGATGGAACAACGGAAACGGTAGAAACAGATAAAACCATCATTGCTACAGGGTCAAAACCTATTGCACCAGCCGCTTTTAATTACGATAAAAAACGAGTCATTACTTCTACTGAAGCATTAAATATTGACAAAGTGCCTAAGCGTATGGTCGTTATTGGAGCAGGCGTCATCGGTTTGGAATTAGGGTCTGTTTATGCTCGATTGGGAACAGAAGTAGAAGTGGTCGAATTTATGGATAGAGCCATTGCAGGAATGGATAAA
Source organism: Bacteroidota bacterium (assembly GCA_017857395.1). GTDB lineage: Bacteria > Bacteroidota > Bacteroidia > Chitinophagales > Saprospiraceae > JAFMDF01. The sequence continues at coordinate 7,979 of JAFMDF010000005.1, read as the reverse complement.
GATTGTAGCAAAGAATTGACTCGGTCTTTGAAAAAATTGGGGATTAAATTCCATTTAGGACATGCAGTAACAGAAGTAAAAGGAACAAGTCGGAGCGTAACCGTCAAGGCGAAAAGCAAGAAGAACGATAAAGAAATTATCTTAAAAGCAGATTATTGTTTGATTGCTATTGGTAGATATGCTTATACAGACAAGTTGGGTTTGGAAAATGTAGGCATCAATACAGATAAAAAAGGAAGAATTGAAGTAGGCAAACATTTAGAAACTTCTGTTCCTGGTATTTATGCCGTTGGTGATGTGATTAAAGGGGCAATGTTGGCGCATAAAGCAGAAGAGGAAGGCACTTTAGTCGCCGAAGTCATTGCAGGACAACAACCACATATTGATTATAATTTGATTCCTGGCGTGGTTTATACTTGGCCAGAAGTTGCGGCTGTTGGCAAAACAGAGGAGCAATTGAAAGAAGCGGGCGTGCCTTATAAAGTGGGTAAATTCCCAATGCGAGCTTTAGGTCGAGCAAGAGCAAGTATGGATACGGATGGTATGGTGAAAATGTTAGCGCATAAAGATACCGATGAAATTTTAGGTGTCCACATGGTCGGGCCAAGAGTAGCAGATATGATTGCAGAAGCAGTGGCTGTGATGGAATTTAGAGGATCTGCGGAAGATGTAGCTCGAATGAGTCATGCGCATCCAACTTATACGGAGGCGACTCGGGAGGCAGCTTTGGCAGCTACGGGGAATCGGGCGATACACATGTAGGGAAGTAGGCAGTTTGACAGTAGGCAGTCAGCAGTTGCAGTAGGCAGTATGTCCTAATTTCTTCCCTGATACTAATACGCAGCTATTTAAACGGTCTCAACCGTTCACCGTAAACGATTTTATTGTTAAAAATATAGTTTTAAAATAGGGTTTTCTTGTAAAAGAAAGCCCTATTTTTGTTTTACGTATTCATCTCGTACATCCTGAAAAATCCAGTCGCCCTGTCAAAAAAAATAATCCATATAGACATGGATGCCTTCTACGCATCTGTTGAACAAAGGGACAATCCTGTGTTAAGGGGCAAACCTATTGCCGTTGGTGGCGGTAGTCTCCGAGGAGTGGTCGCAGCGGCAAGTTATGAAGCGAGAAAATATGGCGTGCGGTCTGCAATGCCGAGTGTAACAGCTAAACGATTATGCCCTGATTTAATTTTTGTTAAACATCGTTTTGAAGTTTATCGGGAAGTATCTCAACAAATTCGAGCTATCTTTTTGGAGTATACAGATTTGGTAGAACCTTTGTCTTTAGATGAAGCTTATTTAGATATTACCGAGAATAAAAAATCACTTAATTCAGGGACTTTAATTGCAGAAGAAATTCGGAAACGTATTTTTGAAACGACTAATCTAACTGCTTCTGCTGGTGTTTCTTATTGTAAATTTTTAGCTAAAATTGCTTCGGATATTAATAAACCCAATGGTATCAAAGTCATTACCCCTAATGAGGCCATTTCTTTTTTGGAAACTTTAAAAATTGAAAAATTTCATGGTATTGGTAAAGTGACGACCAAACGGATGCATCAATTAGGTATTCATACGGGAGGGGATTTAAAGAAACGAACCGAAATCGAATTATTCCAGCGATTTGGCAAAGCAGGGCGGCACTATCATAAGATTGTTCGGGGCATTGATAATCGAGCGGTCAATCCTAATCGCATCCGAAAATCATTGGGAACAGAACGAACCTTTCAAGAAGACTTAGATAAATGGGAAGATTTAAAAGCGAAACTAGACCCAATTATTAACTCCGTTTTTGAGTCGCTCAAAGAAAAAGATAATTTTGGCCGAACCATTAATCTAAAAATAAAGAATGCCGATTTTCAAATTTTTACGCGTAGTAAAACCTTTAATAGTGAAATCAAAGATTTAGCGACTTTTCGCCAAACTGCTTTAGAGTTACTAGAAGAAAATTATGAAGCGGCTGGTAAAATTCGATTGCTAGGCATTGCGGCTTCTAACTTAATGCGAGAAAATTTTGGAGAAGGTGGGATACAGCTGGAGTTTGATTTTCCTGTGGAATAATTTCGCAAGAATCGGGTTTTTTACGGTTAATTGTTCTTCTATCTTTGTTCCTAAAAAACAGTTATGGAAATATTATCACAACAACAATTAGATTATCAACGCATCCAACAAGCAATAGAATACTTAGTCGAAAATTTCAAGAATCAACCTGAATTAAAAGAGGTCGCTGCGCAAGTACATCTAAGCCCGCATCATTTCCAGCGACTTTTTACGGAATGGGCAGGTGTGAGTCCTAAGAAATTCTTGCAGTTTTTAACCGTGGATTATTTGAAAGGACGCATTCAGAATAGTCAGAACGTAGCACAATTAGCTGATATGGCAGGGTTATCAAGCCCTTCTAGGGTGTACGATTTATTTGTTAATATCGAAGGCGTCACTCCTGCTACTTTTAAAAATAAAGGGGCAGGACTGACTATTTATTATGGCTATCATGATACGCCTTTTGGGTTGTGTTTTTTAGCGGCTACGGATAAAGGGATTTGTGGGATTACTTTTTTACAAGGAACAAACCAATCAGCAGAATTTATACTTTTTGCTAAAAAATGGAACTTTGCGACGCTAGTTAAGGCTACTGCTTTTACGCAGCCTTTTATCGACCAAATTTTTACGCCAACAGATATTAAAAACAAAAAATTAAATGTCTTAGTACAAGGTACCCCTTTTCAAATAAAAGTATGGGAAGCCTTATTAAATATTCCTCAGGGAAATGTAACGACTTACCAGTATATTGCTGAAAGTATTGATAAACCAAAAGCAGTTCGAGCAGTTGGCACAGCTATCGGTAAAAACCCAATTGGTTATTTAATTCCTTGTCATCGAGTGATTCGGAAAGAGGGTAAGTTGGGGCATTATCGATGGGGAAGTGGACGAAAGAAGGCGATTATTGGCTGGGAAATGGCACGTAAAGAAAGTAGCTTGATAGGTTGACCGCGAACTCCCGATTTGCTAAATCTAGTAGATCTAGTAGATTTCGTAAATCTCGATTCCATTGAAAATTTAGCAAATCACCCATTCTCAGTCAGCCTGTTAGGCTTCTAACCTGAATAGCCATATTACAATAATTTTCTACAAAACAAATAAAAACTTCATTCAAAATGATAACCCATTTGGAATTAGGCACAACCAAATTTTCTAGGTTGCGCCAGTTAAAAACATTGATAAACCAAGGAGCTATTAAATTAGGTGGAAATGCCAACTTAAAAATATATGGCACGCTTGACTGTAAATTAGGCAAACGATTAAAAACAAAAAATCGAATATTTTTTATGAATGAAGTAGCAGCAATTGAAAAGGGTTACCGACCTTGTGGGCATTGTATGCGAGTAAAATATAAACTTTGGAAAGCCAATAATTGCTAGTAATGTAGTTTGTCAATTTATCGTTATAAAGAAAGAATTATCCATGCTTATTCCTAATATTTTGGAATAGCTAAAGACCGCCAGAGATATAAAACTAAATAAGCCTTCCAACCCTCAAAAGGGGCGAAAAAATCAGCTAATTGTTCTCTTGAAGGACGTTTTGGAAACCCTTTAATCGCATGTAACGCATTGTATAAACCAACATCTCCATAAGTTAAAGCATTCGGACATTTTAGACACTTCATCATCGCATAATTTGCGGTCCATTCTCCTACGCCTCTGATTTTGATTAGTTCTTTGGCAATTGCCGATTCTTCTTTCAAAGACAAAATAGCTGTTTTAGAAATTTTATTGTCTGCAAATAATTGAGCTATTCCAATAATGTATTCTGCTTTTTGTCGAGAAAATTGAATGGTTCTTAATTCCGCTACGGTTAGTTTTGCTAAAACTGCTGCTTTGGGAAAAAGGTAATGTTTTTTGCCTTGATAATTTTCACTATAACTATATTTTTCAACCAAAGCACGTTTGCATTTATAAGCGAAAGTAAGGTTAATTTGTTGCCCGATAATACTCCAACATAAAGATTCAAAAAGCTCATTAATACCAATTAGGCGCAAACCATGGTATTCTTTTACCATGTAAACTAAGTCGTTTTCTTTTTGTAATAGGCTATAAAAATCCGTTAAGTCTGATTTTAAATCAAACCATTCCTTGACATAGTCGGCTAATTGTATCTCATCTGGATTTGCGTTATTTAATACCTCAACGATTAAATAATTAGCTGTTTCTTTTACTTCAAATAAAACGATTTCCTTTTCTAACGGAATTAATTTTCTGACAGCATCGTCCGTAACTTCATAGAGGCAATCATCATAATTCCGATTCAAAAACCAAAGGCATTCTCGGAAGGAAAAAAGAGGTGGTTTTGGTATTTTTATCAAAGTAGTTACTTTTAAGCGTTATTTTGCTCGGACAAGAATGTTCAAGCTATGGTTATAAACTAGACTCTCCGTCTTCCGACTCGCTTCAATTTTCGTAATAAATTTTTCGACTGCTCTGGTGTAGAATTAATAAAAAAGACGCCAGTAAACATTACACAAACTGCTAGGATTGATTGCGGAGTGACTAATTCATCTCTAAAATACCAACCTAAAGTCAGCGCAATAATTGGATTGACATAAGTACTCGTTGCTACTTTTTCTGGAGACACTTGGGTTAATAAATAATTAAAAGCAGAAAAAGCAACAGCTGCGCCAAATACAATTAAATAACTCAAAGCGAACCAAGCAATTGACGGTACAGCGGTAAAATCAAAGGAGAAGGAATTTTCGAATAATAAAGAGAAGAAAAATAAAACAATGCCACCAGACATCATTTGTATAGCATTATTCGCTATTTGAGGTTTGGGCATATCTGATTTAGATACAAAAATAGAACCGAAGCCCCAGGCTATCATACAGAAAAAGATGGCTATAATGCCTTTCCATTGTTCAGGTGCGGCGACTAATTCCTTTTGACTTACTAGTAAATACATCCCAAACATTCCTAAAAAAATACCGCCAAATGATTGAGTAGCAGGTCTTTTTTGATTAATTGCCCACATCATTAAAACGACTATCAATGGTTGACCTGAAATAACCAGCGCAGTAAATCCTGAATCGACAAATTGCAAAGCCCAAGCAACACCACTAGTTCCAAAACCCAAAAATAGTATGCCTGCAAAAGCTGCATTGATGAATTGTTTTTTTGTAATGGTTTGGTATTTTTTTAATACTGCTGTTAACCCAAAAAGCAGTAGAGAAGCTAAGGTAAAACGAATCGTAGATAAAATAAATGGAGGTAAAGATTCTACCGTAAATGCGATGAATAAATAAGTGGAACCCCATATAATATATACTGCCGCAAAGGACAAAATAATGAGTAATAGGGAATTATCTTTAAAGGTAGTCATTAGTAAATAATCTTGTTTGCGTTTTAAAACAGTAGCAACTCTTAACGAAGGTAAATAGTTTCTTGAAAGAAGGGGTTTTATTCAACAATTTTATAGGATTTACATTAAGTTTAGGGTTTAGATACTAGATAAAATTTAACTTTAAGTAATAAATACCGTTTCTAATTAATGCGCTCCTCTCTAAAGTAATTTAGAATCAGAATCACTGCTTAACAAATAATATAGTATGGCCACCATCACAAAAAAAGATCTTCAACACATTCCAGGCGACTGGGGTTTACCATTTTTTGGACATTTCTTTGAATTTGTTGCGAATGCTACTAAATTTTATGAAACCCAAAAAAAAAAATACGGCGATATTTTTAAAATTAGCACACCACTTGGCATGGCGGTGGTCGTGTCTGGGCCAGCAGCTAATAAATTTATCTTAGTAGAAGAAGGTAAATTTACTTCTAGCAAAGAAGCATGGGAAAATTCTTTGGGAGAGTTATTTCCAAACGGCTTAATGCTAATGGACGGTGACCAGCATAAATACCATCGGAGTATTATGCAGGAAGCCTTCAAAAAAATTCCGATGCAAGGCTATTTAGATATTATGCCTACTATTTTAGCTAACGGAATTAAGGAATTAAAAGGCAAAAAGAAAATTTTAGCCTTTCCTTTTTTTAAAAATCTGACCCTCAAAGTTGCCGCAAGTGTTTTTTTTGGATTGGATCCCAAACAGGATTTAACAGCAGTTAATAAAGCGGTTACGGATATTGTAAATGCCTCGGCTGCACTTCATATCAAATTGCCTTTTTCAAATTATCAAAAAGGGATTAATGGGCGTAAGTTTTTAATCAACTATTTTAAGAAAATATTACCTGAACGTCGAGCAAATCCAGGTAAGGATTTATTTAGTCGATTTTGTACTGCCAAAGATGAAGACGGCAATCAATTTACAGACCAAGAGATTATTGATCATTTGATTTTTGTACTGATGGCAGCCCATGATACAACGGCTATTACACTCACTTTAATGAGTTATTTTTTAGCGAAACATACGGACTGGCAAAATGCTTTGCGAGCAGAAGGTGCGAATTTTGAAGTAACTGGTGAAACAAAAGTTAATGATTTAAGAACCTTGGATAAAATGGGGCTTGTGATGAAAGAGACGCTTCGAATTCATCCTCCATTAATTACGGTATCCAGAAAATTGGGAAGGGATATTGAAATCAACGAATTGACTATTCCTAAAGATACTTTTGTTAGTGTGGTCTTTCAAATGACCCATCACGATGAGCGAATTTGGTCAAGTCCTGCCAAATTTGACCCCGAACGTTTTAATAAGGAAAGAAGTGAACAACTCAAATGCCCTTTTGGATACGCACCTTTTGGTGCAGGCAAACACCATTGCATTGGCTACCAATTTGCTGAATTAATGGTCAAAATAGGAATGACCGAGCTATTAAAAAGGTATAAGATTACTGTTCCTGTAGGCTATGAATCTCCTATCAAGGATGTTCCTTTAAAACAGCCTAAAGATAATTTACCGCTTTATTTGGAGGCCATTTAGATAAATCTCAGTAGCTTAGACGGCTGGTCTGAGTAGTTTTGGACAAGCAATAAGCAAAAAATGCGTGCCGAAAACTACTCAGACCAGCCGTCTAAGCTACATAATATTTTATATCCATTCCAATTCTGTCTGTGTTTTTTCGTGTACTACCTCTCCTGTATGTTTAGTCGTTTGTGGTTCAATTAACATCAATTGTACTTCTTCTCCATCTTTTGTCCAGGGGCGATGTTCGACTCCTTTTGGGACTGTCAATATTTCTCCTGGTCCGATTATTTCTGTTCGACCATCTCTAAAATCAATGTATAAAGTTCCTTTAAAAACGATAAATAATTCATCCTCATCTTGATGGTCATGCCAAACAAATTCGCCTTGCACTTTGGCTAATTTAATATGTTGTCCATTGAGTTCACCAATGACTTTTGGTGTCCATTGTTCATTAAATAAAGTAAATTTTTCTCCTAGGTTTATCTTTTTCATCAGTTAAATTTTAAAAAAGTGGGTGAAATGATTATCCAAATCGCCCCAAAAATACGCCCAATTAGCCCAAACGACTAATTTTTTAAGGATTTAAGGAGTTTTGACAGGTATATTTGTAGAGAAAATAATTCGATAATATGAAAGTTAAAACAATACAATTATTTTTTTTAGTGATAACGGGGCTAATCATCGGTTGGCGAGAATGGACAAGTTCAACAATACTTGTCGAAGAAGAAATCACTATAATCAACTGGCAACAAGTTCAGGAAGTTGGTTCTACAACTGAAGCATCTACTGTACTCATGCTTTTTCTTACAGGAGCTATTTTGATATTCGTGATGAATGGTTGGTGGCAAGCTTCTCCCAAATTGAGTTCTCCAAATTCTGTATAGGGGAAGTTCGGGCATTTTGCCCGAAACTTCCATTTTAAAAAAAAATAGCGAAAGTACTTTTATGGTACTTTCGCTATTTTTTTTAACACACCTTGTTTTTTTCGTAATACTAACTTATTAAGCGTAGCTTGTAACGCTAGGTTCGCTCAAATTTTTGATTAATACATAAATTACACGAAATAA